>CAYSEO010000272.1:0-413 GCA_964429885.1 uncultured bacterium
AGGACTCCGATCCCTTCAAGGCAGGAGATACCAACGGAGGTGCCCATCCGACCCAGATCGATGGCACCCTATTGATGGACGAGAAGCAGCCGGATCTCTCTGGACGCTCAACCCAGTTGGACAGCACTCAGCTCCTGGATGAGGTCTGAAGGGATCTCAGAGTCCCAACATCTGCAGCTAGGTAGGCTCTGTAGGGGGTGTCAGAGAGATCTGTTGGGACCAGTGATGAAACTGCTGTTGTCGCCAGTGGGCGCTCTGTTTGCGATCGGTTTGGATCTCCAGGACTCGGATCCCGGTGGTGGGTATAGGGTTGAGGCAGGCGATCAGCTGGGGCCAGGTGGTGATCAACTGGTGATCTACACCGTAACTGGTACACAACCCTGCAAAGTCCACGGACTGGGGGGTCGCGAAGA
>CAYSEO010000272.1:423-6205 GCA_964429885.1 uncultured bacterium
CGCACCGCCCCCCGACGGCGCGGGCGCCCAGACGCACCCGCAGGGGGGATCGAACTGGGCTACGGGCAGGAGTTCAAAGATGCCGCCCCCCTGGTTGTTGATCAACAAGATGGTGAGATGTCCTTGAAAATGGGGACGGAGGAGAAAGCCGTTGGTGTCGTGCAACAGGGCCAGATCGCCGGTCAGTAAAACGGTGGGCCGATCAGGTTGGGCTTGGGCGACCCCGAGGGCGCTGGAGAGGGTGCCGTCGATCCCATTGGCACCTCGGTTAAAGCAGGGTTGGATCTGTTGATCATTAGGAGGCCAAACCCACTCCACATCCCGCACTGCCAGGCTATTGGCGATAAATAGTGAGGTATGGGGCGGCAGGATCTGAGGGAGTAACCAGGGGATGCGGCTCTCGATCCAGGATGAGTTTAACTCCAGATCCTGATCGATGAGATGTCGAGCTTGCGCCTCAACCTGTAGCCAATCTTGCAGATAATCCAGCGGATCAGGAGCGTGATCCTTGAGATCGATGGGGAGAGAGGAGATCGGCTCGGTGAGGAATTCGAGGGAGATGTGGAGAGGGATGGTCTGTCCGTGAAGTGGGTCTCGCTCCTGAGGGCTACTGTCGATCACCCAGGTGGGAACTTGGGTTTCCTGCAGCCATTGCCTCAGGATCTTACTGGTGGGTAGGGGGCCCAGTCGGATCACCAGTGCCGGTCGTAATCTCTCCGCATTCTGGGGATGGCGTAGCACCAGATCGTAGGTGGAGATCAGGTGAGGGTTGAGGGATCGGCAGTTGCGCAGGGGGGAGAGTCCCTCCGCCAGGACAGGCCAACCTAAGTATTGGGAGAGCTGAGCGACAGCATGACAGTAGGCCAACGGATCCCTAGGTTGAGCGGGTCCGGCCACGATCACCCCTCGTCCCGTGGAGCGCCAGGTAGACCAGGGCAGCGCCTCCCTAGAGATCTGAGGTAAGACGATCGGGGAGAGATGGCCAAAGAAGCTGTCCTCATCCAGACGCAGGCTCAAGCCACCGGGATCCGGATCCGCCACAGGGGGTAGAGGATCTCGAAAGGGCAGATTGACATGAACTGGGCCCGGCACAGGCCACAGACACCGCTCCCAGATGTGACGTAGCCGTTGCCGCAGATAGGCCAAGTGCTCCGGATCCGTAGAGGGTAACATCAGCTCGATCTGCCAGTTGGGATAGGTGCCAAACAGTTTGACCTGATCGATGGTCTGGCCGGAGCTGCACTCCCTCAACTCAGGGGGCCGATCTGCTGTCAACACCAACAGGGGCACCTGGCTCTCTCGGGCCTCGATCAGAGCCGGATAGAAATTAGCCCCAGCCGTGCCCGAGCTACAGATCACAGCAGCCGGTTGACCCGATCGTTTGCCCAGTCCGAGGGCTAGAAAGGCCGCTGATCGCTCATCCAACACCGGGATGGCCTGGATCTGAGGATGTTGGGCTAGGGCGAAGGCGATCGGGGTGGAACGGGAGCCTGGACAGATCACAGCATGGGTTAGTCCCAGCCGCACCAAGGTCTCCGCCAAGATCGAGCCCCAGAGCGCGTTGCGGTTACGATAGTCCAGCGCCATGGTTCAGTGTGCAGCAGCGGAGATCAGGAGGGAGCTTGCAGATCGGCCATCACCTGCTCTGCCTCCCGATGGGCTCGTTTGACACAATCTCCTAGGGCGACCCCATCCCAGTAGTTGGCACAGAGACGGATCCCCGGCCAGGCACTCAGGCTCTCCTGGATCTGGTGCAGACGATGGCGATGGCCCAGGGTGTACTGGGGAATGGCCCGCATCCACAGCTTCTCCCCCAAGATCTGGGGCTGAACGGCCTGGGTCAACAACACCCGTGACAGCTCCTGATGAACGATCTCAGCCCGTTGGGCGGCGGAGAGCTCCGTGATCGGCGGTACCTGATGTTGACGCACATAATCGGCATCCGTCGCCCCACCGATGAAGGAGAGCAGCAGGTGATACCCCTGGGGAGCCCGATCTGGAAACAGACAGGAGGACCAGATCGTGCCTAAGGTCCGCAACCCCTCAGAACGCGGGATCAGATGCCCGAATCCCCGTAAAGGCTGGGGCAGGGCCGTCTCTGGGTACCCCAGGGCCACTACAGCCACTGGCGGATAAGGGATCTGACGCAGGAGCTCGCTGGCCTGAGGGGTGAGGGGGTCGAGGATCTCGGCGGCACTGTAGGCGGGCACCGTCAGGATCACCGCTCGGGTTTGGATCTGTCGGATCCCATTGGCGGTTTGGATCTGGAGTTGATAGGGGAGAGAATCTGAAGTGGGCTCAGAGTCGGAGCGATCGGTCGATCCCACTGCCCGGATGGATTGTACCTGCCACCCCAACCGCAGCTGATCTCCCAGATGATCTGCCAGGGTCTCCGGCAACTGTTGCAGCCCCTTGCGTAGATTTCCCAACTGGCCTCGACGGGGCTGAGGGTGGACCTCGGGCGAGATCGGATCGGGTTGAGGGCGCGGAGCCTGCCAGAGTCCTGCAAAGACACTGCCATAATTGGCTTCTAGATCGGCCACCCGAGCAAAGGCCGCCTGAGCACTCAGCTGCGCCACATCCCCGGCATAGACCCCCGAGGTGAACGGAGACACCAACCTCTGGGTCACCTCTGCCCCAAACTGGCGCCTGAAGAACTGCTCCACCGTCTCCTCCTGATCGGGGGGAGGGCTAACAAATCCCAGTAACCCGATCAGGGCCTTCAGCTTACCCCCCACAGAGAGTAAAGGAGTGGTTAGAGCCGCAGGAGGGCTGAGGGGCACCGGCAACAGTTGTCGATCCCAACAGACAAAGCGGGGCAGCTTGCCATCCGCCCACACCAACTGATCTGCCAATCCCAGCTCCGCGATCAGGTTAACCAGGGCGGGAGTTGGGGTAAAGCTATTGGGTCCTTCCTCCCAACAATAGCCTTGGGCGGTTTGACTGGAGATTGACCCCCCAGGGCGAGAGCTCGCCTCCAACACCACTAGGTTGATCCCCTGTTGGTGAAGGCGGTGCCCTAAGGTCAGGCCTGTGATCCCAGCCCCCACCACTACCACATCAACTGGGATGGGCTCCTGGGACCCAGAGGATCCGGTTGCACCAGAGTCGGAAGGGGGAGTCTGATCGAGCATGCAGATCGAGAGGTTTAGGATGATCGATAGCTAGAGCAGCTCTATTCTAATCCCTGGAGCCCTCGATCCTCCGAGTCCTGGCTTTGCCCAACCCTAGGGAGAGAGGGCATCTAGTTCCATCAGGGGCTTGGCTAAAACGTCCATAGAGGCCATCCACAGCGGCCAAAACAACTTTGCGGATGCTCATGACCTCATCACCCGGCCCCGATCCCACAACGACCCTTCAGCTGAGTCCCGCTCAGATCCGACGGCTCTCCCCGGCAGCCCTGGCCTACCTGGGGGATGCGATCTATGAACTGCATGTTCGGCAACATTACTTATTCCCCCCCCAACGGCTCGATCGTTTCCATCGACAGGTGGTGGACCGAGTGCGAGGGGAGGCCCAAGCCCAGATCTTGACGGCTCTGTTGCCCCATCTCAGCCCCCAGGAGCAGGAGATCGTTCGTTGGGGACAAAATGGGGCCAAACGTCCTCCCCGTCATCTCTCCATCGAAACCTATCGTCGAGCGACCGGTTTTGAGGCTCTATTGGGCTATCTACATCTCACGCAGCCCCAACGATTGCAGGAGATCTTGGCGTTCACCGATGTTTTGGGGTCAGAACCTCCCTCCGCGACAACCGATCCATAAGCCTCTTAGTTGACTCCGCTCATCATGAAGAGCTAGTAGAGTCCAGATCTGGGAGGATAGGTCTGCAGCGAGCATAGAGCCGAATACATCCCTCGTTCAGGATTAGAAAGACGAGTCCCACCACGCCAGCCAGAGGGTTACCCTCGATACCTGTGATCCATTCAGGGACCTGATCGGTATACGCAACCCAATCCAGAGTATTGACCCAGGTGATGCCCCAGACCCAACCGGCATGAAGGCCGATCGCCGATCCCAGTTGCCCTGGAGTGAGATGGCGAGCCCGGATCAACACCCACCCCATGAGCATCAGCCCTGGGAATTGCGGCCAAGTCCTCAGGATCTCCTGCCAAGGTTTTAGAAAGTGGGCGATCGCAAAGATCAGGCTACTACTCCCACTGGCCCAGCCAGGCCCATGGTCATCTCGTAATTCATTCCACAGCCAGCCCCGAAACAGGAGCTCCTCCACCCAGGCCACCCCCAGACCCAGACCCAAGCCTGAGAGCAACGGCAGCCAGATCTGAGAGCCCGAGATCGGTTGCCACACCAGCCAGCCTAGGGCCCCCTCGATCCAGAAAAACAGTAGTAAACCTGCTAAGCCCCATAGACATCCGATCCCGATGGCCAGACCCACAGGTTGGGAGGGAGGTAGGCCGTAATCCCCATAGGGATGGAGTTGACCTCTAACTCGATGTCCCCAGATCCACAACCAAGCCAACAGGGCGATATAGAGCGGGATCCACAGCAGATCCCGTAAACCAGGCCAGCCGAGCCAGAGCAAGCCTACGGGAGGGGCAACGCTGAGCAACAGCAAACCTAGGAACACCCCAATGCGCCAGGGTGATCGAAGGGAGCGGATCCAGGACCATCCCCGCCAAACCACAGTTAGATCTCCACCGTCGAGTTGGTAGACCCATGGTACCGATCTCAGGTCCGGACAGGGATGCGGAATACCGTTAGCACTCGGGCTCGATGGAGCTGAATAGGCCATGCAGCTTCAGCTGTTCGCAGTAGAACTCGGCATGCTCTTGGGGCACGATGATCACTACGGCCATGCCATTGTTGTGGGCCTCTAGCATGATGTCGGTGGCCTGAGGCAGTTGCATGCCGGGGATGGTCTTGATCAGGGTCTCCACCACATACTCTTGGGAGTGGAAATCATCGTTGTGCAGCAGCACCCGATACATGGGCATATGCTTGCGGGCGGTTGCGGAGCGAACCAGAGTTTCTGTAGCCATGGCGGCGTTTTCCTTGAGGGTGACAACAAACTTAATGTTTCTTTCATTATTTTGCGTAACTCTGCCCTATCTCGCAACACTTCTGAAGGCGTCTGCGCAGATCGCTGGTGAGCTAGGCGGATCCTCTCGGGAATGATAGCAGACGATCCAGGACGGACAATAATTCGGCCTCCACTGGGGGTTTGTTGAGGTAGGCAGTAGCCCCCAAGGTGAAGGCCAGCTGTCGATATCGCACCTCGGTTTGGGAGGTAAGCAGGACAAACGGGATCGGTGAGGTCCCTGAATCCTGACGCAAGGTGCGGAGTAACTCTACGCCATTGATCTCGGGCATGTCTAGATCTGACAAGATCAGATCCACATCGGGTCGGTGTCGAAGGATCTCCAGGGCTTCCCGTCCTTGGCTAGCCAGTAACACGGTGTAGCCCTCTCGCACCAGGATCAGCTGCACAGTTTGACGCATGCTGGCGGAGTCCTCTACCAGGAGCACGGTGGGAGCAGCAGAGACAGCGGCAGGGATCTGGGGTCGTTGAGGCGCAGCGGTGGGGAGTGAACTGGAGGGAGGGGAAGAGGATCCTGACTGGTGCATCAGAGCCACCGGATCCAGGATCATCATGGGATAGCCATCTCGATCCAAGGTGCAGCCACAGAGATAGTCGGGGGCGGTGCGCAGGGGACTGACTGGACGGATCACCCTCTCCTGGCGATCGAGGACCTGATCCACCTCTAGGGCGATCACCTCGGTCTCTGAGGTTTGCAGCAGGATCAGGGGATGGGGGGTGAGATC
>CAYSEO010000273.1:0-6179 GCA_964429885.1 uncultured bacterium
CAGAACTGCTCCCACAGGCTGCTGTTAGCGCGACGCTGAACAACAGTAGTCATGGGTGGATTACTCCAGAATGATTGAGATATGTGCAGAACGCGGTGGATAGGGCGTTCTTGTTCTTAAGTTAAGCAGTGCATTAAGTTTTGTCAATGCTTGACAGGTTCCAGACGCTATGCGTAAGGGTCCTCTCTGATCCCAAAAGCGATCCGGATCCGGGAACTTCAGGTCTCACTGAGGGGTCAAACAGGGTAATGGCACAGGCTCTGTAGGGGGATCCAGATCTCCAACGATGAGTGTTCTGTGCGAATGAACTCGCCTACTAACGATGAGGAGTTGAGATGGATCGAACTGTTCGCACCCTAGGACTGGGTTGTGTCCTACTGGCTAGCCTCTTGGCCGTGAGTTGCTCCGATGATGATGGATCGGTGTCGATCGCTCCCCCCCAACCTACGCCCATTCCTCCTGAGGAATCGGAGTTCCTGGTCAGA
The DNA here is from genome assembly GCA_964429885.1 of uncultured bacterium. Lineage (GTDB taxonomy): Bacteria > Cyanobacteriota > Cyanobacteriia > Thermostichales > Thermostichaceae > CAYSEO01. Next base: position 486 of record CAYSEO010000273.1, read on the forward strand.
GCCGTACATGCGTCCCCCGATGCCCCTACGGTGGATGTTTCTGCCAATGGTCTACTGGCCTTTCCTGGTCTCAACTTCTTTGAGGTGGCTCCCGATGCTGCCGGGACCTATGTTCCCTTTCCCTCCGGCAGTGTTGATGTCGATGTGACTTTACCTGATGGCAGCTTCGTGATCGGGGACTCCTTCTTCTTCCCTGAGGACACCAATCAAACCGTGGTGGTTACAGGTCTGGTTGCTCCGTTTGAGGGAGCCGCTCCGCTCCAGATCCTCAGCTTTACCGATGATGTGACACCAACTCCTGGATTGGCCGAGCTCCGGGTCCTGCACCTAGCACCGGATGCACCCCCAGTGGATGTCCGCTTGGGCATCAATGATCCGACCGGAGAGGCTTTGGTGGAAGATCTGCCCTTCGGCTCCTCCTCAGATATCTTTGGGCGGATCGCGGTTCCCCCAGACACCTACGACATCACTGTGTTTGCGGCGGGTACGAATCTCAACGTTTTCTCCACCTCTCTAACGGTGACAGCGGACAACAACTTCACGGTCTACGCGGTGGGACTCCTGAATGATGCTAGTTTCGGTCTAGAGGTTTCCGTCGATCACTAAGTTCCCCTCGCCATGACGTCATCTCAGGGCTGGCTGCTCGGGATCCACACCACCACACCCTCCCTAGGGCTGGCTCTGTTAGATCTCTCTGATCAAAGCTGTCGCAGTCAGAGCTGGTGGCTGGCTCGATCCCTGGCAGGTCAGCTGCATGTTCACCTGGAGGCGTTCCTACCTCCCCAACAGTGGTCCGATCTGATCGCGATCGGAGTGGCCAAGGGACCTGGTAGCTTTACCGGATCCCGATTAGGGGTCACAGTAGCCCGCACATTGGGTCAGACTTTGGGGATCCCTGTGTTTGGGATCTCGGCTTTGGCTGCAGTTGCCTACGCTTATCACCAGCAGCACCCTGAGGATCCTCCTCCGGATCTCTGGGTGGAGATGGATGCCCAACGGGGGGATTGGATCGTGGGACAGTATGGCTTTGATCCCCACTCAGGTTATCTGATTACCCTAACCACAGAGCAACTCTGGTCCGCCTCAGCATGGGCAGAGCATCGAGCTGGATCGATCCACTGTGTCGCTGAGGCCGATTTTCAGGATCCTCCCCCCGTGGAGGCGGTCGCTCAGCTAGCTGCTCAGCAACGACAGGGATCTCAGGAGTCCCCCTGGTATGCAGTAGAACCGTTTTACGGTCGTCAACCCCCCATCCATAGCTAAGCAGCCTCTGGATCCGGGTTGGAGATCCCCTCGATCCTCTGACACGCGATCAAAAGGGCACGATGGTCAGGGTACAATCGATCCCGAATCTACCCCCTACCTGTGCGGCCATGATTTCAAGCAACGATCTGCGTCCTGGTGTCTCCATCGAGCTGGACAACGAACCCTGGAAGGTCGTGGAGTTTCTGCACGTCAAACCGGGTAAGGGGGCAGCATTTGTGCGGACCAAGCTAAAGAATATGAAGTCAGGCAACGTCCAGGAGCGTACCTTTCGAGCCAGTGAATCGATCCCCTCCGCCACCATCGAGAAGGTGAATATGCAGTACCTCTATCCGGAGGGGGACGGCTATGTGTTCATGGACATGGAGACCTATGAGCAAACCCCTCTGACCCCAGATCAGATCGGCACCTCGGTCAAATATCTGAAGGAGGAGATGGAGGTGGCCATCCTACGGTGGAATGAGCAGGTGATCGAGGTGGAGTTGCCCAATACGGTGGTATTGGAGGTAACCCAGACGGATCCGGGAGTCAAGGGCGATACCGCCACGGGGGGAACTAAACCGGCCACCCTGGAGACCGGGGCCGAGATCCAGGTGCCCCTATTCATCAAATCAGGGGAACGGATCCGAGTGGACACCCGCACCGATAGCTATCTGGGTCGGGAGAATTAGTCAGTTGAGGGATCGAGACCCTGGGATAGGGCTAGTGGATCGAACGGTGCTGTTGTAGCTGAGGAGCAGGAGCGTCACTTGGATGGGGTGAATTGGCAGGAAATTCGAGATCTGTTGATGGCTCTAGAACACAGCAGTGTGGTGGAGCTCAACCTGGAGGTGGAGGGGTTTCGGCTGAACCTCCGCAAAGGGGAAACGGGAGTGACCGCCCCGATCGTCTCTCCTGCTCAGCCGGGGGAAGCAGATAATGGATCTTACCGTGGAGGGGATATCCCCTCACCAGTCATGGCCTCAGATCGGGAGCCGCCCCCCTCGACCGCAAAGGCCCATTGGGTCGATGTGATCTCTCCTATGGTGGGGACCTTCTACAGTGCCGCCGCCCCTGGCGAACCTGATTTCGTCGCAAAGGGAGATCGAGTCCGCAAGGGACAGACCCTGTGCATCATTGAGGCGATGAAGTTGATGAATGAGCTAGAGGCTGAGGTGGACGGAGAGATCGCCGAGATCCTGGTCTCCAATAGCCAGCCTGTGGAGTTTGGCCAAGTGCTGATTCGCATCGATCCCTCTAGCTGAGGGATGCCAAAACCTGGGGATCAACTTCCAGATCAAGATCCTTATCCCTGGCAATCGCTACAGATCCCGTAAAACTCCAGCACGTGATAGTCGATCACGAAATTATGTTGATGGGAGAGGGCCTCCTCCAACTCATGAACAGGGCATTTCGATAGTGGGATCACCCGACGGCATTGGGTACAGATCAGATGATGTTGGGTATGACCATCGCTGGGCAAAACCTGATAGTAGGACTGGCTCTCCCCTAAATCCACCGCCTGGATCTGACCTTGGTTGCGAAGGGTCTCCAGGGCTCGATACACCGTCGCCAACCCCACCCGTTGCTGGTCCTGACGCAGTGCCACAAAGATCTCCTGAGCCGACAGCGGTTGAGAATGAGTCAGTAGCAGATCGAGAATCACCTGTTGACTGCGGGTTAGCAGAGGTTGCGCCATAGATGTACTCCCCTGGGACAAGAGTGGGATAGACATTGAGATCCAGAGGTCGCTGCCATGGGATCTGAAGGGATCCCGAGCGATCCCGTCATGATCATCGAGAGCTAATCATCGGCCTCAGCTTTCATGCGTTCTAAGGCCGTCTTGGTATGCTCAAACATCTGCTGGGGGGAGACCCCGAAAGATCCCAACTGGCTCTGCAGTTGCTGCATCGTCATCTGGGCCATGAAATCATCCGACAATTCCAGGCGCTTCATAAAGATGCGTTGCCGCTCGATCAGCTCCTCCATACGCTCGATGAACAGCTTCTTGCCCTCTCGATCGAATTTGCCATAGTCGCCGCCCAACTGCATCAATGATTGAAAATCCTCAAAGAGCTGTTTAGCCTCCTGCTGGACGATCTCCGAGTCGAAGAAGGTCATAGATCCTCTCTCCTAGTGGTACAGGCTTCGAATCAACACGATATCCTTATCCTAACTGACTGGCTTGGTTTCATGGATCATGCTACCTCCCTACACTGTGCGCGAGAGTGCTAAGGCGCGGCGCATTCGCCTCCAGATCACGCCCCAGGCCGAGGTGGAGGTGATCATCCCTCAGGGGTTTGACCCCGACCGTATCCCCTCTCTCCTGGAGACCAAGACCCGTTGGCTACAGCGCACCCTGCAACAGGTTCGGGAGCAACGACAACAACGGGGAGCGGCCACCTACCCTGATCATGTCTGGCTGCGAGCCCTCAACCGTAACTGGACGATCCACTACCGTTCCCGCTCCACCACCGAGATCCAGCTGCTGCACCGCAGCGACTCCTTGGAGTTGGTGGGAGACATTGACAACTGGTCCAACTGTGGTCAAGCCCTGCGGCAGTGGCTCCGTACTCAAGCCAAGCTCCACCTGGAGGCCCAACTGCGATCCCTCAGCACTCAACTGGATCTGCCCAGCGGCAAACTGACGATCCGTAGCCAGAAGACCCGCTGGGGCAGCTGCTCCCAACGCCATACCATTAGCCTCAACGATAAACTGCTGTTTCTGCCCCCAGATCTGGTGCGCTATGTCCTGGTGCATGAGCTGTGTCACACCCAACATCTCGATCACTCCCCAGAATTTTGGGCCTTGGTCAACCGCCATGAGCCCCGTAGCCGCGATCTAGATGCGCAACTGCGTCAGGCTCGTATCTACCTACCCGCCTGGGTAGAAGGTTAGGATCGAGCTCAATTCGGATCGATGACTGGAGCACCCGAACCATGCGCAAGCGTGTGACCCTGATCTTTGCCCGCGAGCAGGTGGGGATCCCGATCACCTATCGATTTGCCAAGGACTTTGATGTGGCCGCCAATATCGTGCGAGCCCGCGTGGCTCCAGATGAGGTGGGCACCCTGGTGATGGAGCTGTCTGGGGATATCGATCAGGTGGAGGCTTGCCTGGACTGGGCTCGCTCCCTGGGCATCGATGTCTCGGAACAGACCCGCGAGATCCAGATCAACACCGATCGGTGCGTGGATTGTGGTCTCTGTACCGGCGTCTGCCCCACCGAGGCCCTGCGGATGCGTCCGCCCCACTGGCAGCTGGAGTTCCTCCAGAGTCGCTGCGTCATGTGTGAACAATGTATACCCACCTGTCCAGTTGAGGCCATCAGTGCTGGTCTATGACGGATCTAGGGAAACCACTCTCCCTCAGATCTGAGCAGAAAAGGTACAATAGGATGAGTCTGCAATACTTTGACACCCTTCTTTAACTTCTATGGATCCAAATCTACTGCTTCTCCTGGTCTATGCGGGCACTGCTGGGGTCTATCTATTGGTGATGCCCATCCTGGTGATGATCTATGTGGACAAGCGCTTCAATGTCTCCAGTGGCTGGGAGAAACTACTGATGTTCTTTTTGACGTTAGTCTTTTTCCCTGGCATGTTGTTGGTGGGTGGCTTCATCAATCACCGTCCCCAGCTTCGTAAGATCTGAACGGCAGGTGACCCCATGCGGACGGATAGTCGTCTCAACATCCTGATCTTTGGTTGCATCGTCCTACTGGGGGGTGGAGCCCTCTATGGGGGGGTGAGGCTGCTGGGGATCTCGGAGGCTACCGCTCAGACAGGGGCTAGCGTGCTGCTACTGCTGGGGTTTGTGGTCTGGACAGCGGGATATCTGAGTCGAGTGCTCTCGGGGCGCATGAGCTTGCATCGCCAGCAACAGGTCTACGAAACCGAACGTCTGAGACAACAGATCGAGCAGATGAGTCCAGAGCAGTTGGCGGCCTTACAAGCGGAGATCGAGGCGGAAGAGAGGGCTGAGCCCAACCACCCGCAAGATCAACACCCACAGGATCAACCAGAGGGTCAAAACGATCAAGGGGATCTGAAAAACCAGAGATCCCCCCACTCTACCGTATAGGCTGCTACTTGTTAGGGGGAAGACAAGGGCGATACTGGCCCACAAGTGGATCGGCAAGCATGTTTTGCCATGTGTGACGAGTCAGTACGAACATTCTGGCCGATTCTCCTAATGTGCAATTGCGGAATAGCCTATTGGGGCTCTGGGCCTTGCACCTCAGACCCAAGCGATCGACAGGAGCAGTAAGACACCCATGTCAGACCGAACGAGAACGGTTCTCATTGTTCAGCACCAGACCGATCAGGCGGAGCTGTGGCGGGCTATCTTTGAATCCCAGGACTGCATCACTGTGATCGCGCCTCCCCAAGCCGACATGATGGATCTGGTGACTCAGATCACGCCTCATCTGTTGATCGTGGATATGACCT
>CAYSEO010000274.1:0-6142 GCA_964429885.1 uncultured bacterium
CTAAGCATATTCACTCTTGACAAATGCTCGGTTTTCTTAACTTGTCAGGGATGGGTTAAGTTGGGCTCTGATCGCTCCCTGTTGCTACCTCTAACCCAGATCAAAGGTGTCCAACCTCTAGATCCGCTGGAGATCCTACCGATCCCGCAGATGGATGCCTCGGTGTTAGGTACCTTGAATTGGCGAGGAGAGTTTCTCTGGGTTCTGGATCTGGGCTCGCTGTTGGGATATCCCCTGTTAGATTTCAGACAAACGGAGCAGCTGATGGGGGTGATCATTCATCATCAGGAGCGAGCGATGGGATTGGTGGTTCCTGAGGTGGATGAGATCGAGAGCTATGAACTATCGGATTTCCTGCCCCCCTTAGCCAACTGGATCTCACCCGATCTACAGCGATATGCCCAAGGCTATATCCGTAGCTCTGGAGATATCGTGTTACAGGTCGCGACCCTGATCTCTGATCCGTAGTGCAGCTGAAATCAGCGATTTGACGGATGTGAAGATCGATCCTATTCAGGTAATTTCCTCACAAGCCCCTGCCTTTAACTCTGTTAGCCCTCACCCGATCACTTGCCCTGGAGACTGAAAGATGACCACTGCCTACCGCCCTCAAAACAGCCAGTCGTTCAACACTATCGAGGATCTAGTGAGCGACTTTTTTGGCGAGGAGAGCCCGACCCCAGATCAGGATCTAGGATCCGATGCTGCTGCCCCAACCGTGGATCCTGAGATCGAGCAGATCATCGAAGGGGAGGCCCGGAGTCAAGGGTCACGATCCGCTCCCCCAACAGAATCTCGGACCCAGGTGGCTCAGGATCTGGAGCATCTCAAAACGGCACTGCAACAAAAGCAGCTCAACAGGGATCCAGGGATCCAGTCCTCTTTACAACGGGTGGAATCCTTCATCACCTCGGGGGTGGAACGGGAGATCCGGACTCGTCAACAGCGGCTGCGGCAGGTAACAGAGGAGTTGGTGAGAACTCTCAATCAAGCGGAGTCCCCTGATCAACAGCTGTCTGTGATCGCTCAAGTGTTGCATCGATTGCTGAAGGCGGATCGGGTAGTGATCTACGCTTTGGAGTCAGAGCAGGTGATCGCGGAGGCGGTGACTCGGGGCTATACCCCCATGGTGAATCAGTCGTTACCGGCTTTGATCTTCGGGGTGCCGGAGGCTCAAGATCTTTACAAACACCGGATCGTGGCTATTCCCTCGGCACAGCGGGCTAAGTTGATGCCCTATCAACAACAGCTCTGGCAGCAGTATCAGATCAACGCCAGTCTGGCTCTACCGCTCTGGGAGGGGGATCAGATCTGGGGTCTGGTGGGGATCCAACAGTGTCGTCGGCCCCGGTCTTGGCAGGATCTGGAGGTGGAGCTAGTGTCACGGGCGATCGCGGAGTTGACTCGATCTCGACAACAGGCTCGCTTTGTAGCAGATTCAGGCGGCGACTGAGAGGGAGCGGGCGGTGACCCGGATCATCGATCGGATCCGGCAGTCTGTGGATATTCAAGAGATCTATCGCACCTCGACCCAGGAGCTCCGGGAACTGCTCAATTGTGATCGAGTGGGGATCTATCGGTTCAACGCCGATTGGAGTGGCCAGTTTGTGGCGGAGTCGGTGGCCCCCGGTTGGGTCTCGATCCTGCAGGAACAACAGACCAATACCGCCCTGCTGGAGAACATCAGTGACTGTAGCGCCCAGGATCTGGCCAAGGGAGCCAATCAGGGCCAAAGCAATGGTCGGGTCAACGGTCGTAGCGCCCATACGGACACCTACCTGCAGCGCACTCAGGGGGGCATGTACAGCCAGGGCAAGCTCTATCGGGTCACCCCAGATATCTACAACGAAGGGTTCTCCCAGTGCTATCTGGATATTCTCAAGTCCTACCAAGCACGGGCCTATGTGATCGTGGCGATCTATCAAGGCCAAAAGTTATGGGGTCTACTGGCGGCCTATCAGAACTCGGGACCTCGCCAATGGCAGGAGTCGGATATCTCGGTCATGCTGCAGGTGGCTCCTCAGATGGGGATCGCTCAACAGCAGGCGGAGTATCTGCAACAGCTGACTGAAGCCAAGGAACGGGAGCAAGCGATCACTAAGATCATCACCCGGATCCGTCAGAGTCTGGATATCGATCGCATCTTCAAAACCACCACTCAGGAGCTGCGTCAGGTGTTGCGCTGTGATCGGGTGGGGATCTATCGCTTCAATCCAGATTGGTCTGGGGGATTTGTGGCGGAGTCGGTGGGATCCGAATGGGTGAAGCTGCTGGAAGAGCAACAGGAGAACCCGGAACTGTTGGAGAACATCAGTGACTGTAGCGCTCGGGAACTGGCTCAAGGACGGGGACCCGCTAGCACGGATACCTACCTACAACAGACTAAGGGAGGCGTTTACAGTCGGGGCGAGATCTATCGCACCACCTCCGATATCTATCAAGCGGGCTTCTCCCCCTGCTATATCCAGATCTTGGAGACTTATCAGGCCCGTGCCTATATGATCGTGGCGATCTATCAAGGCCAGAACCTCTGGGGTTTGCTGGCGGCCTATCAGAATTCAGGGCCTCGCCAATGGCAGGAGTCAGAGGTGAACGTGCTGCTTCAGGTGGCTCCACAGTTGGGGATCGCGCTCCAGCAGGCGGAGTTCGTCAATCAGGTCCAGCAACAATCTCAACAGCTAGCGGAGGCAGCCCAACGGGAGAAAGCCGCTAAGGACGGTTTGCAACAACGGGTGATCCAGCTGCTCAATGCCGTACAACCAGCTCTGGATGGAGATCTGACGGTACGAGCTCAGGTGACCGAGGATGAGGTGGGCACGGTCGCGGGTCTCTATAACAACACCCTGCAGAGCCTCAGTCAGTTGGTGACCCAGGTCAAGGCCAGCGCCCATCAGGTTAGCCAAACCTCCCAACAGAACCAAGGAGCGATCACAGACCTATCCCAGCGGGCCAAGCAACAGCTCCAGGCCCTGGCGGAGGCGATCGCGGAGATCCAGGCCATGGCTCAATCCTCAGAACAGGTGGTCAGTCGTGTGGCCCAGGTGGAATCCGCAGTCCAAGCCGCCAATCAAACGGTTCATCAAGGGGATGCGGTCATGAACTCCACGGTAGACGGGATCTTGGCGGTGCAGGAGACGGTCTCGGAGACCCGCGATAAGATCGCCCGCTTACAGGAGTCCTCAGAAAAGATCTCCAAGGTGATCGGTTTGATCAGTGGCTTCGCGACTCAGACCAACCTATTGGCCCTCAACGCCGCCATCGAGGCCTCCCGCGCTGGAGAGTATGGACGAGGATTCGGGGTCGTCGCCGACGAGGTTCGCTCCCTGGCTCGCCAATCCGCCTCCGCTACCACAGAGATCGAGCGATTGGTACAAGAGATCCAGACGGAAACCCAGGAGGTGGCTGAGGCCATGGAACAGGGGATCCAGCGGGTGAGTGAGAGCACCGAGCGGGTTAACTTGACCCGCCAGAGTCTCAATGCCATCGTTACGGCTACGGATCAGATCAGTGAGTTGGTCCACGCCATTCTGGAGTCCACCCAGGCCCAGGAGCAGCAGGCTCACTCCGTCACCCAACGCATGGAGAATGTGGCCCAGATCGCCAACAGTACTGATATAGGAGCCCAGGGACTTTCCCAGGCCCTCCAGGAGCTGTTAACCACCGCCCAATCCTTGCAGAGCAGCGTCGATCAGTTCAAAGTCCGGTGAGCCTGAGTTAACGAGGGATCTTTGTCCATGTCTGTCTCCTCTCAACCCCAACAGACCGCCGTCACCGCTTCCGGATCCCCCCGATCCTGGTGGCAGCGCCTGACTCGCCGGGGATCGAACCCTACTCCTCAGCCGGATCTGCAGTCTCCCGAACCGGATCCGATCCGCGATCTGGCCTATCAATCCTTTGTGATCGAAGGGCCAGAGTTATTGGAACAGATCGAGACCGCCTGGCAAGCTGTCTGTCAGGATCGGACCCCCGCTCAGGTTCAAGCTCTGCTGCGGGGCGCTCACACCTTGAAAGGAGCCGCTGCCAATGTGGATCTGCAGGATCTGCAACACCTGGCCCATGAGCTAGAGGATATCTTCCGCACCCTTTATGATCCTCAGGTTGAGATCAGCCCCGAGCTGGCGGGTTGGATCGAGCAAGGGATCGAGGGTCTACGGTTGGGTCTGACCATCGGTTTGGGACAGATGCAGATGGATGGGGAGAGTTTTAGACAACGGACTCAGCCCACTATCGATGCACTGCGGCAACTGCTCCAGGATCACTTGGGCCAAGATCCTCGCGTCTTCACCTCGGCAGAGCTGGGGTTTGATCTAGTCGGAGCTGTGTTTGAACAGGAGGTTAGCCAAGAGATCCAGGGCTTGCAGGATCTGCTTGAGGGGTCTTCAGATCTAACCTCGTCCCTACCCCAGATCCGCTCTCATCTGGAGACCCTGCAGGGGATTGGGGAATCCGTAGGACTCTCGGGATTTCAGCACTTAACTCAGACGATCCAAACCGCCCTTGATCAACACCCGGACCAAGTGAGCTCGATCCTGTCCATCGGAATCCAGGATCTACAACAGGCTCAACACCAGGTTTTGAACGGAGATCGATCCCAAGTCGGACAGCCCAGTCCCCAGCTATACCAGTGGATTGAGGGATCTGAACCTGATGGATCCCCAAGGGAGGCGACGCCCTTTTTTGATCTCGATCAGCTACTGGGGGATGAGGGTCCAGAGAGCTCAACCGATCACTTCGGAGATGAGGATCCAGAGAGCTCAACCGATCACTTCAGGGATGAGGATCTAAAGATCACAACCGATCACTCGACAGCCCCTGCCTCACGTCACTCTGATCTCGCCACACCTGATCATCAGGATCTCAGCAGCTCTGGCAATTCACAGATCACAGATCACAACTCGGCAACTCCCCTGCCCCGATCCTCTTCCCAAACCCAAAGCCCCATGACGGGCACCTCAACAGCCGGATCTCCCCCGCCGGATCCCGCGATAGGCACCTCAGTGCGGGTGGATGTGGAGTGCCTGGAACGGCTCAGCCATGGCATCGGGGAGCTGATGTTGACCCAAAACCGCCAGTTCGCCCTCGACCAGGATCTGGAGCAGACCCTGAAAGGCTTCTCCACCGCCATCCAACAGCAACACCGCCTCCTCAAACAGATCCGCACCTGGGCACAGCGAGCCGAGCAGACCCACTCCCTTCAAGATCCCCATCCCGCTCAACTGCACACCTACGCCACCGCCGCCCAACACACCCTCACCGAGATGGAGACCGCCCTCGGATCCTTAGAAACCTTAGCCCTTAACGCCAATCAGGCCCTCACCCAACAACGGCGTCTGGTGGATCAATGCCGCGATGATCTTTTAGAAGCCCGGATGCAGCCCATCGCCAAGGTGTTCCAACGCTTCCCCCGCCTGATCCAAACCCTCTCCCGTTCCCATGGCAAGCCGGTACAGCTGCATCTAGAGGGCACCGAGGTGTTGGTGGATAAAGCCGTCATGGAGAAACTCTACGATCCCTTACTCCATCTGCTGCGCAATGCCTTCGATCATGGCATCGAGTCCCTTGATCGCCGCCGCCAACAGGGCAAATCTCCCACGGGTCAGATCGAGCTACGGGCCACCCAGCAGGGCAACCGGATCGTGATCGAGGTGATCGACGATGGAGCAGGCATCGATCTGGAGCGGATCCGACAACGGGCTCTTGCCGGAGGCTGGATCCAACCCCATCAACCAGTCAGTGATCCCGAAGTACGAGATCTGATCTTCGCCCCCAACTTCTCCACCGCCACCCAAGTCAGCGATCTCTCCGGTCGAGGCGTGGGTCTGGATGTGGTCAAGGCTCAGATCACTGCTCTTCAGGGCCGCATCACCCTCCACTCCCAACCCGGCCAGGGCACCCGCTTCCTACTCCAGATCCCCCTCTCCCTCACCACCGCAGAGTTGATGATCGTCCAGGTGGATCAACAAACCTTAGGTTTACTCTCCAACGACATCCTCCAGGTATTGCAACCTCAGCCTCACCAGATCCAGATCATCCAAGATCAGCGGGTTTGGAAGGAAGGAGAGACCCTGCTCCCGATCACATCCCTAACGGATCGACTCCACTACACCCGTCCCCTCTGGACTTCCCCCACCGATCCATCCCC
>CAYSEO010000275.1:0-6118 GCA_964429885.1 uncultured bacterium
GGCGGCCGCCCCGCCCCGGCGGCGCGCCGCGGGGCGCCCCCGCGCCGCGCCCCCCCCCCTCTCCGTGGCTGAGATGGGGGCCTCGATCGTTTCTGCGGGTTGAGCGGACGCGATCCCACTGGGGATCCCGAGCAATCCGATCAGGGTGAGGGGGGTGAGGGTGAGTTGACTGGGGATCCCCATGGCGTTTCCGAGTCGATGGGTAATAACTGACCTAGGATAGCGAATAGAGCCGGATCTCGCTCCCCCCTTGATCCGCACTCTCGATGGGGCTTCACAGTATCATAAAGAGGATCCCTTACTTTGGAAAGCAAAACCTCTGTATCCCACACCATGCACAATCCTACTTTCATCGCCTATGCCCATGAGCCCAAGAGTCGCCGGATTGCGAAAGAACTGGCTCTGCGGTTACGACGAGATGGGTTCTCTGTATGGTTAGATCAACTGGAGCTCAAGCCGGGTGAGAAGTGGGAGCCCGCCATTAAATCCGCTTTACAGGACGCTCAAGTCATGCTTGTGGTGATCAGCGAACCCCAAAATTCTCAAGGCTGGTTTGAGAAAGAGATCGAAGCGGCAATTCAACAGGGGAAAACGATCATTCCTATCCTCTCTGAGGAAGCAGATTTTACGGACATTCCTGAGCAGATCCGGGATCGCCAAGCTGTGATCAGTCCTACCCAAGACAATCAAGCATACCATCAACTGCTTTGGGCACTGGGCCAATCTAAACCTCAACTGGATGATCTAGATAGTCTCCCATTATGGAAACGGATCAGGAGCTATGTCATCAATAAATGACCTCCTCACTAATCCCCAAATTCGTATTTTTCTGTGTGGTGTTTTTGGGAGTGCTATTGTTGAGGCTCTCACTATTTTTAGATGCTATCAAAAGGCGAGTGGATTACCCAAGCGATATGGTAAGGTCGGGTTCTGGATCGTTCGTAGTATCATTGCTCTCGGGGGTGGAGTTCTAGCAACCTTATATGATCCAGCAAGTCTACTGCTCGCGGCACATATTGGAGCATCGACACCTCTGATTATTGCGACCATGGCAGAAACTCTCCCGGAAGATAATGAGTCAGAGACTTAAATGATCCTGTGGCGGAATGAGGGACTTTACCCTTGCTTTCATGATGTTAAACTATACCCAATATGCTCGGAGTGATCCAGATGGTCTCTCAAGTTCCCTCTCATCCCAGTCAGATCCAGTATCCCGATAGTGATGGCCAGCCCATGGCAGATAATACCCTGCAGTACCGCTGGATCGTCACATTAAAAGAGAATATCGACGATCTGTTTGCTGAGGATCCCAATATGTTTGTAGCGGGGGATCTGCTCTGGTATCCGGTGGCTGGCCAAATCGAGATCCGACAGGCTCCTGATGTCCTGGTGGTCTTTGGGCGTCCGAAGGGAGAGCGGGGATCCTATATTCAACACCGTGAGGAGGATATCCCGCCTCAGGTGGTGTTTGAGATTCTGTCTCCTGGAAATACCCGCAAGGAGATGAACCGGAAGTTGGCGTTCTATGATCACTACGGCGTGGAGGAGTATTACCTCTACGATCCGGATCGGAATCGATTGCGGGTTTGGATCCGAGCGGCTCCTGGTCAATCTCTAATGGGAGAAGATCGGGTGGAACAGTGGACTAGCCCTCGCTTGGGGATTCGGTTTGAGGTGGTGGATCCGGAGATGCAGGTGTATCGACCGGATGGTCGTCGGTTTGAGAGCTTTCGAGATCGGGGGCTGCGGGCTGAGCAGGCGGATCGGCAGGCAGAGGCGGAACGAGGTCGAGCGGAGGAGGAGCGGCGCAGGGCCGAAGTAGCAGATCAACGGGCGCAGGCAGCGGATCGGAGGGCGCAGGCGGCGGATCAACGGGCGGAACGTCTGGCGCAACGGATGCGGGAGTTGGGGATCGATCCGGAGACTTTGTAATAGGATCGTTGTCCTTTTGACTGGGCGATGGGTGAAGCGGAGCAGTAAGTATCTTTCCTGGGAGGCTCTCCTGGGATTGAAGAACAGTAACAAGGCTGTGTCAATCCTCTGAGCTCTCTGCCAACGGCCAAAGTCTAACTAAGCCATCATCGGCTCCTGTGGCCAAATATTGATTGGCTGGGGACCAGGCTACGGCCCAAACCTGTGTAGGATGATCAGCGAGCCTCATGATCTCCTGCTCCGCCTCTGGGCTCCACAGTCGTACCGATCTGTCATAACTGACACTTGCTAGAACTGTCCCCTCAGGATCAAAACCTATGCTGGGGATATCACTGCTATGGCCCTGGAGAACCGCACCTAATCCAGGGATCGATAAATCCCAAAACCGGATGGTTCGATCATCACTTGAGCTGGCCAGATAAGATCCATCCGGAGAAAAAGTTAGGTCCCGGACATTATCTCGATGATCCTGTAACTTGGCGATCTCTGCGCCGGTTTCGATATTCCACAAACGGATGGAGTGATCTGGCGGTGGATTGAATACACTGCCTGAGCCTGTGGCGAGGATCTCTCCGTCAGGGGAAAATGCAACACTATTCACTGTGTCTGTATGCCCTTGAAAAATTTGCAATAATTCTCCAGTTCCCAGATTCCAAAGCTTTGCTGTCCGGTCATAACTGCTTGTTGCTAGGGAGTTACCTTGAGGATCTATCGCCAGATCACGGACCACCTGATCATGGGCTTCGATCTGTCGCAGCTGCTGTCCTGTGGAGGCCTCCCAAAGGTAGACCCTACCGTCGTAGCCCCCCGAGGCTAGGATCGTCCCCTCAGGGCTGAAGGCTAGGGATCTGACTCGACCCTCGTGAGCAGAGAGCACATGCAGTGGACTGAGGTTTTCTGTGCTCCAGATTCTGACGGTGCCATCCGTAGACCCAGACGCAAGAAGAGTGCCGTCTGCGGAAAAATCTAAGGCCCAGACCCTACTACGATGTCCCTCTAAAATGACAGTTGGTTGCTGTTCTGAGGGACCCGTCTGCGCCAAGGCGATATTAGAAACAACCAGACCGCTCAAAGTGATCAAGACAAGCCTAGATCGATTCATCAGAGTAAGCGATAACATCTCAGCCTCCTTGCCAGTTCGCTTGTTTGTTAGACATCCTATGGGATCAAACGACAAAACAAATCAAATGAAAACTTCTTCCTATTAAGAAAATGGGAATGCTGTGGGAACGGGTCCTTGACAACCTATCTCTGATGGTAGAAGGTGGTCTTATGAATGTCCATAACTTGTTGGATCCAGAATCAACACCCCATAGGTCCAAATGGAGTTACGTCATCTGCGCTACTTCATAGCAGTAGCTGAGGAATTACATTTTGGTCGAGCAGCCCAGCGACTTCACATGGCTCAGCAACCTTTGAGTCGTCAGATCCGAGATCTGGAAGCTGAATTGGCTGTTCAACTGTTGCAGAGAACGAAACGTACGATCCATCTGACTGATGCCGGCCAGTCTTTCCTGCTGGAGGCCCGCCAGATCCTGACTCAGGTTGAACAGGCTGTGACGCTGGTCCGGCGAATCGATCGAGGTGAGGCAGGTGTCCTGAAAGTGGGCTTCACTGGTCCTGTTTTGAATCGGATGTTGCCGAATGTGATGGGCTTCTTTCAAGCTCAATTCCCTGACATCCAGCTCAATCTCAGGCGTCTACAGACAGACGAACAGATCATGGCTTTGTTGGCAGGAGAGATCCATGTTGGATTCCTACACCCCCCGATTTATACTCCTGATCTTGCCTATGAGGTGATCTATCGTGAACCTCTCGTGGCGGCCCTTCCCGAAAATCATTCTCTGGCCAGAGACGCTCCCCACCCCCTTTCTATTATGGATCTGGCCAGTGAATCCTTCGTCCTCTTTCCTCGTCGGCTCGGGCCTCATCTGTATGATTCGATCGTCAGTTTTTGCCAATGTGCCGGATTTCAACCGACTGTCGTCCAGGAGGTTTTCCCCCAACAGACGATTCTTGGACTCATTGCCGCTGGTGTTGGCGTTGGCATCATCCATACATCGGCTCAGGTGATCCGACAGCAAGGTGTTGTCACCCGGCCCTTCCTAGAGAGCACTCCTGTCTTGGAGTCCGCAATGGCCTGGTGTTCAGACAGATCCTTGCATCCAGCAGCCGCTCAATTGCTCAAAACGGCTCGACAGATCGATCACTAATGTTCAAGATCGAAGCACCTGCTAGATCGAGCCCATCGATCAACGATCCGTAGGCTACTTCTTTAACCAGCTGAACATGGCCCGCAATTCCTGACCCACTTCCTCGATCGGCTGCTCTGCCTCCCGCCGCCGCATAGCCGTAAACCCAGGCTTACCCGACTGATTCTCCAACACAAACTCTCGGGCAAACTGGCCTGTCTGGATCTCCGACAGGATCTTGCGCATCTCCGCCCGCGTCTCATCGGTCACGATCCGAGCGCCCCGCGTATAATCCCCATACTCCGCCGTGTTGGAGATACTGTGGCGCATATTGGCCAATCCCCCCTCCACGATCAGATCTACGATCAGCTTCACCTCATGGAGACATTCAAAATAGGCCAGCTCCGGCTGATAGCCCGCCTCCACCAAGGTTTCAAACCCCGCCTTGATCAAGGCCGTCAAGCCCCCACACAGCACCACCTGCTCCCCAAACAGATCCGTCTCCGTCTCCTCCCGGAAGCTGGTCTCCAAGATCCCGGCCCGCGTGCCTCCGATCCCTTTGGCGTAGGCCATAGCCCGATCCCGAGCTACACCCGAGTGATCCTGATGAATGGCGAACAGACAGGGCACCCCCTCCCCACTGGCATAGGTGCGGCGCACCAGATGTCCCGGTCCCTTGGGAGCCACCATGATCACGTCGATATTGGGGGGTGGTAGGATCTGGGCGAAATGGATGTTGAAGCCGTGGGCGAACAGTAGCACATCGTTTTCCTTCAGATGGGGCCGGATCTGATTGGCAAAGATCTGTTTCTGCACCTCATCCGGCAAGAGGATCATCACCCAGTCCGCAGCAGATGCCGCATCCGCCACCGTCTTGACCGTCAACCCATCCGCCTCCGCCTTCTCCCAGGAACGGCTGCCCTCGTAGAGACCGACGATCACGTTCACCCCACTGTCCTTGAGGTTGAGGGCATGGGCATGTCCCTGACTGCCATAACCCATGATCGCCACCGTCTTCTCAGCGATGAACTCCAGGTTGGCGTCGGTGTCGTAGTACATGCGTGCCATGATCTGCTCCTGAACGGGATCGTGAATGGGTGATTTAGCTTATCTAGGGTACCAGTATCTCGGCGATCCCAACCCAGTTATCTCGAAAGATTAAGGTCCCGAGCGCACCCCCCGCGCATCCAGAATGAAGAGCGCCGATCCCACCGTGAACAGCACAGATCCGGTCAGATAGGCCAAAGACCGCACCGAAGGGCTCTCGATCACCGCCAACCCTGAGTCCAAGCTAAAGGCGAGACAGCCAAAGAAGAATAACCAGCTGCCCCACAGATAAGCATTCATAATCCGATCTCCCTGCTCACTCCTCCAGTGTAGGGATCCCCAGCGATCTCGTTGGCACCTGTCAGGAGGTCGTCGGATCGGAGCGGCTCAAACCATAATTGGGATGGACGGGTTTCTGGGGACGGACATGGGTGAGTGGAACGATATCGATGCCGATCTGGAGATCGTTACCGAGCTTGACATCAGTCATCTGATCACGGAGGACGATACCCCAGTGGACAATTTCCAATCGGAGGAACAGCAGCGATTGTTGGTGGAGCCCCTCTACAGTTCAACTCTGTTACCTTCACCTTTTCTGGCTGCTGCCAATGTCGGGCTATTTTATAAGCTCCACGGCGATCCGATCGTGCCCGACGTCATGTTGAGCTTAGGGGTGCAGCGGGGCGAAGATTTCTCCCAACGTCGCCATCGATCCTACTTTGTTTGGGAGTTTGGCAAGGTACCTGAGGTCTGTATCGAGATCGTGTCTAACTCAGAGGGTAAGGAGCTGACCCCCAACCGTCGATCCCAGCAAAAGGGCAAGACAGTCTCGAAAAAAGATATCTATGCCCAGATCAAGGTGGATTACTATGTCGTGTTCGATCCATTCCACTATCTACGAGGAGAGGATCAGATGGATGGCGCATTGTTGCGGGTGTGGTATCTTT
>CAYSEO010000276.1:0-6112 GCA_964429885.1 uncultured bacterium
TCTTTTCCTATAGAGTTAGATCGGAATGTTTGGAAACCTTGCTCATCGGCGGCATTGGCACGGATAATCTCCGCGATCTTTACCGATCGAGTCAGATCGGAATGGTTGGAAACTGGCGATCATATTCACGAAAGCTTCTAAGTCCTCGACTTTACCGATCGAGTCAGATCGGAATGGTTGGAAACTCAGGCGTTAGCTTTTCCCCGTTTTTAATGAGGTTCCTCAGTTTCTTTACCGATCGAGTCAGATCGGAATGGTTGGAAACAGAATGATCCCCGTCCAATAGTCAAACGGAGACAGGAGCATGCTTTACCGATCGAGTCAGATCGGAATGGTTGGCTTAGATCACAAAGCATGGAGCAACTCTCTTCCCACAAGATCCAGTTGCTCCATCACAAGTTATCGTGATCGACAGAGCCTCTCTCGTGACACTGATGCAGATCCCAAGCTCAGACTATGACTCCCCCTGGAAACAGATCTTGGAGCGTTACTTCCCCCAGTTCATGGAGTTCTTCTTCCCCCAGATCCACCCCCAGATCGACTGGTCCCGATCCTGGGAGTTTCTCGACAACGAGCTCCAGCAGCTCACCCGAGAATCAGAAGTTGGACGACGGATCGTCGATAAGCTGATCAAGATCTGGCGTCTGGACGGTGAGGAGATCTGGGTCCTGCTGCATCTAGAGATCCAAGGAGCCTATGAGAGCGGCTTCCCCAAGCGCATGTACACCTACCACCACCGCATCGAGGATCGGTTTAACCGCACCGTCGTCAGCATCGGGATCCTGGCGGATGATCGGCCCAGCTGGAAACCCAACCAACACACCTCCGAGCTCTGGGGCTGTGAGATCAAGTTCAAGTTCCTGGTGGTCAAGCTATTGGACTATCTCCCCCAGTGGTCAGATCTGGAAGCCAACCCCAATCCCTTCGCCGTCGTCGTCATGGCCCATCTACAAGCCCAGAGAACCCGCCAGGATCCGCAGGGGCGACTCAATGGGAAGATCAGGTTGGTGCGAAGTTTGTATGATCGAGGCTATGGGCGAGATGAGATCATCGATCTGTTTCGGTTCATCGACTGGGTGATCACCTTGCCCGAGGAGTTAGAGGAGCAGTTTGATCAGGTCCTGATAGAGATCGAGGAGGAGAGAAGGGTGGAATACATCACCAGCATCGAGCGGCGCGGGATCCGGAAAGGGATCGAGCAGGGCATGGAGCAGGGCATTGAGCAGGGCAGCCTACGGACTGCTAGAGCTTCCTTGCTACAGGTGCTGGAGGTCCGATTTGGGTCGGTGCCAAGTTCACTCCGAGAGCAGATCGAACGCTCTGACGACCTGCCGTTGCTGCAAGCCATGCATCTGGAAGCTCTTGGGACTGATTCCCTCTCTGCTATTGAGGATGCCTTTGACTCTTGATCAAGGCTGATAGAGATCAACAAAGAGAGGAGAGCATCACCAGATCCTCAGGAGTGCTTTCTCAGGATTGACCGCTTTAGGATCCTTATGGGATAAGGGAATAGTGAGATTCGCAGAGGTCAACACATGGAATTAGAGAACTATTTTGATTTCCAACGACATGATGATATCCGGATCAGAGGAACACGGGTCGGAATTGAGACTGTTCTCTATGATTATCTGTTGTAGAGCGGCTACGTAAACTCAAGGCAGAACGATCCTCGTTGAATCAGATCTCACCCTTCCCAGCTTGAAAAATCTGCTCCGCTGTCAGACAAAGCTCTGGGAAGATCTGAGACTGGATCTGCTCCTGACCTCGAAATTGCTCGACCTGATACTCTCCGCCCACCAGATCATAGATCGAGAGAGTTGGTCGCTTGGGGTCGCCAATATACCTTCGCCCCCCTAAGCCCAGATGATCGATGATCCAATACTCCTGGATCCCCAACCCCTCATAGTCAGCCAGCTTATGACCATAATCATCCCGCCAGTTTCGGCTCACGATCTCGATCACCAGGGGAACTGAGCCACCCTGAGTTAGGGTTGACGATCGCTGCCACAGAGGTTCCTCTGATAACTGATTCCTGTCCAGGATCAACAGATCGGGGAGATACCCAGTTTCCTTCTCCAGAGGTCGGATCAGGGCCTGTTTCGGGAGTAGATAAGGCAACCCCAAACGTCGGATCTCTAGGCTTAACTCCAGGATCAGGAAGCCACCGATCTCCTCATGCTGCCCCGTTGGCTGCATCTCAACAACAACCCCATCCCTCAGTTCATATCGTTTCTCCTCCGGCTTCCACTCCAGGAACTCAGCCAGAGTCATCGGTCTCGCGATCACTTGGGTCAGGGCAGTCATAACGTCTTCCCAACTTGACAAGTTACTAACACTGATACCCAGGTGTTGAGTCATCAGCCGGATCAGGAACCTTTATCCTAGCCTAGCCACACAAATGATCCAAGTCTCCCGCTATTGCTACCTGCGAAATCAGAAGATTTTTAGGCATGGAAAACTCGGTCAAAGTTCTTACGGCCAAACTCTCTGAGGTAAAGCTCCATCACTTCTTCAATGGATCCCTTTTGTTGTATATCAACCTTCAAGGCCGTTACGACTTTTTTGTCTAGGATCCTTTCTGGAAGATCCCGGATAGCTCGATCTTGTGCCTCGGATAGCGATATCTTGATCGTCTCTGCCCTCTCCCCAACAAGTTCTCTCATATTGCTATGTTCGTATAACTCGATTGATTCCATGAGCCAGGGTTCAAATATGGCAACTAATGACTTGAGCCCCACGGGAGAAGTTGTTCCGGATCCTGTACTACTGAAGCTGAAGAGCTCAAGGTTGAGGAAAGCTTTACTAGATATCCCTATGGCGATGCTCCTGACCCAAGGATTATCTGTTCCCAACCCGCTGATCTCAAGGAGGTTCGCATCAATCAGTGCGTCTAACCCTAGTGTGACAACAAAACCAATGATGCCGTATATGAGACAGTAAATATATAAAGAAGGACATTTCGCTACCAAAAAATAAGTCCTAGGGTATCGACTGGTGATCAACCCTAGGAGCGTCGTGAGAAAGGCGATGATAGCTGCGACGAAAGAGTGGAGCACCGAGCCTACATCCTTCAGATCAGCGCCAATCGTCAGACCGCAACAGATTGGGGGGAGTCCTGCTGAGTGAGAGACACATCCTGTCCCTGTCGCTTAACCAGTCCAGCTTCCTCAAGCAAAGCCACATTCTTCTCGACTTCCTGTCTTGCCATCCCGATACTCCTGGAGAGGAAGTCCATAGGTAAGGTGCCACGCCGCTCTAGAGCGTAGATGATGGCAGTAGCAGGAGCCAAGGATCTCACTGCTCTAGAACTTCGTCTCATAAACCACCTCCCGTCCGTTCACACATTATCCTGCAGCAACCAGGACCTTGTGAAAACATACTTGTACTCCTAGATATTACCGCAACGTCCTCCAGCAAGTCTATGGAAGACTAGCCAGCTCTACTGAAGGTACCCACGGTGGATCCTGAAGGTATAATCAACTACTGCTCCAGAACTGGCCACACACAGGTGAACTCCTGATGATCCTCAAGGTAATCCAGGAACTCCTGGGTCTCTGGGGCCTGATCGGGGAAGATCGTCAGGATCTCCAGGTAATTTCTCATCACGTTGGGCTCAGGCCTATCAGGGTTCTCTCTATCTCTCTCCATTCGAACGATCGGATACATGCGGTGCCACAGCCGACCGATCTGGCCCATCTGCCCTGTCAGACTGGACTGATAGATGGATCCTTCCTTGAAGATCCTGGCTTTTGGATAGGCTTTTCGGTAAGGCCCATGCAGCCAAGGGATCACCCGCGAGTCATCCCGATCCACTGCAATCCGTACCCACACCTCTACATTCCAAGGGTGCCAGATCTCTCGCCAGTCAGCCGGAGCATTGGGTTGCAGTTGCCCTCCCCGCAGCTGGATCCAATCCTGGGCAGTCTGTCTCAGACCCTCGATGAAGGATCCCACCTGCTCCGGTGTGTGGATCTTGCTGGCTAGACGCAGTGAGTTGCCCTGATACTCCCACTGACACCCGATGAGAGGTTTGCGTTGATCGGGTTCGTAGTAGTCCGGATAGAACTTGCGATGATCGGCCCGTCGCCAGGACTTGCCAAAGCCCCCCAGCAACAAGGCAAATTGCATCAGATCCCGCACCAGCTTTTTGGTCGGATCCACCTGCTCTTCAGGCAGATCACCAGACAGGATCCAGCTCAGGACTCCCTGCACATTATAGGTGGGCACCCGGTAGCTATCCCTGCCAAAGTCTTTAAGCTCAAGGGATGAGGTCCTGAACATCATGCTCAACAGCCCCACATGCTCATGCCCCCGCCGGATCCCACCCAACAACTGATCCACCAGATCATCAGCTTGATCGGCACCGCATAGCCCCCCAAAGATCCGCAACGCATGACCCCTCAGGGCCGCCCGGAACATATTGGGCCGGAACTCGCCCCCGCCATCCAGCAACTTGGAGGCTGCCCCCTGGCCTTTCAGTCGTGCCTGATAGATCACCTCCCCCTTCTGTTCCTCCACCCGGCCATAGCCCGCCGACACCCGACACCCGATCCCCAGGGTCAGGGCCTTCTCCCAGATCCCCCACACCTCTTCCCAATCCACAGAGTCTGAGATCTGGCTGGAGATGCCGAACTCCAGGGTGGGCTTGTAGAGGGAGATTTGAATAAACGCTCCGCCCTCTCGTTGATCGGACTTGACCTGAAAGCTCTGCTGGGGATGGACGATATCCACCAACCCCTCGGTCCACCCCGTATCCACCGGATAGCCTCCATGAAACCTGAGGATCCCGGGTACGAAGTCATTGCCGGAAGTGTGGCCACAGTACAGAGCCGCCTGAGCTAGAGTACAGGCCCGACGAAACAGACCCTTCATGCTGCTGCCGGGGTAGAACGGCCATCCCTTGGCCCCGATCACCGGTCGGATCACGCCATCATCCTGACCGCCGTTGGTGACAAACCGCCAGGTGAGCTTAAAGGAGCGGGTCTGGATCCCAGGTCCAAACCCTGGAGCATCCGGGTACACCTTATCGATCCATTGCTCCACCCAGGGCACTACATCCGGCTCCACCTGTTTGTCGGTTGGGATCCGTTGCGGGAGAGATCCTGGGCCTCATCCACCAACACCCAATCGAAGATCGCTTGTTGGTAGCTCCAGCTGACCGATAGTCCGACGGCAGGAGAAGGAGGTTGACCGGAGGTGAGATCGGATCTCCCCGTGGGTGGGAGATCTTCAAACAGGATAATCTAAGTAGATCGGCAAAATTGCTTTGACACAGTATATGTCGTCTGTATAAACGTCTTTGCGGATCTACTTATTGATTCTACAGAGCCTTCCAACTGTACACGACTGAGACGATCCGCGATGGCCCAAAGGTGATCAATGACAACGAGCTCTATCCCCAGGATGTGATCAATCTATCTGAGGAGTCAGTGCGGTATCGATTGCGGGTCGGGTGGTGTGGTTTATGCACCGGTTGAGAGGTGCTTCAGCCTGTCCATCCCAACAACGAGGGCTAATATTGAGTAGTTGTCGCAATAATAGGTATGCTTGTTGCCAGTTGAGGAAGCTCTGTCTGTTTGTGAATGGGGCAGATCACAAGTCAATCTATCCATCCACTGCGGTAGAAGAAGGCTCTAGATGAGAATCTTATTGAGGTGGCGTGTTGGTCAAGCAAGAGTAGCTCCCCAAGCAGAGACGAGGAGCTCAACTCAGACAACAGCTCAGATCGCACGAGACAGATCGGAAATCGAGCACCGTAGTCGGGTCCAACAGGGGGCATTGGGATCGCTCGTTATACATGGCTTGATGGTGTTGGCAATCTGGTTGCTGGATGCCGGATCGGAACCTGAGCCGATCACACCACCGATCCTGTTTACATTCATCGAGCTCCCGCCTGAAGAGATCCCCCCATCGGATCCGGTTCCCCAAGCGGCTCTCCCGGATCCACTTCCCCCTCCTGAACCCCAACCTCAGGAAGAGCCCGATCCTGTACTTGAGGAAGAGCTGAGCCTCTCAACCCCCACCCCCACTCCAGAACCCACTCCTACTTCTACTCCAGAACCCACTCCTACTCCTACTCCTACTCCAGAACCCACTCCTACTCCTACTCCAG
>CAYSEO010000277.1:0-6110 GCA_964429885.1 uncultured bacterium
CCTCTGTGCCTCAGGTGCCTTATAAGCCGCCGTTTTACGATCAGCCAGAGCATGGTTCATACTACAGTTATGAACAGGACCGGTTTGATTTTCCCAAGATCTTTACCTACCGTCGCATCGAGGGAGAGATTCCAGGTTTTGGGGTCGAGGTGATCCGGGTGGGTGATCGATCCATGCAGAATTGGACCTGGGGTAATGATTGGCGAATCAGCACTCCAGACAGCAATTTAATCCTGACGCCGGAGCAGTTAGCGGCACAGGGACAGCTGGATCCAGGGGGATGGCGGGGAGGATTGCGCCCTGAGTCCTTAGCTCAAGGGGAAGAACATGCCCTGGGGTTCTTCTACTGGTTGGTAGCAGGTCGGACGGATTTTCTATTGCAGCAGGAGGATCCTGACTTTGAGAAGGACTATTACTTCAGGTATCGCTATCTGAGTGGGGCGGAGTCTCCCATGGGGACCGCCAGCGGTCTATCGAAATACCCTTACATTCGAGAAAGTCGTCGGTTAGTGGGGCGTCCCGATCTCGGTTATCCTGAGGGGTTTATGATCTATGAAACTGACATCACCACCCAGGACTCTCAGTGGCAGCGGCAGCGAGCCTATATTTTCTATGATTCCGTTGGAGTTGGGCAGTACCCGATCGATTTCCATGATTGTATCACCGAGGATTTCTCCCTACGTTCCTCCCATAATAAGGAGGCTCAGGCCCCTAGCTTTCCCTTTCAAGTCCCCCTACGAGCTTTGATCCCCCAAGAGATCGATAACTTATTAGCCGGGGCCAAGAATATTGCGGCCACCCGGATCGCTTTGGCGGCCTATCGGGTTCATCCTGTGGAGTGGGCCATCGGAGCCGCTGCCGGTCACACCGCTGGATTCGCGTTGCAACAGGATCTCTATCCAGCCTCCATCCCTAGCCCATTCTTGAGTGAACAGGAGCACCTCACCGATCTGCAGACTCAGATCGAAAGTCTGGGCAATCCCATTCAGTTTCCAGGGACAACGATCTTTGAGACGGAGTGGGCCGAGTCCCAATGAGTTTGTCCTCACTGCAGCTCTTTGAGTTGAGCCAAGGATTCCAGGCTGGTCAGACTCCCACACAGATCCGGGGCAGCCGAGCTGAGAAGCCACACAGGATCTCATAGGGGATGGTGCCCAGAGCATCGGCCCAGGTGTGTACTGTAAGATCCCCGCCGATCAACTCCACCGGCTCCCCGATCTCCACCTTTGGGATCTCGGTCACATCCCACATGCACTGATCCATGGTGATGGTACCGATCTGAGGGATCCGTTGGTTTCTGACGGTGCCCTGTAACCGGTTGGATAGGGAGCGAGGTACACCGTCTGCGTACCCGATCCCCACGGTGGCGATGCGTGTGGTCTGGGAAGTGATGTAGCTGTAGCCGTAGCTCACTCCGGTGTCAGGGGGAACGGTCTGCAGATGGGTGATCCGAGCTTTCAGCCTCAGGATCGGTTGCAGATCACCCATGTCGATGTGAGGTGCGGGAGAGAGACCGTAGATCGCTAAACCCGCGCGGACCCGCTGGTAATGCCCTGATCGATGGGTCCAGATGCCAGCGGAGTTATCCAGATGCAGGGGGGGTAGAGGCAGATCTCGATCCTGGATCTCCTGCAGCAGCTGGCTGAACCGTTGCTGTTGCTGATCCATCAGGCTCGGATCGATCTGATCCGCTGTGGCCAGATGGGAGTAGAGACTACGGGGATCCAGCTCAGGACAGGAGCAGAGGATCTGCCAGATCTGGGCTGCCTCACGCCAGCTTACCCCCAGCCGGGACATGCCGGTATCCACGTTGAGATGGATCGGGATCGGCTGATGTCGGATCCGGTTTATCCGTTGCAACATCGGGATCTGATCGGCACGGGTGAGGGTGATCTCCAGATCCCAGCGCAGAGCTTGCTCTAACTCCGCCTCCGTGTTCAGGGGTCCTAAGATCAGGATCGGTCCCAGGATGCCGCCTGAGCGTAACTCGATCCCTTCCCTCAAGGTGGCGACGCAGACCCCTGCAGCTCCAGAGGTGAGGGCCTGTTTCGCGATCGGTCGAGCCCCATGGCCATAGGCATTCGCCTTCACCACCGCCCAGAGCTCCGTGCCCGGAGCCAACTGTTGCCTGACCCTATGGAGATTCTGACGAAAGATCCCCAGATCGATCTGCAGCCAAGCTCGACTGGTCTCCAGATCTGCGCCAGCAGGGATCTCCTTACCTCTAGGAGAGCCAATTGAGATCGTGGTCATCACACTCCTCTATCCCACATCACCCACCGGAGCCAGCCATAGGATCTTGAGAGCAGGACCCGATGTCGCCGGTTGTTTCAACACCCCTTCGAACAGGGAGAGCCAATCCTGCTTTCCACTGGAATTCAAGACATTCCCAGAGAGCACCTGTCGCAGGAACTGATCCAGATCCAGACTGGATCCACCCACCACCAGCTCCTCATCCTCATCCCCAGTCAGCGTTCTCAGATCTGCAATGGCGTCCTCGTAGCCCCCCAAGGCATCCACCAAGCCCACCTGCAGGGCCTGCTCACCGGTAAAGATGCGACCATCCGCCAGCTGACGCACCTGTCGCTGATTCAGTCCTTCCCGCAACTCAATCATCTCGTCCGTCAAGACCGGATCAAACCCCGCCGGAGATGAGGGCAGCTGCTGTCGTCCAGCGGAGACATCGGTGATGAATTGATCCAAGGTGGTGTCCACCAGCTCCTGCAATAGCTCCTGTTCCGCCTCAGAGGCATCACGGAAAGGGGAGAGCAGATCTTTGAACTCACCGGTTTTGTAGGTCTCCGCCTCCACACCGTATTCCCGCAGCAGCTCCCCAAAGTCCAGACCGCTAATGATCACACCGATGCTGCCCGTCAAGGTACCAGGGTTGGCGTAGATCTTATCCGCTGCGCTGGCCACATAATACCCGCCACTGGCCGCCACATCCTCCATGGTCACCACCACCGGCTTGCCTGCATCCCGAACCGTTTTGACAGCACGATAGATCTCCTGGCTGGTGCCCACCGTACCGCCAGGGCTATTGATCTGCAGCAACACCCCTTTGATCTTGTCATTCTCCGCTGCTTCCCGCAGTCGCGACTGGAGGCTGGGCACAGCAGAATCCGGGAAAAACCCCCCCGAAGAGGTCCCCGTGATCTGGCCCCGCAGGGAGAACACCGCGATCCGCTCCGCCCCCACCTGTTCCAGCACCGAGGAGGAAGAGGATCGGCTTGAGCTCTGCGGTTGTGGATCCTGCTGTGGGCCGGAGAAGACCGCTGCGAACAAACACAGCACCACCAGTGACGCCGCCAATATCCGGTTAAACTCCATACCAGGTCCCTCATCCCTTGCGAGCACTGTCTTTGTTCTATCACCCCAGTGGCCTCTCAGGCCTGTCTTTTCTCCCAAAACTCGGTGATGGCGTAGCCTAACTCAGCCAACATATGACGCAATAGGGGCAGGCTGAGGCCGATCACATTGCCATGACAGCCCTCGATCCGTTCCACAAACAAGCTCCCCAACCCATCGATGGCGAAGCAACCCGCACAGGCCAACGGCTCCCCAGAATCGATGTAGGCCTGGATCTCCTGATCTGACGGTTTGGCGAAAAAGATTCGGGTCAGACCATAGTGAGATAGAGCCCGTCCCTGAGCAGTATCCACCAGGGCATGACCGGTATAGAGCTCTCCCACCTGACCCCGCATCTGCTGCCACCGCCGCCAGGCCTCCGCCCCATCCCGAGGTTTGCCATGGATCTGTCCCTGCAGATAGAGGATCGAGTCAGCCCCCAGGATCAAAGCCGGTTCCGGGTGACGAGTCGCTACGGTCTCCGCCTTCTTGAGAGCCAATTGGGTGACTAGGGAGATCGGATCCGAGTCTTGGATCGAGGATTCATCAAAGTAACTGGGCTCTACAGTGAAGGGCAGGCCCGCATCAGTAAGCAGCTGACGACGGGCAGGGGATTGAGAGGCCAGGATCAGCTGAGGAGGGGACATGGCTTCGGGTTAAAAGACATCCTGATTCAGGATATGCGCCAACCGCTCTAGACCTTTCTTCACCTGACGGGAGACTGTCACCGCACTGATGCCCAACCGCTCTGCTGTCTCCTTCTGGGTCAGATCATAGAGAAACACGAACTCCAGAATAGTACGGGTGCGATGCTCCAGTTTCTCTAAGGCATGTTGGACCCGGTGCCAGTCCTCCTGAGCTAGCTGGAAGCTGCGGTAGCGCTGATCCGGGACGATCTCCCCTAAGGAGACGCTATCCTCCGCTTGGATCGGGGCATCGAGACTCAGCAGGAGATGGTTCTGTAGGGCCAGCTGCATCTCCCGCCAATCCTCCTCCGAGATCTGCAACGCCTCCCGGATCTCGGTCTCCGTAGGGGAACGCCCCAGACTCTGTCTCAGCTGCACGATCTCCCGTTTGGCCTGCCGTTGCAGTGTGGTCCAGCGGCGTGGGATACGCATGGTGGGGCTCTTATCCCGCAGATAGTGCTGGATCTCTCCCCGGATGTAGGGCATGGCAAAGGAGCTAAAGGCGAGACCCCGAGTCACATCAAACCGCTCGATCGCCTGAATCAGACCCAAACAGCCGATTTGGAGTAGATCGTCGTAGGTCTCATTACATTGATGTCGCCAGTGGTGGGCTTCCTTACGCACCAGACCCATGTTGAGCTCCACCAGACGGTTACGCACCGCCGGACTCCGATCCTGGTGGAAGACCCGTAGAAGCTCTGCCGTCCTCGCCTTTACATCTGAGGTCGCGGACATGTGAAACCCCTGTGCGTCTTCTCGTTTGGGGACATCTTCTCGCTTAGGAACATCCAGTGAGACTGTCATAGGCGGTAAGCTCAATTCGGAGTACTGCTATCGGACCCTTCTCTTTAGCAATAGCGCAGAAAAGCGACCCGTGGCATCGAGCAAATCGCTGAATCTGATCGGAGACTGCTCCCCCGGATCAGGAGCGATTTCCATCTAGGCTCTATGGTAATCCGTTAACCCTCAAGGATGAGAGTCAACCAGATCACACCGAGAAGGATGTAATGATTCTCCTAGCTTGACGGTAAAGCCCGTATCCAACAAGCGCATCCCTACGGAAATGGGCGTCGAAGCTTGGGGTGAGAGCCCGTCTTCCTACGGTTGACATCTGGAGCTAAGGGCTGTGTGGCAACCGGGATCCTGCGGAGGCAGCAGAGGGAAAGGGGGGTGGAGTCTGCCAGAGTTGGGTACGCTAAAGCCAGGAACCCGGCAAACTGCTCAGCTGTCATGTCCATCGATCGATCGAATCCGACCCTGCCGCCGCTTTTGGAACCCGAGGCGTTCTAT
This sequence comes from uncultured bacterium, assembly GCA_964429885.1. GTDB lineage: Bacteria > Cyanobacteriota > Cyanobacteriia > Thermostichales > Thermostichaceae > CAYSEO01. The sequence goes on from CAYSEO010000277.1 coordinate 5,325, forward strand.
GAGGATGCCCTCTGTTGGCTGGGCAGGTCCCAGGAGGTGTATCGACTTCTCAGTGAGGCGGTGTTTCCTGCGGTATCGACCTGGGTGCGGGGGGATGTGGACACCCATTCCCTCAACTACTGGCAATCTCACGATCTCAGATCCTTTCTCTACCCAGTGGTGAGCTTTGGGGAGACGGAATCTTTAGTTTTGCCCGCAGAAACCCTGCTGTTGTGCGGCATCGGCAGCTATTACAACCCTTGCGATCTGGCCATCATTATCTTTGTGCAGCGCCCCCAGGAGTTGTTCAGCCAATTGATGCAACGGATCCGCCAGACGGAGGCGATCATCACGCGAGGACCGGATGTGCGCATGACCCTGGAACAGGTGAGTTTGGCCCGTCGCGGTCAGGACTATATCAACACCAAATATGTGGTCTGGCCCTTTGCCCTACCCACGGAGGCTCAAGACACCTTGGTCAAACAAGGGCTATCCCTGATCAAGCTCTCACCGGGGGAGACCTCTCGCTCCTACAGCGCCGCGAGGCTCTGATCTGCAGCGGTTCCGGTTCCCTTCATCAATTTTGGATGAACTCGGTAGCCGTAGCGCCATCGATCCTGAACCCTGCTGAGCGATGTTGTGAAGACTCTATGAAGTCAAGAGCTACTGGAGTTATCTCATCGAGGCTTAATGATGCAATCTTGAGCGGAGGGACGGGAGTGAGGACCGCGAGTAGAATGGTCCCATCGATCGGAGAGGAGATCTGGGGTGAGAGGATCCATGGGGAGACAGCTGCCGTTGCCGGGG
>CAYSEO010000278.1:0-6103 GCA_964429885.1 uncultured bacterium
AATTGCTTTGATGTACATTATATAGTCTGTATAAACGTTTTTGCTGATCTACTTATCTCTTGATCCCCCAACCCTTCCCACAAGAGAGGTTCTCATGCGTCGCCGATCTCTGTTGCGTTGCCTTAGCTTCACCACAGCGGGTCTGTTACTGCCTGCCTGTAATCGGGGCTCCTCTGGACCTACCGATCCAGGGGGTCCTCTCAAGGTGGGATTGATCTATTTAGGACCGATCGGGGATTACGGTTGGACCTTTACCCATGAGGTGGCCCGTCAGGAGATGCAGATGGCCCTGGGGGATCAGATCCAAGCCTACGGGGTGGAAAATGTGGACGAGGGCACAGGGGATGCTCTGGAGGTGATGCGGGTTCTGGCTCGGGATGGTCACCGGCTGATCCTGTCCACCTCTTTTGGGTTTATGGACGCTACGATCCAGGCGGCCTCGGAGTTTCCAGAGATCACCTTTATGCACTGCAGCGGTTACAAACGGGCCGAGAATGTGGGCACCTATCTGGCCCGATTCGAGCAACCCCGCTATCTGACCGGTATGGTGGCGGGTCGTATGACTCAGACGGGACAACTGGGATATGTGGCCGCCTTCCCGATCCCGGAGGTGATCCGAGGGATCAACGCCTTTACTTTGGGAGCCCGCTCCGTCAATCCCGAGGTGACCGTGCAGGTGACTTGGGCAGAGAGCTGGTATAACCCCCAGATCGAGGAGGAGATCGCTCAGGCTCTGATCGAGGGGGGCTGTGATGTGGTGACCCAACATACGGACTCCGTAGCCCCGACTCAGGTGGCTCAATCCCGAGGGGTCTATTCGGTGGGCTATCACTCAGATATGTCGGCTTTCGGACCCGCCGCCCATCTCACTGCCAGTGTGCATCGTTGGGGTCAGGTGTATACCGACCTGGCCCGCTCCGTATTGGATGGATCCTGGACCTCTCAGGATATCTGGCGGGGCTTTGAAGGAGACATGGTGGAGATCGCCCCCTTCCATCCCGATGTGCCTGAGGATCTGAAAGCGCAGGTGATGCAGAAGCGGCAAACTTTTGTAGATCAGACCGCCTCTCCGTTTGATGGACCGCTCCGAGATCAAGAAGGCGTTGAGCGGATCGGAGCGGAGGATAGCCTCAGTGATGGGGATCAGCTGTCTATGGATTGGTTTGTAGAGGGAGTCGAGGGTCAGATCAGCTAGGATCCTAGCTCCTGCATATTGTGTCCATGTCCCACTCCCTGATGATCGTCGGCACCTCCTCCCATGTGGGTAAATCCCTGGTGGTGACGGCGCTATGCCGGATCCTCTATCAGGAGGGCTATCGAGTCGCCCCCTTCAAGGCGCAGAATATGTCCCTCAATGCCTATGTCACCCCCTCCGGTGGAGAGATCGCCTATGCGCAAGCTCTGCAAGCCTGGGCTGCGGGTCTGGATCCCATCGTCGAGATGAGCCCGATCCTGTTGAAGCCTCAGGGCGATATGACCTCACAGGTGATCCTCAACGGTCAGTCCATTGGGGTTTACAAGGCTGGGGAGTATTACGAACAGGTGTTCACACCGGGATGGCAGGCGGTGACCCAGGCTCTGGATCATCTCACCCAAGCTTATGACTGGGTGATCTGTGAGGGAGCGGGCAGTCCAGCGGAGGTGAATCTCCAACATCGTGATCTGGTCAATATGCGGGTGGCGCGCTATTTGCAGGCTCCCACCTGGCTGGTGGCGGATATCGATCGGGGGGGCGCTCTGGCCCATGTGGTTGGGACCCTACAGCTGCTCTCTCCAGAGGATCGGCACTTGATCCAGGGGATCGTGATCAATAAATTCCGAGGAGTGCGAGAGCTGCTACAACCGGGCCTGGATTGGCTGGTTGAGTACACGGGGGTGCCGATCGTCGGGGTGTTGCCCTGGCTGGAGTTTGCCCTACCGGAGGAGGACTCCATGGGGTTACTGGAACGACGGGGTGGATCTACCCGAGCTGTGATCGAGATCGCCGTGATCCATCTGCCTCACATCGCCAACTTCACTGACTTCGATCCATTACTGGCGGAGCCCAGCGTCAAGCTCCGATTTGTCCGACCCCATCAGCCTTTGGGTCAACCGGATGCGGTGATCCTACCGGGCAGTAAGGCAACTATTCCTGATCTGCAAGCTCTACAGGACTCAGGTCTGGCGGATCAACTCCATCGCTACCCAGGTATGATCCTCGGTATCTGCGGGGGCTTGCAGATGATGGGGGATCGGATTCGAGATCCAGAGGGGTTAGAGGGACCGATCTCCGAGATCCCTGGCCTAGGATTACTCCCCTCAGAAACGATCCTGGAGCCCCTCAAGATCACCCGTCGGCAGCAGACCGTATCCCTGTGGCCCCAATCCTGTCCGATCCGAGGCTATGAGATCCATCAAGGACGCACGATCTTCAAAACCGGGGTTCAACCTTTATTCACCGATGAGGATCTGGGGGGTGTGGCGATCTCGACGGATCCCGTGCGGCTGGGGGGTGCCTATCTCCATGGTCTATTCGACAATCATCAGTGGCGACGGGCTTGGTTGAATCAGATCCGGGCTCACAAGGGACTGGATCCTTTACCCCAACTAGAGGGCCACTATAGCGATCAGCGAGAGGTTTTGTTGGATCGACTAGCCACAGCCTGGAGACCTCATCTGGATCTGACGGAACTGGGCTGGGATTGGGGATCTGAGATGGTGAGAGACCAGCCAGTTGTACAATAGCCCTAGCCAACGACGACAGAAAGAAGAGCGTAAATCATGACCATGCTGCTGATGGTAGGGAGCCAATCGTTTGAGGTGGAACAGCTCACCGACGCGCCCCCCGATTGGCCTGGGATCAAGGTGATGACCACCAGCCCCGATCTGGATCTGGAGTCCGTGTTTTCGGAAGGGACCGAGGTCAAGATCCAGGGAGATGGGGCCAGTTCTGGATCCTATGAGGTGGCCTACCTGCTCTCCCCTGCAGCCCCTCGCAACTGGCGGATCTTTCTCAAATCCATATCAGGCACTGCTACCGGATCGGCAACGGGTGCGGCCAAAGCTCCTGCAAATACGGATGCTCCCAATAGCGAGAAGATGTTTACCATCAAGGTTTCCGGCTTGTTGGGGGGCGGGATCCGTCGCAGCGTTCAGGAGTACAAGGTTCCCTTCTCCCGTCTCTCCCAAGAGGTCAGTCGCATCACCAAATCAGGCGCTCAGATCGTCAGCATCACCGAGGCTGTTACCCTGACCAGTCTGGAGTAGATCCTCACCTCAGCCTCAATGCTTAACCCGATCCTAAGATCGCGCCCCTAGGCTCGGGTTAGGACAGATCCCGCCTGCGCTTGAGGATCTGAGCCAAAGACAGCTGACCCACCAAGATCAACAACACCACCAACACCCCTAATGCCCCCAACCGACCGAGCCATCTCCAGGCCAATCCCCCGGTGAGTGCCACCAAAGCCCAAGCTCCCGGATGCATCAGCCCTCCCACCAACAGGATCCGCGAGAGCCAACGGTGCCCCAATAGTTTCGGTCCTAGAAACAGGAGCACCGCACCTCCCGCCAGGTTGAGGATCCCCATATTGCCCAGATGGGCGTAGCATAGCCTCCAGGCGTAGTACTCCACCGGCACCTGGCTCCAATCAATCTCGCCGTTGACTTGAGACAGTCCCTCCGGGGGCGGTGTTCCCTGTTCCACAAGGATGCCAAGGCAGATCAGGGCTGCAACCACCATACCGATGCCCACTCTGACGTTGATCCGTCCTGAGGAGGGTAGGGGGGGCTGCTGAGCCGAGAGCTCGGAGAGAGGAGGGGCACTCATGGCAAAACCTGAGTCAGGGGGCAGGGCCGACAAGAAGATCACAAGATCGCTCTCCATTCTAATGCTCCTATCCGCACCCACTCAGCTTTCTGGGGGATCCACCAGATCGGCTTGGGCTGTAACAGAGGCGGCTTGACCCAGAGGTGACCCACAGATCCGACAGAACCGAGCATCGGTGTCGTGCAGGGCCGTGCCACAGGTGCGACAGGGGATCTGGGTTTGATGGGTGGTCTTGATCAGGCGCTTGATCAGGTTGCCCACCTGCCAGGGGATCAGGGCGATGCCGGTCAAGATCATCAGAATGGTGAGCAGCTGGCCGATGTCGGAGATCGGGGTGACATCTCCATAGCCCACTGTGGTCATGGTGACGATGGCGAAGTAAAAGGCGTCTGTAAAGGTCTCGAAGCCGGGGTTAAAGGGATGCTCCACCTGATAGATCAGACCCGAGAAGATGAAGATGATGGCGAACAGAGTGAACAGGATCCGAGCCAGGATCGTGCCATCCTCAGAGCTGATATAACCGAAGGCGGTCTTACCATGGACGAACCGAGCCAACCTTAGGATCCGGAACCATCGCAATAGGCGAATGTAACGCACATCAGTGGAGACGATAAAGAAGGGCAGGATCGCCAATAGATCCACAACGGAGTAGGGACAGATCAGGTATTGCAGGGGTCGTTCGGCACTCCACAGCCGCAGCAGATACTCCACCACAAAGACAAACAGGATCACCTGATCCAACAGCTGCAACCGCCACCGCACGGTCTCGGAGAGATCAAAGGTCTGGGCCACAAATAGGCCAGAGGAGATCACCACCAACAACACGATGGAGAGATTGATCAACCGTCCATAGAAGGTCTCGATATCCTCCAGATAGAACCGCACAGTCTGTCGGATCCCCTCCAGAGCTCCTCGATCCTCAGGGGTATCTGTGGGATCCGGAGAGGAAGCACACCTTTGGATCTCAGGGGAACGTGAGGATTTCTCGGTGGGACTGGGGTCACTCCAGGGCTGCTGGAGGGGACTCCTCCGCTTGGATCGGATCTGCCTGAGGCTCATCCTCCTGTTCCTCCTGTTGGATCTGTATGGCCGAGGTGGCCAGCTCATCCACACTAAAGTAGCGATGAAACTTGTCCGTTACCTTCACCCAAGCGGATCGACTACCCTGGGGTCGATATTTGCTCACGAAGCCCTTCTCCACCAACTGAGCCACCTGTTGATAGGCACTGGCCCCCCGCAGATCCACCAAATCCGTCAATGACAGCGGCCCCTTCAGGATGATCGTGGCCAAGGTACGGGTGGCGCCCAAACCGATCTCAGGGGGCAGGATCTGGTTGACCAGGGGCATAAAGCTCTGACGCAGCTGCAGGGCGAAGCGCTGATCGATGGCCAACACCTCCAGGGCCGAGTCCCGATGGGCGTAATCCTCCATCAACTCCAGTAGAGCATCATAAGCATCATCCCTATGACAGTGAGCGATCTGAGCGATCGTAGCCAGTTCTAAGGGCTCCCCCTTCAGATAGAGAATGGCCTCGATCTGGTTCTTGAGGGCATAGTCAGACACCTCAGCTGCGCCCAGATCAGATGGAGAAATTGACATCGAGTCCTTTGTCATCATCAGCGATCCAGAGAGAGACCCGCAGCGATGGGCTTGATCGACAGAGATCTCGGGTGGCCTTAAGATCCTTAGACCCAGGAGTGCTCCTTGGGCCTCGGTACGGGGCAGCTTAGCAAATTGATCCCCGACCCGATCGATCATGCCAAGGATCCTTATCCTATCCTGCTGTGATCGACGATCGGCCAGATCGGCTTGATCTTACTCAGGTCGCTGCCAGAGGGGACTCTCCGGCACTGGGATCGAGGGTAGGAGGTGATGCAGATCGACTACCGGACCCACCACCACCACCGCAGGCGGCCTCAAGCCCAACTCCCCATACCGCTCCTGGAGTTCCCCCAAACTGAGTAAGGTCACCGTCTGTTGTGGCGTCGTCCCCCATCGGATCACCGCCACAGGAGTCTGGGGTTCTCGTCCCCCGGCCAACAGTCCCGCCGTGATGGTCTGTAGATTATGGATCCCCATGTAGATCACGAGGGTCTCCGCTGCCTGGGCCACCGCCGCCCAATTGACTGCGGGTCGATACTTACCCACCGCCTCATGACCCGTGACAAACAGGACCGCCGAGCTAAACTGCCGATGGGTGATCGGAATGCCTGCGTAAGCCGGAGCCGCCATACCCGCACTGATGCCTGGCACCATCTCCACCTCCCCCCCAGCCAAGATCACCACCCCCAACAACT
>CAYSEO010000279.1:0-6096 GCA_964429885.1 uncultured bacterium
GCGGGTGGATCCACGGCGCTCTAATCTGCGGCTCAATGTCCAGATCGTCTGTTCGGTGGGGGGACGACAGCGTCAGACGGTACAGTTCCTGCGGCGGACTCGGGGCAGCTCGGGTCTGGTGTATGTGCGCACCCGTCGGGATGCTCGACAGATCAGTGAGTGGCTACGGCAACAGGGAGAGCCCGCTGCGGCCTACCATGGGGGGCTGGGATCGGCTCAACGGCGACAGCTGGAGGGGCAATGGCTCTCGGGGGAACGCCCCTTTCTGGTGTGCACGAATGCCTTCGGGATGGGGATCAATAAGCCTGATGTGCGTTGGGTGCTGCATTATCACCCCCCCATGAGTGTGGCGGATTACATTCAGGAGGTGGGGCGTGGGGGACGGGATGGTCAACCGGCAACGGGATTCCTCTTGGCCTCGGAGCCGACGGGCTGGCTGGATCCCACGGATCGGCGTCGCCAAACCTTTTTCCGATCCCAGCGCACTCAGCTCTACCGTCAGGCCACTCAATTCCTGCAGACTCTGCCAGCGGAGGGAAACTATGGGGAAGTGATCCAGAGCCAAGGCTCGGAGGTGCGAGTGGTGTTGGCCTTACTCCATCAGGCGGGCTGTTTGCAATGGCAGGATCCGTTTCATTTCACATTGACCCAGCGACCTGGAAAGTTACCGGATCTACGTCCGTCCGGTTTGGATCCTCTCTATGTCGATCCCGGCTTTGCCATGGCACAGGTGATCCAGACCCGAGGGTGTCGGTGGCAGGTGGTGTTGCAGGCTTTTGGTTATCCCTCAGGCGATCGGTGTGGGGTCTGTGATAACTGTCGCAGAAAGAGATCCTAGGCTTGAGAATGGCAGGGAACACTCGTTTTCATCCTAGGCTTGCTTTTGGAACTGCATGGAGCGAATGTTGAAGCAAGATCCGGGGCTAAGGAAATGGACCTTAGCGTTGTGCAGGGTGTAGAGCCCATTTTCAGGGGTCTCGTGGACCGAAGATCCCATCTCGGAGCCATCCACAATAGTGACGGTGCCGGAGCCGATCACCTCCACGGTTTCATCGGCATAGAAGATGGCAGCGGTGTTCTCATCGATGCCGATGCCGAGGCAGTAGGGATGATAGGCCACAGCGGTCAATAGCCGCACCAGACGATTGCGTTGATGGAAATGTTGATCGACGATCACCTGAGGCAGAATGCTGAGGCCCGTCCTGACGGTGACGATGGCAGGGGTAGGGGATTCACCGCTATAGCCCCGCGAGATCATGCGATAGCCCAGGGCAGAGGCCCCCGCACTGGTGCCCGCGATCATCATCTGACCGGTTTGACAGCGCAGTCGCACCCGCTCCATCAGCTCTGTGGCTCCCAATACCTCCGAGAGCCGTTCCTGATCGCCGCCGGTGAAATAGAGGCCGGTGCTCTTCTCGATCAGCTGTAGAGCCTCCGGACGAGCCGCCTCACTGGGGTTACGAATATCTAGGATATGCACCTGATCCCGATCGGCTCCCATACCGATAAAGAGCTCACGATAAAGTTCACCCAACACCATCGGGATCCCAGAGGCTGCCGGGACAATGGTGATGAAGCTGTTCTGCCCCCCGGCCCGATGAAAGACATCCCAGAGGATCTGTTTCTCATTCTCCTTATCCTCAGCCCCTCCGACGGCGATAATGTCTGCGCGCGTAGGCTGGGGTGAAGTGGGAGGATGAGCCTGCATAGGGGTCGCGACAGGAAAATGATCGGCAAGGGCGGTAGCGTCTGGGGTCTCGGCGGGGGAGACAGAACCGAGGGGGGATAGATAAGCGTGATCAGGCATTCCCTATAGGCGATGGCAATCGTAGTCGGTGCTACCCCCTTATGCTACGGCTTTGTCTCCGGTTTGGGTAAGTTTTGCCCCAAAGATCCCTCCCAATCGAGATCCAGACCCAGATCTAATCCTTGGAACTGAACCAGACTCCGCTGCCAGAGGTCTTGATGAGCTGCCCCTTGAGCCTGGGCTTGAATTAGACGTTGCTCGGGGGCTGATCCCGGTTCAAACCTTAACCACAACCAGTGGGGCGGCCAAGGGGCCAGACGTTCTGGCCACTCCACAACGGTCACCCCTGGCGATTCCCACAGCTCCTGCAGGCCGATCTCCATCACCTGATCGGGATCCAGTCGGTAACAGTCGCAGTGGAATAGGGGCAGCCGTCCCCCATAATACTCCTGCACCAGAATGAAGGTGGGACTGGTGATCGGCTCCCTGATCCCGAGAGCCTGGCCGAAGGCTTGGGTGAAGGTGGTCTTGCCACTGCCCAGATCCCCTTGCAGCAGCAGGACTGTCTCTGGGAAGGCCTGATGGGCCAAGGCTTGGGCCAGCCGTTGAGTGGTGACCAGATCGGGGCAGAACAGAGCCATGGGAAACTCAACTTTTGGCGAGTAGTGGCAGGGAAAAGAAGTTTGGTAGTCTGAGTGAGCAAGACTGGCTTGTGGTTCGCGTGAGGCAGACGGATGGTTCAAGGCCTCAATACCCAACCTCGGGACTTTCTCGGTACTGGATTCTCCTATCCGGTTCGGGTCAATGTCCAGGGGGGCATCCAACTCAGCGCGGCGGAGCAAGATATCGCCGAGGCCATCTGGATCATTCTGCGCACTGAGGTGGGGGAACGAGTCTATCGGCCTACGTTTGGCTGTCGGCTATCGGAGCTCACCTTTGCCCCCATGAATACCCGCACCCTCTTCCTGATGCGGCTCTATGTGGAGGAGGCTCTGCGCTTGTGGGAACCCCGCATCGTCGTGGAGGAGGTGCGAGCCGATCCGGATCCCGTATCAGGGCGAGTGGATCTGGTCATCGATTACCGGATCCGCCAGACCAACAGTCCCGCTAACATGGTCTATCCATTCTATTTGATGACTCAGGGGGGATTCTAGGCCATGGCCGATGATGATGTGAAGTTTGAGTTTCTGTCTCAGCTCCCCAAGGATAATCTCGACGATCGCACCTTTGAAGATCTGGTGGCGGAGTGCATCTTACGGATCCCACGCTACTGCCCGGAGTGGACCGACTACAACGCCAGCGATCCCGGCATCACCCTGATCGAGCTATTTGCCTGGCTGACGGATCAGATGCTGAATCGGTTCAACCGAGTCCCCCGTCGCAACTACATCACCTTTTTGGAGCTCCTAGGGATCCGGCTCAAGGCCCCAGCGGCAGCCCAGACGGAGCTGGTGTTTTATCTCACTCAACCGGACACCTTTCCCTACATCATCCCCCGCGATACTGAGGTGGGCACGGTGCGCACCCAGACGGAGGAGGCGATCATCTTCAGCACCGATCGGGATCTGGTGATCGATCAACCCGTGATCCGGCACATCCTCACCTCAACGCTGGCGGAGGAAACCCCCCAATCTTTGCGAGATCCGGTCAGTAACCAATGGACACGCCATAGCGACGGATCCTGGGAGGGCAATGAGCTACCTCTATTTGAGGAGCAACCCCAGGCGGGCAATTGTTTCTATCTGGTGTTCGAGCCCGATCAGTCCCTGGACGGTAACGTGATCGCCATCTCCTTTCGAGGCCAGGCGGCGACCCCCACGGGCATCGATCCGGACAATCCCCCCCGTCAGTGGCATGCCTGGGATGGCGGCAGCTGGCGTCTGGTGCTGCGTCAGGAGTCTGATGATCAAACCCAGGGATTCAGCTTCAATGAGTTGACCCAATCCAGTAGCGACCCGATCCAGGAAGCGGATGTGGTCCTGCACCTGCCGGAGATCTGGTCAGTCACTAACTTTACGGGCTATGAGGGGCGCTGGCTACGGTGCACCCATGTGCCCCCTGAGGATGGCCAACCGGGCTATCTCAATGCACCTTTAATCATCCGGATCGGGGTTCGGGCGGTGGGGGGATTGGTCCCAGCCCATCACAGTACCGTGATCCGGGATGAGCTGTTGGGCACCAGTGATGGCACACCGGGGCAACAGTTTCAGCTGCGGGGAGCTCCAGTGTTGGAGCGGCGGGCGGATGAGTATCTGGTGGTGAGCCCGCTCGGGGAGCTACCCCAAGCCTGGCAGGAGGTGGCCGACTTCGGCGACTCGGGCTCTGAGGATCGTCACTATGCTCTGGACTCGATCACTGGCATGATCCAGTTCGGTCCGCTGATCCGAGAGCCCTATTATCACCCCCAACACACCGCTGTGCGATCGGCCCAGTCCCCCATGCCTCAGCTGGCTGATTATTCCGATCGGCGCTTCTCCCATGAGGTGGGTCAGTTGGAGCGACAGTATGGCAGCATCCCGCCCCGAGGCGCCGAGGTCCGGATGCGCGCCTATCGCACTGGGGGAGGCAAGCGGGGTAATGTGGAGCGTCGGACCCTGCGGGTGATGAAGTCCTCTTTACCCTATGTCAGCGAGGTGATCAACTATGAGCCCGCTCGGGGGGGGGCGGATGAGGAATCCCTCAGTCAGGCGGTGCTACGAGCTCCCAAAATGTTACGCACTCGCAATCGGGCGGTGACCCGCGAGGATTATGAGACCTTGACCTTGGAGGGAGGCCGAGGAGAGATCGCCCGTGCCCTCTGTCTCTCCCCGGAAGGAGCCGAGGAGGCGGGCAGTGTCTCGATCTTGGTGGTGCCGTCCGCCAACATTGATTCCTTAGCTCAAGGGGATGGCTTGCCCCCGGAGCTCCTGCGACTCACCCCCCAGCTGCGGGAACAGGTGCTCAACTATCTGAACGATCGGAAGCTTTTGGGCACCCAGATCCGTCTGATGCAGCCCCATCTGGTGGGGGTGGCGGTGGAGCTGCAGGTGGGGTTGGAGCCCACCTATCGAACCCCTCAGGCTCAGATGGAGTTTCGGCTCCGGCTGGAGAATGCCCTGTATTACTTCCTCAATCCCCTGGTCGGGGGTCTGGATAAACAGGGCTGGTCGTTTGGGCGTCCCCTCTACATCTCCGACATCGTGGCTCTGGTACAGCAGACCCCTGGGGTACGTTACCTGGGACCCGTGTTGCTCTATGAGCTGCAACTGCAGGGCCAAACCTGGCGGCGACGCCCCGATCCGATGCAGCTGGTGGATCCGGGACCGACAGGGCTGCTGTGTTCCTGGCGTAACCGGGCGCTGCGCTCCAGCCATGTGATTAACTTTTTGGAAGGCTAGGGTGGCAGATGCCGTGATTTCGACAGATAGTTTGTACAGAAGGTTGACTGACAGTCCCTACAACCCACGCTCTCATCGTGAGGACGCCCCATGACACAGGCCCGTTCCGGATCCGCAGGTCTTCGGCTACAGCTCACTCCCATGGTGCAGCCTGAGGCCGTGCCCATCACCACTGGGACCCAGGGGTCGCTCTCCTTGGATCCCCCTCAAGGCCGCTCCTCGACGGATCTGTTGGCCCATCCGGGGGAGACCAGTGAGATGGTCCTGCAGGTGAAGAACCTGTTGTCCCGGCCCCAATTTATCCGATTGGAGATCAAGGGAACTCTGCCAGAGGCGTGGTGTCGCTGGACCATGGAGGGTCATGAGGTGCTGCCCGACCAGGAGATGCTGATCGGTCTCTATGTGGATGTGCCGGGGGATTTCTTTGAGCATCAGGAGGCTTTACTGGATCTGGGCTCCCTCAACCTGAATTATCAGATCACCCTCTACCTCTATCACCGGGATCTGGGCGCCCATCCAGAACGGCGGGAGACCCTCAGCTTTAACGTCTATGTGCGGCCCCGTAGCCTCTACCAACGGTTCCTACCGGCCCTCTATCGAGAGGTAGACATGATCGGGCGGCTGTTGAAGATCTTCGAGGAGGCGTTTGAGCCCTCGGTCCATGCCCTACGCTCCATGTGGGCCTATCTGGATCCCCTCACCTCCTCAGTGGAGCTGCTGCCGTTTCTGGCCCATTGGGTGGGCTGGCGGATGGTGCCCTTTCTGGATACTGCCACCCAGCGGCTGCTGATCCGCAATGCGGTACAGATCTACACCTGGCGGGGCACCCGTTGGGGTCTGCGGTTCTATCTACATCTCTATACCGGCCTGCCCCTGGATGAGGAGATCACTCAGGAATCGGAGAAACATATCTCCATCGAGGAGCCCTACGGGCCTGGATTTATTCTGGGGGAGGCCCAACTGGTACGGGAC
>CAYSEO010000280.1:0-6083 GCA_964429885.1 uncultured bacterium
CCGTCTCAGCCCCATCATCGGTGACGAAGACCTCGCCATGCTGAAAAGGGCTCATGGTGCCCGGATCTACGTTAATGTAGGGATCCAGCTTCAGGATGGAGACTGAATAGTCTCTGGACTTCAACAACCGCCCGAGACTGGCTGCCACGATCCCCTTGCCGATACTGGAGACCACCCCACCCGTCACAAAGATGAACTTCGTCATTGCCCCACCCAGAGATAGACCTGATCCCGAACAAGCCTAATATAGTAGCCGAGATGAGACCTGGTGTCGAGCCCGGAGCCACAGACCGAGGATGATGCTGCTGTCAAACACCTGATCGATCTCCGGGACCTAGCTTACACCCAGGGAAAGGGGAAGACGTTTCAAGCTCAACTCAACCGGACTAGACAGGAGTACAGCAACCGTCCCGCCTTCATCCGACGTTTACGGGAGTTTTGCTGGGTGGATGACTGATTGAGTTGCTGCAGATCAATGGATCCGTTGCCGAGAGTTGTTTACTTTTAACTCGGGCAGAGGTATCATTCGTGCGGGACAATCGCAATGGGGTTCTGCACAGTTGTTTAAGAGATCAGGTCAGTTGGCGGCTCAACTGGTATTACTCAGCATCCTAGCCTGGATCAGCGCCGTGGTGGAGGCTCATGCTCATGATGTCCGGGTGGAGATCCTCAATACCCGTAGCTCCTTGGTGATCGGGAGCTCAACTCCGGCCACGATCCGGGATGGATCGGGGGAACAGACCCTTGGTTCCTTGCCTGCTATGACGCCTCAGGTGGTACGTCCCCATCGGGAGGGGGTGAGCCTGGATCAGGTAAGCCATCCGGTGCTCTGGATCCAGCCCCAGGAGGATGGATTGGTGGCGCTCAACGGTCGCTGGTATCAGGGGGAGCTGATCCTGGTGGGACGGGGCTCGATCCTAGCAGTGAACCAGGTGAATATCGAGGACTACGTGGCCAGTGTGGTGCAGGCGGAGATGGGGGGATCCTTCTCGATGGAAGCCCTCAAGGCCCAAGCGATCGCCGCCCGCAGCTATGTGCTCTACCACCGCAACCGGGTTTCTAAGTGGTTTGATGTCCATAGTGATACCCGATCTCAGGTCTATCGGGGCTTGCCGGTGTCGATGCCAGTGTCCCTAGCGACCCATGAGACAGAGGGGATCGTGATGGTGCATGGGGGACGGCTGATCAATGCCATGTATAGCGCCAGTAGCGGCGGTCGGACAGTGGGGGTACAGGGGTATCCCTATCTGCAGAGTGTGCCAGATATCACCAGTCGGCCTAAGTATGGCCATGGGATCGGCATGACTCAATGGGGGGCTCAGGAGCGGGCGCTGAATGGCTGGAACTTTGCCCAGATCCTCAATCACTATTACCGAGGGATCCGCATGGCTCGTCTGCCCCAGGAGTAGATCTAGGCTCCAAGAGTGCATCCTCTGGCTCGATTGGCTCGATCTCAATCGGCTGCTCACCCTAGCCCCGGAGCAGTTCTGCGAGTACAGTTACCGTTGGTCCTGTTTTTGAGCGCAACGCAGCATCGCTCAAGACTGAGATGCACCTTGAACCTCTGGGAGATCCTGAGTTTATGACCGGAGTTCGCCCCTCACCCCGTAACCGTACCTCTAACCGTAGCGCCAAACCCAAGCGGCTCCGACAAAACCAACCTGCTCCACCCCGATCAACCCGCGTACCTCAGGGTCGATCCCGAGCAGGCCGCTCTGGTAACACCCCAGCTCGCCCCGAGGTCAAAGCCTTACCTCCCCTCACCCTCAATGCCGCTGCTCGGTCAGTCCCCGGCTCCTCGGTCCAGGAACCGGTTCGTCGTCCTCCCTCCTCCTCTCGCCGCCCAGGTCCCTCCCACGATCCCCTCGGACTGATCCTGTTACGGGCAACCGTTCTCGCCATCACTCTGGCTCTCCTGGTGGGAGGGCTCTCCCGGTTATTGCAGCCCAACACCTCTGAGACCCCCATCTCACCCCGTCCTCTGTCCGCAACAACACCGCCCCCCTCCCCTCTAAGCCTCACTCAGGAAAGCCGCGCCCTCAAAGCTCAGCTGACCCCCTGGTTAGAACAGGAAGGTCTCACCCCTCATCTATTGATGGTGGATCTGGATAGCGGCACCTATGTGGGGGAACGCTCGACTCAACCTATCTCAGCCGCCAGCACGATTAAGATCCCGATCTTAGTGGCCTTTCTACAGGCCGTGGACGCGGGGCAGGTGGAACTGGATGAGATCCTCACTCTCAAACCAGAGTTGATCGCCACAGGCTCGGGGACTTTACAGACACAACCGGTGGGAACTCAGATCTCAGCTCTGCAGGCAGCGACCCTGATGATCACCATCAGCGACAATACAGCCACAAATCTACTGATCGATCGGTTGGGAGGACTGGAAGCGGTCGATCGTCAATTCCGGCAATGGGGTTTGGCAAACACCTCACTCTCCGCCTTGCTCCCCGATTTAGAAGGCAACAATACCACTGCCGCAGTTGATATCGTCTCACTCCTGGGACAGATCGAGGCTGGTCAATGGCTGAATCGTCGCAGTCGAGATCGATTTTTGGATATTCTTTGGCGCACAGAAAATCGGGCCTTACTGCCTCAAGGATTGGGGGACGAGGCTCGGATCGCCCATAAGACTGGAGATATTCAATCCGTCCTGGGGGATGCTGGGATCATCGATTTGCCCAGCGGTCAGCGCTACATCTTAGCGGTTCTGGTGGAGCGACAAACCCCCAACGATCCACGAGCTCAGCAGCAGATTCAGCAGATCTCTGGAATGATCTATCGCTTTTGGTCAGAACCCGCCCTCAACAGTGAGGAGCCGACGGGATCCCCAATGCCTGGTAGATAGAGATCACTGCTTTGCATAACATTTTTGCATAACTTCAGGGTCAGAGAGCGGCAGAAGCCTCGATCCAGGTCACGCTCTGATCCAGGTCCACTCGAATGGAGCCCTTGTGATAAAGATCACGCTATCCCCAGGATCAAATCACTACATCTGTTTTGTAAGGGAGCGATAGTGGGGAGGAGACAAGTTCATCCCTGGCTCATTCCTATGACGACGATCATGACTAGAACCACAGTGGAACCCCAACACCGTTCAACCCTAGAGAACATCATTGCTCTGGCCTGGAAACGCAAACAGATCACCGAAGCCCATGTGCAGGTGATCAGTAAACTGTTGACTGACCCCCGGATCACTTGTCGGGAATCCGAGGTTGTCGATGATCTGATCAATGCCATCATCCAAGGTCAGATCGAGGTAATCCTCTGTCCCCTATCCGAGGATCTCCAATCCTAGAACAGGCTGCGATCTCACCGGCATTTGAGGTACAGTAAGAGGCCACAACCCCCTCAGAGAGCGATCCTAACCATGGTTTCCCCCCTCACCAAACCGATCCAATCCGTCCAAGGACGCGGCGTGCCCGTGATCGGCGATGACATCGACACCGATCGGATCATTCCTGCCCGTTTCCTGCGCTGTGTCACCTTTGACGGTTTAGGGGAACAGGCGTTTGTGGATGATCGGGCTCAGCTACAAGGTCAGCATCCCTTCGATCAAGCCCAGTACCAGGGGGCACAGATCCTGGTGGTCAACACCAACTTCGGCTGCGGCTCCAGTCGGGAACATGCTCCTCAAGCCCTGGCTCGCTGGGGGATCCAGGCCATCGTAGGGGAAAGTTTTGCTGAGATCTTTTTCGGGAACGGTGTGGCCATCGGTCTGCCCTGTGTCACCGCCGATCCGGAGCAGGTCAAGCAACTGCAGGCTGCCATCGCCGCCGATCCGAGCCAATCCCTCACCCTCGATCTGACCGCCCTGCGGGTCACCTGTGGCGATCTCCAGATCTCCGTCTCCATGCCTCAAGGATCCCGTCAAATGTTGACCGAAGGAACCTGGGATGCCTGTGGTCAGCTCCTAGCTCAACGAGACTCGATCCAACAGACCGCCGCCCAGCTGCCCTATATCCAATGGAGTCGATCCTAATCTCTCATTCAACTCCTTATTCGATCACTGTGGGTTATTGAGCCTCTTCTTCTGGAGGCGGTTGTTGTTGACGGATCAGAAACCGGATCTCTTGCAGTAGGATATTGAAGCGCTGATCGCTCTCCTCCTGTCGTTGCCGGAACTTTACCAACTCTTGCCGGAACTCTACCAGCTCTTGCCGGAAGTCGGCTTGTTCTTGCCGGAATTCGGCGAGCTCTTGCTCATGACGATCCTGGCGAGCGAGCACTTGACGGACCACCCCAGCTAGATCACCCAGCTGTTCCTGAAAACGGAGTTGGGCATGGGCTACCCGACCCACCGCATCCGCCACCTGGGCAAACCGATCATTCAGTTCTTCGTCAGTCATTGCTTTTTCTCCAGATCACTCTCCCTCCTAGTTTATTGGGTCCTAGAACCCACTCCGATCTCTGGTTGGGTTGGCCCCGGATCTGCGAGGTTCTGGGTTTGATCAGATTGTCAACGGTTCTGTGGATATTGGGCCTGAGTCATTAAGAGGTCTTGACCCACTTATGGAGATCCTGTTGGCCCCACCAAAGAGGTGATCGGTTCACTTAGGTAGGTGAGCGCCACTCGATGTAGATCCTCAGGGGTGATGGCCTGTAGCTTCTGAGGATAAACCTGATCGAACTCCATTCCCAAACCCAAGATCTCATACCATCCCAATAACTGAGCGATCTGAGCATTGGTTTGCTTACCCAGGGCATATTGCCCCAATAGTTTCCGTTTGGCCGCCTCCACCTCTTGGGGATCTAAAGGATCCTCCCGGAGCCGATCCAGCTCTCGCCTCAGTCCCTCCAAGGCGATCGAGGTATTCTCCGCTGCCGTGCCCATATAGGCTGCGAAAGGCGCCGGATCCTGACGGGTAGCAAAGAAGGCCGAGACCTCGTAGGCCAATCCCCGCTTCTCTCGCAACTCCACAAACAGACGACTGGAGAGACCATTACCCAGATAGGTGGCCATCAACTTGAGCACCGGATAGTCCTCTGATCGAGCCGCCGCCCCCCGAGCACCGATCATGATCAAGCTCTGTTGAGTGGGTTGCTCTAAGGTCAGCTGCTGGGATCGAGACAGAGGAGGCAGGATCGGTTGGAGTTGGGGAGAGGAGGACTCTGGACTGGACCAATTCCCGAACAGGGCCGCGAATTGATCCTGCACTTGATCAGGAGGATCGGGGCTGACCGCTGCGATCACCAATCGATCGGGGCGGCAACACAGCTCATGGTAGGTGAACAGATCTGTTGGGGAAAGGCGGGTGATCGTCTCCTCCCGTCCAAGGGTGGCGAAGGCATAGGGATGGTGGCCATAGAGGGAACGTCGCAGCTGATCGAAGGCCAGACGAAAGGGACGCTCCCGTTGGGCGCGGATGGTTTGTAGCATCAGATCCTGCTCCCGCTTCACCTCAGCAGGGGGAAAGCTGGGCTGCCGCAGGATCTCCGCCACCAAGGCCAACACCTCTGGCAGATCCACAGAGACACACTTGAGTCCCAATTCCAGATGGTCCACCGTACAATCCACCCCGATCGCCGCCCCCAAGGACTCCACCGCCACCCCAATGGCCTGGGAATCCCGCTTCTGGGTGCCCTTCGTCAATACCGTCGCCATTAAGTTAGCCCGTCCCGCCAGATCAGCCGGATCTAACCGGGCTCCCCCCTGAAAGAAAAACCGAGCCGCTGTGATATTGACTGAGGGATTACGGGCGATCAGTAAGGTGATGCCATGATCGAGGTGATAGCGCTGGGCCGCCGGACGGGTGGCTGGCAGATTAAGGCTGGAGCTCATAGGGTTGGGATCGATTCCAGAGCAATTGCAGATCACCTACAGGGATCCTTCAACTACAGATCGCCAGCGGTCGGGGGCTGGGTGAAGGGGTGTAGGTTTCGGGCACCAAGGTGAGACAGACAAAGGATTCTAGGGGCAGGTAGCGCTGAGCCAGGTCGCGGATCTCCACCCATCGCTCGCCCTGCTCGCTCGCCTGGGCCGCCGCCTCGAGCACCGCCCGCTGCAGCCGCGTGGGCCCGGGGCCAGACACATCTCCAGACGCGTCCTCGGGCGCGTTTTCGGTCGCGTCTTCGAGCGC
>CAYSEO010000281.1:0-6066 GCA_964429885.1 uncultured bacterium
TCTCGGGAGGTGGAGCACAGACGGAATCAGAGGATCTTGTTCCCCTCTCGGGAGGTGGAGCACAGACGGAATCAGAGGATCTTGTTCCCCTCTCGGGAGGTGGAGCACAGACGGAATCAGAGGATCTTGTTCCCCTCTCGGGAGGGGCTAGGGGTGGGTTCTTGCGGGTACTCCACAGATCAACTTCAGTGAGCTTTGAATTCTTGATCTGTTGTAAGACTTGAGCTGTTTCTTGAATATCTATCAACACTTCGGAACTCAAGCCACATTGTTGTAGATCCACCAGCATCTTCTCCAGATCTAACTCCTGTATCAGAAACATCCCCATCAACTCCAGAGCCAACGGCAGATAACCCAAGTGCTCACATAGGATCTTGGCCTGAGGCAAGTTCTCCTCAATCACCTCCCCCGCGATCGAGCGCAACAGATCCAAAGCCGCCGATTCCTCCAGCACTCCCAAACGCAATTTGATAAACCGACGAGGATCCATAGAGTCTTGCCGAGAGGTAAAGATCACCCGAAACGGATCCCCAACAGGAGGCACTGCCTTCAACACCTCCGCTACCTCAATTACATCATCAAAAATCACCAACACTCGTCTCTCGATCGTCTGCCACTGTCGCCAACATATCTCCACCTGTTGCTCTGACGTTCCCAACATCTGCAACCGATCACGGAGCTCTGGAAATGCTTGTAGAGTCACCATTATAACCTGGCTCATCACTCCATCTCTGGCCTGGATCCATAGAATGGCACCGTATTGATCTTGATAACGATAAGCATATTGCAGAGCAAGCTCGGTTTTTCCTACACCTCCCATACCCACTATCTCGATAATCTTGGATCCTTTCTCTTCTTCTACCAAAGAATCAAGAACAGCTAGCGCCCGTCCACGACCTATAAAGCTGGCGATTCCAACATGAGGCAAATTGTATCTTAACTTAGTGATCTGTTGTCTATCAAAAAGCTGAGGATCCACAGAAGATAACTTCTGATCAATCTCCTTTTCCTTCTCTGTGTCTCCGAGAAGTTTGTAAAGATCAGCAACAGCAAGCAAAGCACTAACCTTGACACTATCATCATAGTTATCCAGATCTTCAGTAACATCCACCTCTGGCAATAAAGCCTCAGCCCTTTTTCGAGCCTCCAGAGTTGCTCCTGATCGATCTAAACTATCCACCACTTGTTTAGCCAATAATGCTAATTGATAACGAGGTTTTCCTTGAGCCTGTGCCCTTCGGAGGCGAGCGAGAATCTGGTTAGATCGCCGGAGAGCCTCCTGTGGATCCGATTGAATAGAGATCTTCATAGTGTCTCCCTGAGCAGATTCCACCAAGATGATCTCCCGAAGTTTCAACTTGAGGATAAACCATGAATTGAGATCAGGTAACTGATTGATGAGATAATCTGCTTGGCTCGGTCTCATCCACCAGATCTCTCTGATATCAGGAAGAGCAACTTGTTCCCGAAATAGATCTAACTGCTGTAAGAGGGCTTCACTATTTTGATATTCCAGCCCATTAAACGAGACAACTCCAGATCCGAACTCACCCATCCTCTGGATAATCGACTGCATCAACTCTCGTGGATCATCTGATCCTTCTAACGAGATCTCCAGTAAAACAATTCCTGCTTGTGATAAACTAACCCGTAATTGTGTCATCACCTTATCTTTGGCAAGGGGAGAAAGATAATCCACACGGGCCATCCCCTCAGAGGCTTGTTGACACCAAAGATACAAGCGACGATAAACCTCGGTGATCGTGCCCGGTTCGAGTTGAGCAGGATAGGAACTAGATGAGGCCACCGTTGATCACTCCATTTTGCTCAGGCTGAATTTCCTTTAGTGAAGCTAGAATATCAACAGCGACTGGATGGACACTCACCCAGCGACTACCATTGGACTCAATCAAAAGTTGTCGTTGTGCTAAGAAATAGTGAAGCTCGTCAGGGATCTGGGCTTCTAAATCCTTTTCATAGATCTGCTTAAGACGCCTGATTGATTTCGTCTCGATAGAAAGCAGCCATCTCCTCAGGACTCGATAAGGGTTTAGGTGTGAATGCCCTCAGTATCTGCGAAAGATCCTTAGCTGGCTGGAGATTCATATCTTAAATCCTATCCATTGTCATGGTGGGTATGGTAACACAAAACAACCTACAGACGTATCTACCCCCGATCCCGCAAACTCCCGCCGCTCCTCACCCATGATAATCGCTTCACCCAGGTTGAACTCCGTTAGCTTCCGTAGGGCCTGGGTATAATGCTTGCAGCTACGGGTGTTGGGCTGAGTTCACCAGATCTTGGCCATCTGGAGGGTAAAGCCAGGGAGCTCTGGATCACAGCTAACGGATTGGGGATGGGTCAATATCTCGGGTGGGTGCTCAGGACGATAGAGGTGAACGGTACCGTTTTTACGATCGATCAATAATCCAAGTTGAGAGCCATTGTTAATATACTCTTGCATCTTATCTTGCACACTCACTAGGGTATCACTCGCCGATCTCAGCTCCACGACAAAATCAGGACAAATTGGGGAGAAGGCAGCTTTCTGAGCCTGGGAGAGCTGATTCCATCTTTCTCCTCGAATCCACGCAGCATCAGGAGAACGGATGGCTCCATTGGGGAGAGTGAAGCCAGAACTGGAATCAAACACCTCCCCCGTGCCCGCTTGATCTGACCAGTTCGTGAGCTGTTGAATGATTCTCGAGTTGCGATTCCCTGTCTCCGCAAATGCTGGAGGCATAACGATCACCTGACCCTCTGCTGTACGCTCGATCCGTAAGTCCTGGTTGGCCTGACATAGGTCAAGAAACTGCTGATCTGTGATCCTCATCTGGGGAACCAATGATGACAGATCAACGGTGATGGGACTCAGTTCAGTCTTAATGAGTAGGCTAGTCATCGCAGACTCCTTAATCGAGGACAGTAGAGCAGGTAGGGATCAAAAGGTTGTACCCCGAGAGGAATCAACGTCGGAAACAAAACTGAGAGTGCTAGTGCACTCCAACAAAGGCTATAGGACCTCATCCGTACCTCGCAGATGAACAGGGGTTAGATCATCGGTGGGCATTCTGACTCAGAGATGGAGATCTCATTACAGCTGCGGGACAGCGCCGGATTCTCACCGAACTTTCCCCGTTACCTCTGACGGCTGCTCCCCGCCAGAACCGATTGATAGTCCTCACTATACTTGGCCCCTGAGACAAGACCAGTCCTCTTAAATTCTCTTAACCGCCGCAAGATCCAGCTTGGAGTTCTGCTTTGACTACTTGTCTATAGTTTTGAGTGAGTGGAACTATAGGGCACCTCTAATCTAGATCCAGCCGCTCCAGATCTGAGGGGGTATTGCAGTTCCACAACATACGATCCCACTCGGAGTGTGCGGAGGTAATCTGCAGTTTCTGCACCGGGATCTGTTCTAACCAGACTTGAAACGAGCGCTCACCTGCTTGGATCGCAGCCTCCAAGCTAGACAGACAACTCAACCGGTACCACCCACAGAGTGGCTCCCATCGATCTTGGCGATAGGGCACTAAAGCTAAGCGATCTGCCCCGATCCCCGCCAACCTCCCCATCCAATCTCCCAAGATCCTCTCCTGTAAAAAAGGTAGATCACAGGCCAACACTAGGATCCACTCCGGTGCATCAGGCCTGGAGCTCACCTGGGTTAATCCCTGATGAAATCCGACCAACGGTCCTTGATCGGGATGATCTTCTCTCAGCAATGACCAAGCCGGATCCACCACCGCAGCATAACGCTCTGGCCAGGGACAAAGGATCCAGATCTGCCGACAACAACGGGACGCCACCCGAGCCACCCGATGTAGCATCGGTTCCCCCTGCACTGAGATCAGAGCTTTGTCCTGTCCCATGCGTGAACTCCTTCCCCCTGCCAGGATCAGGCTTTCCACCCCTAGGTCAATTAGAGTTGATGGACTCATTCGCTTCCAAGTGAGCTCCGCGACCGATCAGCAGACAAGTTCTCCAAGCAATCCATCAGGTCGCCAACAGCAAATAGACTGGATCTAGAATAAACGTAAGGTAAGGGGATCGTCGATAGTCCTTTCAAGATTAGGTTAAGAATCGTTGGATCTGCTGTCGGATCCAGCGAATCGGTGCCTGAGGGGATTCAGAACGTTCCGTAGCACTGAGATCCTGAAGAATGCGTTGACACTCCTCCATCACTTGAGTCTCCTTGACTAGCTCTTGAGCGATCTTCTCCGCTAGAGCTGGTCTTTGTTTAAGCAGCTCCTGAAAACCCATCTTATTGATGGCAAATAGGCTAGTTTGAGTTATGGCCTGGATCGTGACGGAACTGGGTAGACCCAACATCATAGGGATCTCTCCGAAGAAATCTCCCGCCTGCAAGGTCTCGATTGGCTCTGGGTTACCCTCCTCCAGAGATTGTAAGGATCCTGAGAGCACCAGATAGAAAGTACAGTTTTGCTCCCCCTGCCGTACCAAGATCTGTTCCGGAATCAGTAACTGCCGGTAGCTCACCTCAATTAGTTTCAACAGATCTAGATCATCGCAGGATCGGAAACATTCTACCTGTAGGAGTAGATCTTTGAGCAGTGGCACCTGAGAAGGCTGGGAAGCAGGACCTTGGGATGTAATCTCGGGCTTATCCTTTGAGGGGGTCTGAGGATCTGGGATGCGACTGGACTGAAATGACGGATAGATCGCCTCAGGATTACGGATCCAGATATCTCTTTGAGGAAAGGGGATCTGGATCCCCTGCTGACGTAGATTATATTCCACAATATAACGGAGGGAGCTCTTTAGGAATAGAAATCTCTCGATGTTTGGGATCCAGATCAGCAACTCAAAGTCAAGGGAGTTATCTCCGAAGCCCTGGAAGATCACGCGGGGCGGCGGCTCTCTTAAAACTTCCGGCTCCATATAAGCTGAATTGAGCAGAACCTCCGTGACTTGGATCGGATCACTACCATAGGCTACCCCTACAGGGACATGGATTCGGGCAGTTAGCGTATTGTAACTCCAGTTAAGCACCTGGCTGTCCACCAGAGCACTATTGGGAATGATGATGTCACCTCCGTCCAGGGTTCTGACAATTGTGGATCGGAGAGAAATATCGCGGATATGTCCCAACAACCCATTAAATTCGATAAAGTTACCGGCCTTAAGATTGCCCTCCGCTAGGATCGTCAATCCACTGATGATATTCTTGGTAATATCCTGAAGCCCAAATCCAGCCCCAATCCCCAACCCTCCGGCGATCAACCCGATGGATCCGAGACTGATCCCCAGGCTTTGGAAGATGAGGATCGCCCCCAGGATCGAGAGGACATAGCTAAAGAGAGAGGCGACGATCTCGCGATTCCCCTCATCGATCCCCAATCTCAACAGGAGCCGATTGCGCAGAAACAGCTTAATCTTGCCTGATACGAACGACAAGATAAAGAAGGCCCCTACCAGCTGCAGAATCCACAGGATCGAGATCCGTAACTCTCCGATCTCAAACAGTTCACGGTTGAGAGCGAAGTCGATAAAGTCCAGAATATCCGTGAGGGGCATGGTCACGAGACTCCTGTCAGTCGAGCTCAGAGGCGATCACGATCCTCACTATCCCATGTTGGGTCTCTGGAGCAGCGAACTTGACTAAGATCAACCTGGAGCTCCGATGCGGCAGGAGGTCGGAAGCGGGAAGCGGAGGCCTCTGAGATGAAGACTTTCTATCCCGCTGGATCCGTATAATATCGAGGGTGATCGGTGTGTTGTCAGGATGATGATCTCGCTGCTTAGCCCTCTGACCCAGATCCTGGATGCGGGTAAAGCCTTGCGTCTGCCCTTGAGCGCCTCCTTGGCGGTGGTATTGATGATCAACGGCTGCGCCCCCTCCCCAGCCTTGGAATCTCAGGAAACGACCCAGGCTGTCGTCCCCGATCTGATCCCCCGGATCAGCGTCAGCCCCCCCGATCCTCAATTGGGCTACACCCTCTCTGTGCTGATCGAGTTCGCCACCCAGGAGGATCGCGAGATGCCCCAGGTGACCTTCCAGGACTGGAGCTATCCTGCCCTGCCCATCCGTGCACAACAATGGG
>CAYSEO010000282.1:0-2242 GCA_964429885.1 uncultured bacterium
GGTTAGCCCCCGACAGATCCGTCTCGTGGAGGATCGATCCCATCAGATAAGCCCCGGAGAGATTGACCTGTTGGAGTTGAGCCTCACAGAGTCGCACCTCCAGTAACTTGGCCCGCCAGAGATAAGCTTCCCTCAGATCCGCCCGCGTCAGATCTGCCCCGTTGAAAAAGGCACCCACCCCCTTAACCTGCCTCAGATCCGCCTCACTCAGATCCGCCTCACTCAGATTGGCCCCACTTAGAATCGCCCCCATGAGATTGGCCTTCCGTAGATCCGCCTGCCACAGCTGTGCCCGTCGCAACACCACCTCCCTGAGCTGGGCCTGTTGCAGATTCGTCTGTCCTAGAAACGCACCCCCCAGATCACTGGCTTGGAGCTGGCAACCCCGCAGATCCGCCCCCTCCAGCGAGATCCCTTGCAGCTGTGCCCCCACCAGATGGGCCTGGGACAGATCGACCCCGACGAACTCCCGTTTCCCCTGCTGGTAGCGTTGCAACAAGCATTGTTCTCGAGTTCCACGCTGGCTCATCTTGACCTCACGATCCCACCCCTTTGCTTCTCACCAGAACACACCTCAGCCAGCGTGATCAAGACTCACCAGGTTGATTCACCTATTTTATCCGAAGGGGAGTAGGATTACAGTTGAGCTGTGTCACTCCAGACTGGGATCCAGAGGGGAGTGGCCTCTGTTCCCGTTACGAACCATACATAGGATAGGTCTTTGGGGTTACCCCAACTCCAAATCTATGGCCAGATCCAGTCTGATGCCATCTCTGGATGGTGTCTGGATCACTCCTCCCGCGTCTTCCTCCTCCCCCTCGAGGTTCAAGGTCGCAAGGATGACTTCCCTTTTTGTTCACCACCTAGATTCAGACATGGTAGCGGTTCGAGTTCCCCTGCATCTCGGTTTGATGGAGGCAGAGGAGCTCTTCCAGTGTTGTGAACCACTACTACAGTCTCTGTCTCCCCCCAGGCAGATCCTGTTGGACTTCCACGAAACCGTCTTCTTGGATAGCTCGGGGGTAGGTGCCCTGCTCGCCTTATACCGAGAGGCCCAAGCTGTTCAGGTCCCCCTTGTGGCCCTTGATGTCCATCCCCAATTGCAGACTGTCTTCACCCTTACCCAGCTTGACCAGCTGCTACAGATGGACTGTACGTCGCCGAGATCCAATCGAGATCGGATCTTTGCCTTTCCCCTACCTCCGACTCATCCCTCCATCAATGACCCCCGCAAACGAGCCCTAGATATCATCGGAGCCCTAGTGGGACTCGGGATCACAGCCCTGATCTTCCTACCCATCGCCCTACTGATCCACTGGGATAGCCCTGGCCCCATCCTGTTCTCTCAGATCCGGCTCGGTTGGCTGGGGCGCCCCTTTCGGATCTGGAAGTTTCGCTCCATGGTGGCCAATGCCGAGACCCTCAAACCCTCGGTCAAGAACCAGGTCAAGGGGGCGTTTTTTAAGAATGCGGTGGATCCGCGTATCACTCGCATCGGTAAGTTTCTACGCCGATCCAGCCTGGATGAGTTCCCCCAATTCTGGAACGTACTAATGGGGGAGATGAGTCTGGTTGGCACCCGTCCCCCCACCCCGGATGAAGTGGAGAAGTATCAGCTGCGGGACTGGCAACGACTCAATGTCCGTCCAGGACTGACTGGGGAGTGGCAGGTCAACTGTCGCTCCAACATCACTTGCTTTGAGGAGGTAGTGCAGCTGGATCTGCTCTATCAAGACAATTGGAGCCTGCTCTACGATATCAAACTGATCTGTAAGACCCTGATTACCCTATTCCGGAAGACCAACGGGGCCGTCTAGGAGCCTGTCTCCAGCTCTCGCACCTCGATCTCATCCCCCACCGCCAAGCCCAGTTGGGCAGCGGTGCCTCCATTCAACTCCACCACCTGGTCCACTAGCTGATCGGGAGCGGGACCATAGGCTGGACAGGGCAGCTCCGGGCAACCCGGCACGTTGGCGGCGATATGTACCACCTCACCTTGGTAGAGAAAGATGATGTCCAGGGGGATCAGGGTGTTGTACATCCAGAAGGATACGGGTCGGGAGGGGGGATCGTAGGGGAACAGCATGCCTCGGTCGGCAGCCATCTCGGCGCGGAACATGAGCCCGATCCGTTGCTGGAGAGGCGTTCGAGCCACTTCCAGCTGAAACCGTTGATCGTTGATCTGAACTTCAGCCTCTACAGGTAACATCTGACCTTGGGGGGGGGAGGGAATCGTCTCCTG
>CAYSEO010000282.1:2252-6031 GCA_964429885.1 uncultured bacterium
CCCCCCTCCCCCCCCCCCCCGCCGCCCCCCCCCCCCCCCTCCCCCCCCCCCCCCCCCCGGCGCCCGCCCGTGCGTCGTCTCCTGAGCCAGGGTCGGGGACGGGAAGGAGCTGGAGGTCAAGGTGAACATAACCACCAGGGTTAACCCCAGGGGTGAGAGTGGTGGACGCGACATAGCGGAGGATCCTGACGTCGGAGGTCACCGCCATCTTCCCCCCAAGTGGGGTCTGCAGCAAGGGCAGGGCAACACCCCAAGGCTCAGCTCAGCCGCAAGTTCCCCTGGGGAGATCCACCCCAGAGAGAAACCTGAGGATCTGCTTTGGCGCCGGGGGCCAGAACGGGTAAAGTAGTACAGCAGACGTCCTAAACATTAGGGTAGAGGGATCTCATGTCTAAGGGCTTTGGACCATTTGGCAAAATCCAAGAGGCACTCAAGAAAGCACAGCAGGTGCGGGATGGAGCCCAGAAACTGCAGGCGGAGCTGGAGGCGATGGAGATCGTCGGCGAGGCTGGAGATGGCCTAGTCAAGGTTACCCTCAGCGGCAACCAGGAGCCCCGCAAGGTCTCTCTGGATCCGGAAGCACTCAAGGAGGCCCCTGATGTACTGGAGGATCTGATCCTGACCGCCATGACCGATGCCTACACCCGCTCCTCGGAGACCATGCGGCAGCGGATGGAGGAGTTGACTGGGGATATCAGCCTGCCCGGCATGGGGTTAGGGTAGATCGCAACACCTGGACATCACCTATGTTCACCCGTCCTCTGGCCCGTCTGATCGAGGAACTGCAGCGTTTGCCTGGGATCGGGCCGAAGAGCGCTCAGCGGTTAGCATTGCATCTGCTGAACCGACCGGCGGCGGAGATCGAGTCCCTGGCCCAGGCCCTGCTGGAGGCCAAGCAGACCATCAAACACTGCTCCACCTGCTTCCACTGGTCCGCCACCGATCCCTGTGAGATCTGTCGCTCTCCCCAACGGGATAACCGGCTCTGGTGTGTGGTGGCGGATTCTAAGGATCTGATCGCTCTGGAGCGCACCCGCGAGTTCAAGGGGCGCTATCACGTGCTGGGGGGATTGGTGTCCCCCATGAATGGGGTGGGGGTGGAGCAGCTGCATGTGCGGGAGCTGATACAACGGGTGGCCCAACAGCAGCCCGAGGAGCTGATCTTTGCCATCAGTCCCAGTGTGGAAGGAGAGGTGACCATGCATCTGGTGGCCCAATATCTGCGAGAGCTGTCCCCCTCCCTACGGATCACTCACCTGGCCTTTGGTTTACCGGTGGGATCGGATCTGGAGTATGCCGATGAGGTGACCCTGGCCCGCGCCTTCGAGGCTCGTCGGGAGATGGAGTTGGCTCAGCCTTAATGGGTCATGGATCACAGAATCTCAGATCCGGGCCAGCAAAGATCCCACACAGTGTAGAATTATTAAATGGCTGCTCAGGATCCTGAGGATAGCCCGATTGAACCTAATCTCTGTCGTGTTTGTGTTGGAACAGGTGAGGAAGCGGTGATACTCTCTGAGATCGAAGAGTCGATGCAGAAGGCGGTGCAGGCCACCCAGAGGGCCTTCAATACGGTGCGAACCGGACGAGCCAATGCCAACCTCCTGGATCGGATCCAAGTGGAGTATTACGGGGTGCCCACGGGGCTCAAATCCCTGGCCAACATCTCCACCCCCGACTCTAGCACCATCCAGATCCAGCCCTTTGATCCCTCCACCCTGGCTCCCATCGAGCGCGCCATCACTGTCTCCGATCTGGGCCTCACCCCCAACAACGATGGCAAGGTGATCCGACTCAATATTCCCCCCTTGACGGAGGAGCGCCGTAAGGAGCTGACCAAATCTGTGGCCAAGCTGGCGGAGGAGGGTCGGGTCTCCATTCGCAATATTCGGCGGGATGGCATCGAT
Organism: uncultured bacterium; assembly: GCA_964429885.1. GTDB lineage: Bacteria > Cyanobacteriota > Cyanobacteriia > Thermostichales > Thermostichaceae > CAYSEO01. The sequence goes on from CAYSEO010000282.1 coordinate 4,160, forward strand.
AGCATCCGCAAGCAGGAGAAGAACTCCGAGATCTCTGAGGATGAGTCCGCCGATCTGCAAGGCCAGGTCCAGAAGCTTACCGATCGCTACACCAAACAGATCGACGAGATCCAGGCAGAGAAGGATAAGGAGATCACCACCCTGTAGTCCCTCCTTCCCTAACCCGGAATCAGTGTTAACCTAGAAGGGATGGATTCTTTGGATCCGTCCCGCTGTTACATCCGTGAATACGGTCATCCGTAGCGACCCATGGCTCGATCTATCGATTCCCTAGAGACAGCTTTTGAACGGTGTCGAGAGCAGAACTTGAGGCTCAGCCGCCAGCGACGGTACATCCTGGAGCTGTTATGGCAATGTGGAGAGCACCTCTCTGCCCGTGAGATCTACGATCGGCTCAATCAGCAGGGCAAACCCATTGGCCATACCTCCGTCTATCAAAACCTGGAGGCCCTGGCCAGCCATGAGGTGATCGAGTGTCTGGAGCGAGCCGATGGCCGCCGCTATGGCAACCAAACCCACCCCCATAGCCATGTCAACTGCATCGATACCCAACGGATTGTCGATGTGGATATCACCCTGCCTGAGGAGTTGTTGGCAGCGGTAGAGGCTCAGACCGGCATTCGCATTCATGACTATCGCATCGAGTTCTACGGCCAGGAACACCAGAATCTAGAGGCCATGTAGGATCCTCACCCAGTTAAGGGGAAGACTCTGGGAGCGATCCCAGGGCTCACTACTTTTCCGGTCGCCGCTGATCCAACCACTCCTGCAAGATCACAGCTGCGGCCTGCTGATCGATCACATGCCTCTGCTCAGGGGCCTTGATGCCAGATTCCTGCAGATCCCATCTCGCTTGGACGGTGGACAGGTACTCGTTCACATACTCCACAGGCAGAGCGATTTGAGTTTGGACCGCTCCCATGAATCGTCTCACCTTACGGGCCTGATTGCTTTCTGATCCATCCTTGTGTAACGGTAATCCCACCACCAGGTATTGAGCCTGACGGTGTTCTACCCAGGCTTGAACGGCGGCAACATCGACGGAGATCCGCCGGGTGCGCCGGATCATCCCCAGACCTGTAGCGATCAGACCCGTGCCATCACAGCCCGCCACGCCAATGCGACGCTCCCCCACATCTAGCCCCAGGGCTGAGATCCGTTCCCTCATTCCAATTCTGTGCTGATCCGTTCATCCATTACGCTATCACCCCACCTTTGGATAGATGACGGCGGTCACGGATCGGTATAGGATCTTCTAGTTACTCATGCCAAATCTATCGATCTCTGCAGGTCTCTCCAGGCTGTTGTACAGGCCCAGAGGATCCCGGTTAGATGCGATTATTGGTGAATGACTCACGAGGAATTGTTCATGACAACCACAACAGATCGCCCTACAACTGCCCCCAAGCACGAAGTTAAGGATCTCTCCCTCTCCTCCTTGGGCAAGCAGCGGATCGAGTGGGCCGCTCGGGAGATGCCGGTGTTGGCTCAGATTCGGGAGCGATTTGCTGCTGAGAAGCCTTTGGCTGGGATCCGGCTGGTGGCCTGCTGCCATGTCACTACGGAGACCGCGAACCTGGCCCTGGCTCTACAGGCTGGCGGGGCTGATTCTGTCCTGATCGCCAGTAACCCGCTCTCCACTCAGGATGATGTGGCCGCTAGTTTGGTGGCGGATTATGGGATCTCAGTTTTTGCCATCAAGGGAGAGGACACGGAGACCTATCACCGCCATGTGTTGACCGCCCTGGATCATCGGCCCAACATCATCATCGATGACGGTAGTGATGTGACCTGGGAGTTGGTGAAGAACCGCAAGCAGCAGCTGTCGGACATCATCGGCACCACGGAGGAGACCACCACCGGGATCGTGCG
>CAYSEO010000283.1:0-6020 GCA_964429885.1 uncultured bacterium
CCCAGCCCGATCCGCAGACCGCTTCCTCTCCCTCCTTCCGATCGGTCCCTACGCCACCCACCCCACAGCCACTCCCTGCTGATCGCCAACGACAGGCCCAGCAGCTCTATCAAGAGGCCCAAAGTTGGAGCCAACGTCATCACCTGCGTAAGGCGATCCAACTCCTGACCCAGGCCATTGCGCAGGTGCCCGACTCCCCCACTTACTACCTGGAACGAGCTCGCCTGTTACGCAGACTGAACGATCTGGATCTGGCCCGTGCGGATTACGATCATGTGATCCAACTGGAGCCCCATAATACTGAGGCCCTGCAAGGACTACGGGATATCCTCTCCAGCTCCCTCTCCCAACCTCTACACCGTAATTCCAGGCCCACGCCCCCACCCACCCCTGAGGATCCAGGCAAGCAGGAGGCTCGGCAACACTATCAGGAGGCTGTGGCTCTGTTGAAGGAGAAGGAGTACCGGCGGGCGATCCGACTACTGAATCGAGCCATCAATAAGGATCCGGCCAACATCACCTTGCTGCTGGAACGGGCCCGAGCCCTGCGTTGGATCGATGAACTGGAGATGGCCCGAGTGGATTATGACCAGGTGGTGCAATACGATCCTCACAATGCGGAGGCTCTACAGGGGTTGAGGGATGTGCTCTTACAATCCGCCCGAGCCACTGTCCCTGGCGCCAACGAGCTCCCTACGGGTCCTGATCCTCTAGCCAAACAGAAGGAGGAGGGACAGCTACGCCACCAGCAAGCCCTACGCATGATCGAGCGGGCCCAGTTCCGGGAGGCGATCCAATATCTCACCATCGCCATCGACCGAGATCCTCAAAACGTTGAGTACTATCTGGAGCGGGCTCGCACCCAACGTCAGTTGAAGAATAAAGGCATGGCCTACGCGGACTATAAACGGGTGGTCCAGATCGATCCCACCAATATCGAGGCCCAGCGGGGTCTCAAGGAGACCAAGCCCCCCACTCAGCCAGATCAGAAAACCCCCTCGCCTCCAGGACGGGAGTCTAAATCTCAGATCGAGCGGATCCTGTTTTCTGATATCGGCCATCTACTCCCCCATCAGAAAGGCTCTGCAGCAGCCCCTCAGGAGCGGGAGCCGAAGTCTCAGCTCGAACGGATCCTGTTCTCTGATCTCAGCGAGCTCATGGCTAAGAAGAAGCCCACGGATCCAGAAGCTGATCCCCAGGTTGATCCCCTCGGACAGAGTGACGATCCTCCTACCCAACCCACGGATCCCCGAAAAGGCTCATGAGGTGTTGCCCCAAGCTCACCATTGCGATCTATCCTGAAGAGAGACGAGATCCTTAAGAAAGGATGAAGATTTGAACGATCGCACCATGGCCAACTGTTTCTCGGCTCAGCAAACCGTTCGAGTTGAGCTAGCGGGATCCTGGGCACAGGTTCAGGCGTTTTTACAAGAGCCCCGGCATCTGACTGCCGCCCTCCTAGATCAGGGTCAGGTGAGACAGCTGGATCGAGAGTGCTTTGAGGTGCGGATGCGCTGGATCGGGGCCTTGGGTCTCCAGGTGCGACCCATTGTCCGCTTACGGATCCAGACCCCTCGACCCGGCGAGGTGTGCCTGCAGGCCATCGGCTGTCGCATTGAGGGTAACGACTGGATCCATGATCACTTCGATCTGGCCTTTGAGGGCAGCTTACTGCCGCTACAGATCCTCTCTGAGACCCCCTCTCCTCGCGTGATCCTACAAGGTCAGGCTCAACTGCAGGTCGGTCTAGAGTTACCTCCACTATTGGCGCTGACCCCCTCGCCTCTGGTGGAGACGGTGGGAACCACGATCGTGAAAGGGGTGCTGATGACGATCCGACACTCCCTCTCCCGCCAGTTGCCCCAGAGCTGCCAGGCTTTTGTCCGATCCCGCTCTCAGGATCGACCTGTGGATCTCACTCCTGTACATCCCTCTGTGCCCTTCTCCCCCAACCCGAGACAGGCCTTTGAGTCTTGACAGATCAGACCCTGGCTATGGCCTTGATCCCAGATCTGCGAGTCGGGGTCATCGAGGTGGCTACGATCGAGAGCAAGGGTAAACTGAACCGCCGCATCTCGATCACCTTACAGCCTTGATCTCGCAGGTCGGGCTATTCCTCGGATTTTTTCTTGCGGGGTCTGCCGCCCCGGCGAGGGGTCTTAGGGGCCTCCACCTCATCAACTTCCTCTACGCTGTCTGAGGTGTCGGTTTGATCCTCATCCATCTCCTCCTCTGCAGCGTTGCTGTCCACGCGGCGCAGCTGAATATGCTTATAGCCCAACTTGATCTCAAACTCATCTCCGGGCTGAGCCCCTAATCGTTGGGTGTAAGCGGGACCGATGATCAACTGACCATTTTGATGCACGCGGGCTTTGTAGGTGGCCTCCCGACCCCGCCGATCTTGACTGGCGTTGGGATCCAACTTCATACCCTTCGCTGCCAGGATCGCATCATAGAAGCCGGTGAGGTTGACCCTCTGTTTGCCCGTCTTGGTCTGAGTCACATAGCCGCACTGCCGTGCCAACTCTCGTCGGGAGAGATGAGAGAGCTGATCCACCTTTTGAAGTAGTGTTTTTCCGGTCAAGGGAGAAGACGCCGCCATAGCTCGCTGAAAATAAACTTGATGCCAGTGTACAGAAAACTTTCCCCAATCTGGTCAAGTGAGAAGAGATTGATCCCTCAACAGGGATACGGTTTCACCCTCATGGATCCGAGCTGAGGCTGCGGCGAGGGGAGCTACTCGAAATGATTATCTGATCCGTACCCGTCCCACAGTTCATCCTCCAGATCCGGAAGGGGCCAATCGGGATTTTGCCCACCTACGATCACCCGATCGAGGGAGACATATTCTTGACTGAGGGTCTGCAGCGCGGCGATCAGCACATCCAAAGATAGGGCGTCAGCGGTGCCCAGATCAAACCAGCAGCGACCCCAGTGATCTTGATATTCCATTGCACCCATGTTGTGCATTAAGGAGGGTAAAGGCTCCTCGGTGGGCTGATAATCCAGATAGCTCAGATCCACCCCAGCCTCTTGGGCAGGTAGGGTACTGGCATTGAATCCCCCTAACATGCCTAGGGTGTACCAGGATTCCAACACCTGCTGCAGGTATTGCCGATCGGCTTCCAGGGGCGGATCGCTGAACTCGAACCACAACCAGAGATTAAACCAATCACACTCACGAAACTCGATCTGCATGGGGATTGACCGTTCTAGGGGGAGGTGAACAGAGGAGATCGGAAGATCATTCCGGTTTCAGATCCTCCAGAGCAGAGCGAATTGAGTTGAGTGCAGTCCGCTCCAGGATCAAAATGTCCCCACGCCCAGGCACCTCAGCATAGATCTGATCTTCATCTTCAGCGAAGCGGAACAGCAGATCGTCCTCCTCCTCTTCTAGATCGAACCGGAGGCTGAAGAGGGGATCTTCTAAGGCCCGTTCGGCCCGAGGATCTTGAGGGGAGAGAAAGGTTCTGGCTTGAGCCTGGTTCAGAGCGGTGAACAGAGGATCCAGGTTGACCAATCGATCTTGATCGGAGATCTCCCACAGGCGTTCAGCAGCCTCGGCGGGTTCTGTCTCGGTGGGATCTAGGCTGGCGAGATCTTCTATTACTTCAGGTTCTTCTGTTTCTTCTTCCTCCTCAGGGGTGGGTTCGGGGGTAGGAGTGGCGGTGGTGGGCAACAGGCTACGACTCAGATCCTCCTCCTGGGCCTCGATGGTGACCTCAGCCACCTGTTCAGGATCGATCTGGGCCATCTGTTTGTCCCGCAGTTGACTGAGGGTGGGCTGTAGTCCCTGCGCGGTGGCGGTGGGCACGGTGGCTACTGTGGAGGTGGTGGAGGTGATCGCATAGACTCCGGCGCCCATGTCATCTGTGGAACCGAAGGCGATCCGGATCGGCTCCTCCCTTGTCTCTGTCTCAGTTTCCGTTTCTGCTTCAGACTCCTGGGATGCAGAAGGCGCCAGGGTGATGATCAGTTCTGTCTGAGGCTGATCGAGGCCATAGCTGTCCAGATCCTCCTGGGTCTCTGCCGCAAACCCGGAGGCTTGCAGGCTGAGCAGGGGATTCACCAGTTGATCCACGGCGGCCTGATCTACCCTGAGCAGGCGCGGGGCCTGGATCTGCCAGCCGGAGTCCGTTTGGGTGAGCTGGATCTGCTCCGCATCGGGGGCTGCGGCGGTGGATTTTTGGATCTCGATGCTCTGGATCTGATCTCGCTGTAGGGAGAGTAAGGTCTTGTCCCTGAGGGAGAACAGGTTGGGGGAAAGGCGACCTTGGGCGGAACGGGGGATCGTGACCAGCTGATCGTCCTTGGAGAGGGCATAGATGCCGGTACCGTCAAAATCCATGTTGCCCAGGGTTAAGGTTTGGGTCTCTCCCTCCCTCAGGGTGAAGCTGAGGATCTCTTGGGCCGGATCCAGGCCAAACTGTTCCAGATCGCTTGCCTGACCCGTTTGCTCCAGATCCTCAGCGGGCTGTAGCTCCGAGGCGGTCTGCAACAGGGAATCGACCGTGAACACATCCGCTGCACTGGAGATGGGCTCCTGGACCTGCCAGGTATCCCCCTCTAAGGCCAACTGGATCACCTGGGGATCCTCATCCTCCTCCTCTGCCGGGGTCTCGATGCGGATCTGGGCCACCTCCTCAGGGGCGAAGGTGAACAGCCGACTCTCCTGTTGTTGCTGCTCCTGCTGCTGTCGATCCACCTGATTCAACACCAGCACCACCAACGCTAATCCCAGGGCCAACGCCAGCAACACCGCCGTATTCCGCTTCAGCATCTCTAGATCACCTCAATCTCTAGACTTGAGATCCAATTCGAGGGGATCCCCTCAGGAGACCATCAGTCGATCCGCAAACACACGGTGATACACCCGAGCGACTGATCTCTCCACAGGGATCCGTTAGACTATCGCCGTTGCCACCAGATCCCGATGCCAGTCCCCAAAGCCAGGGCAGGCAATCCCAGCAGGGCGACCACCCGTAGGGCCGCGATATCCGCCGGGGTCAGGGTCAGCCGTCGATTGGTGGGTGCCTTAGGCCGGATCGAGATCCGATCCCCCTGTTCCGCCAGCCAGTTGACGGAGTTGAGGAACAGATCCCTGTTGCCCTGTTGGCTAAAGTTACCGTCCACCAGGAAGTTCGCGTTGCCAAACACCACCAGACGGGTTTGTTGGGGTCGATCCGGTTCAGAAGCCGATTCTTCCTCTTCATCAGACGATTCGATCTCCACCGGGCGACTCAAGGCCACCGCCAACTGCAGGGGTCCCTCTAGATCCTCACCCTCGTCGAACTCTGGCTGGCGAGCCTGACGCTGATTTAGATTGACATCCAGCTCACCCCAAGATCCCTGTGGGCTGGTAAGCACCAAAGGGGTAGCGGTGATCCCGTCGGGCACTGATTCCGTCCCAACCGAGCGGGCCAGAGGGAACAGGGTGGGGAGCTGCTGCCGAGCCAGAGGATCCGTAATCGGGTGAGATCCATAACTCGCCCCCAGGGCCACAAAGGGTCCACTGCGGAACAGGGCTGCACTCAACTGATCCGCGATCACATCCTCGCGCAACTCAATGCCCCATTCCTCCCATAGGGGATCCAGATCTAGATCCGTTTGGGGATTTAATAACAGGGCTAGCTTACCCCCCTGATCCAGGTACTCCTGTAGCTTGTCCACCTCTCCGGGTAAAAAGCCCCGTTCCGGCCCCACAACGATCACCACCCCATCCGTTGGGATCGTCTCCTCCGTTACTAGATTGATCTCCTCGACGGTGAAGCCATCCTGTTCCAGAGCGGCCTGGGCTTGAGAGACGGATGGTTGTCCCTCCGCTGCCGCTGCCAAGGGATATTCCCCATGACCCTGCACAAAGTAGATCGTCAGGGACTGGGTATCCACCACCTTCAACAGCAAGGGAGTTAGCTCACTCTCTAGATCCTGTAGGGTAGGCGGGTGGAGCTCCTGTTGCCGTTCCCCCGACTCCACCACCAACACATCGTTACGACTTACCCCAAGACGCTCGGCCTCCA
>CAYSEO010000284.1:0-5962 GCA_964429885.1 uncultured bacterium
CCCCCCCAGCCCCCCACCCGCTCCTCCACCGGCTCCGCCTCCAGCACCATCACCCCGCCTCGTAAACCGCAACCCCCACACCCCAGTGGCGAAGCCAAGCACCCCGAGTCCCCATCCTTGGTACGGCCCCCTAAACGGCCTCAGAGCCCAGAGCCTCTTACCCTGGATCAGCCTCAGCCCGATCAAGAGACGATAGAACCCCCTGACGCTCAGGAGATGGGAAGGGCGGCTGCACCGGCGACAACTGAGCAAGAGACGCCGAAGTCGGACAAGGATCTACAGCGCCCTGCCCCTCCGGCTCGTCCTCAGCGTCCTGTGGAGGAAGCGAAGGCCCCAGCAGAGCCCAAGCCCAAACCCCCCACTGCCCCGGAGAATCGTAAGTCTGCCCCCGCTAAGCCTGCTGCCCCCAAGCGACAAGATCCACCAGCTCCAGAGTTGTTGGCGAAGCCGGTTCCTCCCAAACCCCCAGAGCGTCCCACTCGCTCCGATCGAGGACGTCAACCTCAGTCCCCAACAGCGGAACCTCCAGCCAAACCCAAGATCAGTGAGCCCAAAGCCCCTGCTGCACGAGCTGAGCGAGGTGCCCCCCCTCGTCCGTCCCGTCCAGAACGACCCACGCCACCGGCCAAGCCTGCAGTTCGCACCCCCCAACTGGTGGGAGCACCTGTGCGGCCCAAGAGTCAGCCCAAGGTGGATCCGGCCACTGTGGCCCAGGATGAATCTCAGACTCCAACGGACAAGGGTCCGGACAAGGGTGAGGCAGCAACTCAGAGACCCCGGCTGAAGAAGCCCTCCAAACCAGAACTGGCTGGTCCCCCGACTCGCCAGCCGGCCCAGGAGGAGAGCCCCACCCCAGTCTTAGCGGATGCCCCTGTGCGTCCTATCGTGCGTCTGAAACGCAAGGAGGAGGAGGAAGAGGACGACGAGCTCAACCTGCTCAAGAAACCCACCCGATCCCAAACCAAGAAGAAGCGCAGCCGTCGCAAGACCAGCGATGGAGAAGGGGATGGATCGGAGATCGATGTGCTGGCCTCGGTCTCAGCGGCCAAGCAGGCAGAACTCAGTGCCCTGCAGCCTCTGCCTCGCCCCAGCGCCAAGCCGAAATCCTCCACCCCACCCCCGCCCAAAAGCAAGCCCCAGCCCTCCACCCCCAAGCCCCGTCGCACGCCTCAGCAGCCTGCGGCCATGGCCACTCAGGAGGAGAGCGGACCCAAGGCAGTCACCCTGGACAGCAACATTACAGTCCAGGAGTTGGCGGCCCGCATGGACATCTCCGAGACCGAGATCATCAAGGTCCTGTTTATGAAGGGCTTCATGGTCAACATCAACCAGGTGCTGGATATCCCCACCATGGAATTGGTGGCCAAGGATCTGGGCTACGAGGTGGAGTTCAAGGAAGAGGTGTCCCAGGCCAAGAAGACGGAGATGCTGGACATCGAGGATATCGATCATCTGGTGATCCGTCCCCCGGTGGTCACGATCATGGGTCACGTCGACCACGGCAAGACCACCCTGCTGGATGCGATCCGCGACACCAAGGTGGTGGAAGGAGAGGCCGGGGGGATTACCCAACGGATCGGGGCCTATCACGTCGATGTGGATCTAGAAGGGGAGCCCCGCCGCGTGGTCTTCCTGGATACCCCAGGCCACGAGGCCTTTACCTCCATGCGAGCCCGTGGGGCCAAGGTGACGGATATCGCTGTGCTGGTGGTGGCCGCCGATGACGGGGTCCAGCCCCAGACCCTGGAGGCGATCAGTCACGCCAAGGCCGCTGAGGTGCCCATCGTGGTGGCGGTCAACAAGATCGACAAGCCCGACAGTCAGCCCGATCGGATCAAGCAACAGCTCTCAGAACATGGCCTGGTGCCTGAGGAATGGGGCGGAGAGACTCCCATGGTGGAGGTGAGTGCTCTGGCTCATCTGAACTTGGACGCCCTGCTGGAGATGCTCCTACTGGTGGCCGATATCGGTGAGCTCCAGGCCAACCCCAATCGCGCCGCGCGGGGAACGGTGGTGGAGGCCAACCTGGACAAGGCCCGAGGTCCCCTGGCCACGATCTTGATCCAGAACGGCACTCTGCGAGTGGGCGATCCGGTAGTGGCGGGCTCGATCTTTGGTCGGGTCAAGGCCATGATCGACGATCGAGGCGTCCGCCTAGAGGAAGCCGGTCCCTCCTCCGCGATTCAGTTGCTGGGCTTGGGGGATGTGCCCTCCGCCGGTGACGAGTTTGCCGCCTATGCGGATGAGCGGGAGGCCCGCCGGATCGCGGATGAGCGGTCTGAGGCTCAACGGGAGGCCCGCCTGCACCAGCAGATGTTGTCTCGCCGGGTCAGCCTGGGCAAGGTATCCGCCGATGCTCAGGAGGGCAAGCTGAAGGAGCTCAATCTGATCATCAAGACCGATGTGCAGGGCTCTGCCGAGGCGATCCTGGCCTCTCTGCAACAGATCAATCAGGAAGAGGTACAGGTGCGGGTGTTGCTCTCAGCCCCAGGGGAGATCGTCGAGACGGATGTGGATCTGGCGGCGGCCAGCGAGGCCATCATCATCGGCTTCAGCACCAATGTCTCCTCCCATGTACGCCAGTTGGCGGATCGCTATGGGGTGGACATCCGCGAGTACGACATCATCTACAACCTGTTGGAGGATATTACCGGTGCCATGGAGGGTCTGCTGGAACCCGAGGAGGTGGAAGAACCCCTGGGCGAGGCGGAGGTCCGCATGGTGATCCCCATCGGCAAGGGGGCGATCGCGGGCTGTTCCGTGCGCTCGGGCAAGATGCAGCGTAACGCTCTGATCCGGGTGCGGCGTCAGGGCAATGTGATCTTCTCCGGACGGCTGGACTCCCTGAAACGGTTTAAGGATGACGTGCGGGAGGTGGCCTCTGGTTTCGAGTGCGGCATCGGTGTCGACAAGTTCCAGGATTGGACTGAGGGAGACATCGTCGAGGCCCATCAGATGGTGACCAAGCGTAGGACGCTGATCACAGCGGAAAGCGGAAGGCGCTGATAGGCTGTGACTATGTTAACTACGAGTTACCTCAGGGTGGAGCTAGGACAGTCATGAGCGAGCACAAGGTCGGCCAGCTGATCGGAAACCGCTATCGGGTGGTGCAGCCGATCAGTGCTGGGGGCATGGGCCAAGTGGTCAAGGCAGTGGACACTCATTTGTTTCAACGGACAGTGGCCATTAAGCTGCTGACCCTGGCGGGGGAACAGGACTTCCAAAGCCAAATGCGACGGCGCTTTGCAGAGGAGGCCAAGGTGAGCGTCATGTTGGGGGAGCACCCCTGCATCATCACCATCATGGATTACGGCGTCGATCAGGATAAGCCCTACCTGGTGATGGAGTACCTGGGCACCCCCCCTCAAGCCTGGGAATTGGGGGAGCTGATCAGTCTGGAGGGAGCCATGGATCCCCGACGGGTGGTGCGATTGGCCCGTCAGATCTGTGCGGGTCTGGCCCATGCCCATCAGTTTGAGGTCATCCATGAGGAACGCTCCATCCAGGGGGTGATCCATCGGGATATCAAACCCAGCAACCTGTTTGTGCTCAATCAGGGCAGCCTGGGGGAGTCGGCCAAGGTTCTGGACTTCGGCATCGCCAAGGTGATCAGTGACGTCACCATGAACCTGGGCACCCAGAATGGCTTTGTGGGGACTCCCTGCTATGCCTCCCCAGAGCAGTTACGAGGCGACCCTCTGTCTGCCGCATCCGATATCTACTCCTTCGGGATCGTGCTCTATCAGATGCTGACGGGTAAACTTCCCTACCATCCGCCCACCCAATCCTTTCCTGGCTGGTATCAGGCCCACAACCATATGCCACCGTCTCGGTTCAAGCGGGAGTCTTTGCCCTATTGGGTGCCAGAGCAATTAGAGTTCGTGGTCCTATCCTGCCTGGAGAAAGATCCCAAGGCACGGCCCCGGTCCATGGTGCAGCTGAGTGAGGCCCTACAACGATCCCTGCAAGACAGCGGTGCTGCTGTAACCCAGGATTCCTCGATCACCCTCAGCCGTTCCCCTCTTACCCGACCGTCATCGGAGCCCAACCCCGAGAACTCCCCAAGATCAGCTTCCAGCAACAAGTTTAGGGGAACACCAGGACTGGCGGAGGTGAAGCCTTACCTGGAGGAGATCCTTCTACAACTGGTGGGGCCGATCGCTCCGATGGTGATCCAGCAGGCCACCCTGCAGAGTGAGTCGGTATTGGAGGTGATCGCCTTGATCGGGGAGGAACTTCCCCCAGCTCAGGCGGAGCAATTTCAGCAACGGGCGGCTCAGGTTTTGAGCTCTCGTCGCTCCCAGCCTCCTACCTCTGAGACGGTTCCCCCGCAGGCGAAAGCCACTCAACGGAACTCCCTGCCCCGCTCCCGATCGATGTCTCCTCAGCAGACAGGTCGGATCTCCTCACCAACTCACAAGACCACCACGCCCTCCAAGCAGTTCATTCAACGGTGTGAACAGGAGTTGTCACAGGTGGTGGGACCGATGGCCAGTGTGGTGTTACAGCAGACCCTGACCCAATCTCCACAGATCACCTCCATGGAGCTGGTGGATCGGTTGGCAGATCAGGTTGTCCCTCCCCCCCAAGCACCCTCCTTCCGACAGAAGCTGATGTCCCACTTGTCTCAAGATACTCGGGCTCTCTGAATCCTGGACTAAGGATCGGATGTCTGAGAACACCATGAGCTTTGCGGTAGTTTACGAGTCATTGGATCCAGATCTTGCCCTCCCGGATCTCGATATGGATCATAAGTGATCTCGGTGTAGGGCTTCAGCACCGAGCAGATGATCTGACGATAGTGATTTAGGATATCCATTGAGTGATGGCCTCCTGATCTGGGTCAAAAGCGATGAGTCTGAGGACTTGCCCCTCTAGCAACATTAGTTGGTGGAGCTGATCTTCGCGGAGCTACCTGTCGATCAACAACAGCGGTTTCGCCAACAGGTGGCCCCATGGTTGGATGAGCGCGCCAGTTCGGAGCAAGGACGCCGATCTAGAGGGGGTAGAAGCTGTAGCCCAGGATTGGGCTAGGATAGGAGGATTGTCATCGTTGTTGTAGCCCTTGCTGAGGAGACCGATCCAATGCCCATGACGGTCATGGAATTCTTTGAATTGAGTGCGGGTCAGTGGATGAGCCAGCGCACCAGTCACCATCTGGCCTTCCGTCGTTCTGAGGGAGGTCGTTCCCAGTTGACGATCCAAACCTTGGCCGCTGATGATCCGGCGGTGATCAAGACCTGCGAGATGAATCAGGTGGATCCGGCTCTGGCTGCAGGGGGGGCTCGGGTGCAATGGCAAGGGGAACAGGATTGGGACAACGAAGAATATCGCGGTGATGTGGTGTTGGTGCCGGTGCCGGACTCGGAGGAGGCCCACACGGGTCGGATGCTACGAGATCAGGGCTATGCCGAGAAGGTGCCAGTGATCGGGACCTACACCATGGGAAAGGATGAGTCTCTGACCCTGGTGACGGAGTACGAGATGACCGAGTCGGAGGAGCGGATCTGGTTTGCTAGCCCCAATCTGAGGCTTCGGACCAGTACAGTGAAGCGGTTTGGAGGCTTCAGTATGGCGTCCTTCTGCTCTGAGATCCGGAGGCTCTCCGCTGGCACCCCAGCCAAAGCGGAGGAGACAGCTTCTCAGGTATAAAATTGGACTATGTTGATCGCTATTTACTCGGTGGGCTCGGGTAGAGGGGTCTGATCTTCAGGAGGCTCAGCGGTCTCCGATGGGTCGGAAAGTCCCTCTGAGGCGGGAGTGGGATCAGTGGTGAGTGAGGATTCCTCCGTCGCATCTGGGGTAGGTGAGGCCAGAGGGGGTTGCTCGGTCTCGGAGACAGGTGCGGCTGTGGGTTGGGGTGAAGGAGTGGGCTCCGGTGTCGGTGTGGGCTCTGGGGTTGGAGTTGGGGTCGGTGTGGGCTCTGGTGTTGGTGTGGGTGTGGGTGATGGTGTGGGTGTGG
>CAYSEO010000285.1:0-5928 GCA_964429885.1 uncultured bacterium
ACTCCAGCTTACGATCTAGCACCTGTAGATGGATCTGATCGGCGAACACCAGTGTGTTGAGGGCCAAAAATGAGCGCCCCTCCCGATGCAGGATCTCCAGGATCTTGAGCCGTAGCTCATCCACATCTGGGGGTCCTTCATCCAAACGGGCACTGAGAGAGCCATCCGCTAGCTTCACCGGACGTGGGATCCGGGGGGAGGCCGAGGCCATCACCACCTCTTTCGGGGAGAGGATCTGTTTGACCCGATCGGTGCAGAGCTTATCGTAAACCGCCTGCCGATCCACCTCGGGATACTGATCGACTTTATTGAACACCAGGATCATGGGCTTATTGGCCTCCCGCAGATCCGCCAGGGCATCATACTCCACCCGCGTGATGTCTCCTGAGATCACAAAGAGGATCAGATCCGCCTGTCGCGCCACATGATGGGCCAGATCCCCTCGACTCTCCCCATCCACCTCATCCAAACCAGGGGTATCGATCAGCTCCAACTTCGCCCCGCCCCAGCCTGAGATCGTGGCTGTCTGGATCGGGTGATCTTTGATGGGGAGACGGGTGGTATGGGAGGGAGGCACCCTGGGCATGACCCGGGTCTCCCATTCCACAGACCAAGAGGCGGTCTGGCTGGTTTGAGTTACCCCATGGGTGGGTCCGGTTTGGAAGATCGGTTGACCCAATAGGGCGTTGAGCAAAGAGGATTTGCCTCGGCCCACCATGCCAAAGGCTGCGATATGGATCACCTCCCCCTCCACCTTATCGATGAAGGTTTGCAGCTCCGCCAGATCCGCCTCCAATCCCGCCTGCTCCTCGGGGGACAGATCCAGGTTGGCCGCCAATTGTCGCAGACTCTGTCTAGCCTGATGCAAGTTGAGATCGTCTTGCAGGGTGTCGCGCTGGGTCATGGGGACAGGAGAGAGCAACCTGAGCCGATCTTACCTGGTGAGCCTGGAGGATCACTCAGATTCCCTGTTGAGAGACGATGATTTGGCACTCTGAGAGGATGGCAGATCGCCACCTGGGCTAAACGAAAAAAGGAGCTCGATCGGCTCCTAACAGGGACACTATAGGTTGGCAAAAGCCTCAATGAGCAAACTGGATCGATAAAACAGAATTGACAAACCCATGAACAAACGGATTGCAATGCTAAAGGGGCAAGCGGGCTCAAGGGAGAGCCCAGACTGCATCAACCCTCATGTAGAAGAGAGTCGGGATCCACGTAGTAGCACCGTGAGTTGTCAATGCAAATGTAGGCCCAACCATTCTGATCGGAGTCGATCAGCATGTAGTCGGACTGGGGCACAAATCCACCTTTGTGGTTGCGGGTCTCGGACTTCACACGCACGTTTTCGGGTGACATGGTAACGCTCCTCTAGCTAACGATATAAAAAGGAAATCAAGGTATCAGGAGTCTAGCATCCCTTCCCTGATGACCGCATGAACTGTTACATCGTTTCATCTCGTTGTGTGAATGTGTGCAACAAGATTCTACAGAAAATAGATTTACAAGCTCCTATATGACCCTCCCAGTCTGGGATCGAACCATAACAATAGAGGATCACCTCGCCAGAAACAGGTGATCCTCTAGAAATCTCTATCCTATGGGCTAAATCTGAGGGTTGAGAGGGGCAAAGTTGCCTCACTCTCGGGGTCTGGATCAGGGGGCTCACTCAAACAGCCACTGCCAGACTCGGGCAGGATAGGGCCAGTCCTGGCGCCGTTTCATGCCCTCCTGCAGATTGGCCTTGACCCCATCGATCTGTTCATCATCCGCCACCATGATCTTTTGAGCCCACTCCACCTGTTGACGGACCCCGGTCTTCTTCAGCTCCAACATGGCCAGGGTGAGGTTGACGCGGGCTTGAGCATCCCCTGGATCCAGTTTGGCGGCTGTGGAGGCAGCCTTATGGGCTTTCTCCGCTTGCCCTTCCAGGAGATACAACCAGGCCAGACAGGTCTGGATCGCTGCTGTCTTGGGGGATCGCTTGGTCAATCCCTCGAACAGTGGGATCAGATCAGCGGCAGGTTCCCCGTTTTCGTAGCGCTGGATACCCGCCTGAAACAATTCTTCAACAGGTTCACTCATGTCGATTGCGGATCTTGATCGGTAGGTTTACTTGTGTTAGCCAATATCTGCTTGGCCTGCTGCGAGATCGAGAGGATCTGGAAGGGAGTGGGGGGATCCTCCCCCTGCTCAGATAACCATAACCAATATTCGATATTACCGGCTGGCCCTGTGATCGGGGACCAGGTGAGACCCTGATAGCGCCAACCTAGGCTGATCCCGGTCTCTAACACCCGTTCGATCACCTGTGCCTGCACCTGAGGATCCCGCACCACACCCTTCTTACCCACCTGGCCTCGACCCGCCTCAAACTGGGGTTTCACCAGGAGCAATACCTCTCGGGGGGATCGCAATAAGGCCCAAACACGGGGCAGCACCTTGGTCAGAGAGATAAAGGACAGATCCAGGGTGCCCAGATCGGGCCAGTGCTCGGGGAGCAGATCCTCGGGATAGAGATCCGTTGGGGTCAGGTGTCGGAGATTGCAACGTTCTCGGATCACCACGCGGGGATCGGTGCGCAGGGACCAGGCCAGTTGACCGTAGCCCACATCGACGCCGTAGATCCCTTGAGCCCCCCGCTGCAGCAGACAATCTGTAAAGCCGCCGGTGGAGATGCCACCATCCAGACAGATCCGCTCCTTCACCTCGATCTCAAAGTGATCTAGAGCTCCGGCCAGCTTCTCGCCGCCCCGTGAGACGTAAGGGGGTTTGGCCTGCAGGTGGACTTGCGGATCTCCGGTGACTGGGGTACCCGGTTTATCGACACAGATCCCATCTAAAAAGACCTCCCCTGCCTGGATCGAGCGCTGGGCCTGTTGGCGGGAGGCGAAATAGCCCTGCTCAACTAACCACAGATCTAGACGAGGACGGGAGGCCATGGAGGGTTGGGATTCAGGATCCTAAGCTTAGATGTCGGTCTCGCTCAATTGCTCGCTCATGTAGTCAAAGGGTTGAGCCACGAAGGCGTAGGCTTGGGGATCTCCCAGCAGCTCCAGGGTCCGCTCCTTCATGCCCTGGATCGAGATCACGGTGGGGGCGATGGGCACCCCGAGGGAGTTGTAGGTCTCCCGCAATCCGGCTAACACGCGCTCGTCTAGGAGGGTGGTGTCATCGGCGATCAGGGTGTAGGTGGCGTAACGCAGGTAGTAGTCCATGTCCCGCAGACAGGTGGCATAGCGGCGGGTGGTGTAGGCATTGCCGCCGGGACGTAGCAGATCGGGCAGCTCGGTGAAGAGTTTCGCGGCAGCCGACTTGACGATATCCACTGAGTTGAGGTTGATGGTGCTCACCGCCTGGATCCGTTGCATGCCGGAGCCAAAATAGGACTTGAGGGAGTCCATGGCATCCCGATCCAGATAGCGTCCCACCAGATCATACTGTTTGATCAGACTGGTCACCGCATCACGCATAGTCAAACTCCAAATCTTATCAGGCTGTACAGAAATCGGTTTTTTAAGGACGAACCATCCCGAAGTCTAGCATGGGTGGGTTGAGCTCTTGAGTTCTGATCCGGCTCTGCTTGCGTTCCTTAACACTTGCTACGGATAGGGGTTCCGATCTGCTGATCTGACGAGCTCAGGCTCTCTCAGGATCCGCAGGTTAGAGAGGCACGATCCGCCCTGGCAAGCCCAACTGATCGAGATCTTGGATGGCCTGTTCCGCACTCTCGCGCAGGCGATAGGTGCCCATCTGGATCACAGGTTGATCTTGATAGCGTCGCTCGAAGGCATCGGGGGCAATGGACTGGACCCGCCCTAACCGATCGCTACCTTCTGGTTGGGGTACCAGTACCCAAAATCCCTGGGAGTCGGTCTCCGGATCGACAGGGGTAAGAGAGTCAGGGGTTGGGTTGGTGGTCGATGTGGGAGCAGGGCTAGGTGGGGGAGCGGGTGGGGCTGGAGAGGTCTCCCCTGGGGTGGCTGCAAAGATCGGTTGGGCTCGCTCCAGATCGGCAGGAAATAGGCCCACCTCGTACCCTTGAGCGGTTAACTGTTCAGCCCGATTCTGGGCTGCTGCTGCGTTCGGGTACCCTCCCGCATTGACCACCCGTAACCCGTCATAGATCAAGGGGATCGCCTCCGGAACCAGCTGTTGGATCTGAGCCAATCGCTCACCCGTGGGATCGGCAACCAGGACCCAGATCTGTTCCCCGGTGGGTATGGGGGTGGAAGTTGGGGCTGTGGGGGTGGAAGTTGGGGTAGAGGCGGCAGGTGCCTGAGGGAAGCCCAGCTCTGAGGTGGAGATAACGACGGCCCCGAATCCTTGGGCGTTGAGCCATTGAGTCTGTTGTTGTGCCTGCGCTTGTTGGGAGAAGCTGCCCGTGATCAGGGCCGGTTGCTGCTGGTAGGTGACCTCGACGGCATTGGGAAAGAAACGACGCAGATTGTTCTTGAGGATCTCGTCATTGGTGGGATTGAGGACGACGACGGCGAAGGGACGTTGAGCGATGTTCTGACCGGAACTGGTGGCAGGCGGGATCGTTGGTTGGGAGGCCGCCGAGGTTGGGACTGGGGTAGGAGAGGTGACGAGTTGAGGGGCTGGGCTGGGGGTGGCGACCGGTTCCAACGGGGCTTCTGTCTCTGTGGCCGTGGTGATCGTGGCATTAAGACCCAAGCGTTCCAGTTCTGCCTGGCGTTTCTCCGCATTCACTCGATTAATGAAGGTGCCCGCCAGGATCGAGATCCGCTGCGGCTCTGCCACCAGAAAGGCATCGGGGACAACCGTTTGTGCAGCAGCCAGATCCTCAGCAGAACTGGACAGGACAAAGACTCGGTAAACCGTAACCCCCCAAGCTGGTCCCGTTGTCAGGATCAGGACCAACCCTAATACGCTAGCTCTTAGGGCTTTTCGCTACCCGATCACCTCCATGCCCCCACAACTGTTTGAGTCGATCTCCCGATCACGACAGTATACTACTGAATCTTGATCGCTCTGGGGGTGACGTAAGCCGTAGATCTGGATGCCATCTGTTGATCATGGCTGGCTTCGGATCCAACCATCAGTTGATTGTTGCAACTGAGCTACGGAGGCAGGCTCTATGATAAATCCTTGAAAACTTCCTCTACGATCTGAGGGTTGGTGAGAGTATTGGCGCACAGGATCCCAGAGGTGGTTACTGCGGGGACCCCAATGCCTGGGAGCGTTGTATCTCCGACTCGATACAGTCCCCGGAGCGGAGTGTGTGGACCCGGTAACATGCCTTGTCCTGGCCAAACGATGGGGCCATAGCTCCCTTGACCCAGATACCGACGGAGGTAATGGGCATGGGTTAAGGGAGTACCAATCAACTCTAAAACGATCCGTTCCCGTAAATCCGGGATTACCGTTTCCAGAGCTCGAAATAAAGGTTCTGCTCGATCTCGTTTGCGCTGCTCATATTGCTCCGGATCCTCGCGGGTCCAGCCCGTAAACGGCTCCAAGGAATAGACATGGACACCATGATGGCCCTGCGGTGCGAGGGAAGGATCCCAAACAGTAGGAATGGAGATCATGCAGGTATTGCCTGGATCGGTGAGATCTCGCTCCAGATCCCCAACCACGACATGATGGCCAGTCAGCTCGGACAAGCCTTCAGCTTTGAGACCTAGATGCAGATGCATAAAGCTATCTACTTTGGGGAGTTCTAGGCTAGTTTGACAGTAGTGGGAGGGTAGATCTTCTGGTTGCAACAGAGAGCCCACCGTATCCCAGAGAGTCGCATTACTGATCACGATGGGAGCTTGCAGGATCTCGCCCTGCTGTAATCTAACGCCAGTCACTCTGCCTTGATCCACTAAGATCTGTTCCACATGGGATCTCAGTCGGATCTCGCCCCCCCAACGCTGTAAGCCTCTGACCAAAGCGGAGATGATCGCGCCACCACCT
>CAYSEO010000286.1:0-5928 GCA_964429885.1 uncultured bacterium
CCGCGACGTTCTCCCGTTGTCCAGTCACTCCGGTGGTGCTGACCAGGTAGACGAAGCCAGTGGAGGCAGCGGCGATCCGAGCCATGCGTTGAGAGGAACTGGTGGGAGCCACCAACAGGATCACATCTAATGCTGCCTGTTGAGCGGCCTCTCGGATCGGGGTGGCCTCCTCCAAGGAGAGATCGGGCACCACCATGCCACTGGCTCCGGCGGACTGGATCCGCTCCATAAAGGGGGCAAAACCGATTTGATAGATGGGGTTGTAGTAGGAGAACAGGATCACGGGGGCGTTGAGCTGCAGATCCCTCAGTCCCTCTAGAATGGGTCCTAGTCGTACCCCTCGGGAGAGCGCGCGGGTGGCGGCAGCCTGGATCACCGGACCATCCGCCAGGGGATCGGAGTAAGGGATGCCCAGCTCGATCAGGTCTGCTCCGTTTTGGTCCAGAGCCTGCAGGGCGGCAAAGGTGGTCTCCAGATCCGGATCTCCGGCGGTGATGTAGGGGATCAGAGCCTTCTCTCCCCGTTGTTTGAGCTGTTGGAATCGATCGGTGATGGCGCTCATACGTGATCGTGCTGCAGAGCATCTCTCACTGTACCGTCAAGCTGGCCCCGAATCTCACGATTGTTCTAGATCGAACTATTGGAGTATGATCATCCCCGTGAGCTGAGGGCATCGGGAGCTGGCGAGGGGAGTTTCTGGAGGTGCCTCTCCTGCTTTCTCTGAGTGGATGCTTTAACGTTCGATCAACGGCTTGATCAGGGTCTGGATCTTCTTAACCTGGAAGGTTTTGGCCATGCGGCGCAGCTCCTCGGTAAACTCTGATCCCCCATACCCTCCCGCCTCCAACCGATCCAGATACTCCAAGATCCCTTTGATATGACCAATGCGGGCTAATTCCCAGAGCTGGCTTAGATCGGCTGGGGTGGGGAGATCAGACTCAGGCTCAGGCTCCTGATCTGTACCTTTCCAGATCTCAGGTGGGGATGAGGCTTCAGTGCTATAGATCCACTCCAGATGCAGGGAGGTCTCTAGTTTCTGCAATAGCTCCGAGGCCACGATCGGTTTGGAGATAAAATCATCACAGCCTGCGTCCAGACTGGATTGTTGATCTCGATCGAAGGTACTAGCAGAGGCGGCTAAGATCACCAGTCCCTCCAACTGCGGATAGGTTCGTAATCGTCGGGTGGCCTCAAATCCATCCATGACCGGCATCACCAGATCCATCAACACCACATCCGGACATCGCTCCAGAGCCCGATCCAAGCCCTCCTGACCGTTGCTGGCCTCGATCACCGCGAAGCCCAAGGGGGTTAAGAGATTGAGCATCACCGATCGGTTCTCCCATTTGTCATCCACCACCAGAATGCGGCGCCGGGGACCTCGATAGCCGGTAATGATTGGGTCCTGAGCTTCCTGCTCCACCAAGGCGCTGCCCTCCACCTGCGGGAGTCGCAGATCGAACCAGAAACAGCTGCCTTGATCCGGCTGGCTTTCTACCTGGATCTCCGTTCCCATCATCTCCACCAATCGCTGACTGATGGGCAACCCTAGACCTGTGCCTTCAGTGATATATCGTTGATCTCCCGCCTGTTGAAAGGGCAGGAAGATCTCTTCTAGATCCGCCGCCGCGATGCCTCTGCCGGTATCCTGCACCTGAAATCGGATCCGGGGCTGCAGCTCCGACTTGGACTCCCGCTCCAGGACGCCTACCTTGAAGGTGACCCCCCCTTGATCAGTGAACTTGACGGCATTGCTGAGCAGATTCATCAACACCTGTCGCAGTCGCTTCTCATCTCCCTCCACCCACTGGGGTAGGGGTGTGATCAGCTCGTAGAGGAAGGCGATCCCTTTCTGCTGTGCCCGCAATCGAAACAGATCCGCCACGGTCTGGAGAAACTCTGGGAGCTGAAAGGTATTCACCCTCAGCTCCATCTTGCGGGCCTCGATCTTAGACAGATCCAGGATGTCGTTGATCAGGGTCAGTAGGTGCTCCCCAGAGCGTTGGATCACATCCAGACCCTGACGTTGGCCGGAGGCAAGGGCCTGATCTCGCTTCAGGATCTGGGCATAGCCGAGGATCCCGTTGAGAGGGGTGCGCAGCTCGTGACTGACACTGGCCAGGAACTCACTCTTGGCTCGATTGGCCGCCACCGCCGCATCTCGGGCCTTCTGCATCTCTGCCTCCACCTGCTTCCGATCGGTGACATCACGGGCGATACACACCAGATAGAGGGGAGTGTGCTGATTATCAAACACACAGGATCCGGAGGTGATAAACCAGCGCCAGGTGCCGTTCTTACAGCGCATGCGGTGGGCGGGGGTGGTGACTGTCTCCCCTGTGGTAATGCCCCGTTCCGCCACATCTGAGACACCGGGCAGATCATCGGGGTGGATCAGGGCTGACCAGGGCTCTCCTTTCAGCTCCTCCGCCTCATAGCCCAACACCTGGGGCAGGTTGGGGGAGAGATAACGACACCGGCTGTCTGGGGTGAGGGTGACGATCAGATCACTGGCGTTCTCGACGATGCCTCGGTAGCGCTCCTCACTCTCCCGTAGGGCGCTCTCCATCTGTTTACGCCGGATCCCCAAGGCGATCTCGTGGCTGACGGAGGCCAGCTCCTGTTGAGCCGCTTCTGTGAGAGGATATCGAGCCATCACCACTAAGATCCCCACCACCTTATCCTCCACGATCAGGGGAAAGGCCGCAAAGGCCTGTAATCCCTCGCGCTGCACCCAGGCCAGATCCCAGATGGGGGGGTGGGGAGCACAGTCGCCGGTCTGCAGCTGGTTACAGAGATAGGAGCACCGTTGTTGAGCGATCAGAGCCAATCCTTGGGCCTCTAGGTTGAGAGAGTCTCCCCACTGGGGTGGCACCCCCACAGTCCCCAGGCTCACCTGCAGACGCAGATCTGGATCCCGCTGTAATCCCGTCCAGATCTGGACTAGGGCCACATCCAATCGATCGACGATGGCTTGTCCACACTGCGATAAGGTCTCCTGCAGACTGTTGCCCTGGGTGAGGGCGATGCCGATATCTGCATCCAGGGCCGCCAATTGAGCCCGCTCCTCCAGGTGAGCCGTCCGCTCCTCTACCTTGCGCTCCAATTCCTGAGTGTGATCTTTGAGACGGGCAAAGGCTTCCTGGAGTTGATAGGCCATCTGATTGTAGGAGCGGGCTAAGGTGCCGATCTCATCCTCCCGGTTCAACTCCACTGTGGAGCCCAGATCTGCCTGGGTAATGGCCCCTGTGCGAGCCCGCTGAGCCAGGGATTGACTGGCATAACTCAGCTGCTCTAGCGGTTGAGTGATCCGCCGTGCCGTCCAGACCCCCACTCCCGTCGCCAATCCCAGAGCCGCCAGACAGATCACCAAGGTCCAGCGGGTATTCTCCTCGATCTGGGCCATGAAGCTGGATTCCGGCACCACTACCCCGATCAACCAATCCAAACCATAGGCCCTGAAGGGCACGATCTGGACAAACTGACGCTCTTCTCCATAGGGAAACTGCAGCTCCATGGGAGTCGTGATCGAGCTCAGATCAGCATTTTCCTGCAACAAATGTTCCAAGGTGGCCCGGATCAACGGTTCCTGACTGTTCAAGCCATTGAGACGACTCTCTCCCGCCTCGGATTCGGAAAAAGGAGGTTCGGCAGCTGAGGAAGCCACGATCTCACCGGAGCGCTCCACAATAAAGGTTTGTCCCCCCTCTTTCAGCTCCAGATCTTGTAGAAACTGATCCAGATCACTCAGCAGGACATCAGCGGCAAACACCCCCTGCAGCTCTCCCGAGGGATCGTATAGAGGACGACTATGGGCCAAACCCAAGGTCATCCGATTGATGTAGAGATAGATCGTCCAGGTATCCTCTCCTGCCGCCAGTGGGTTGCGAAACCAGGGCCGTTGTCGAGTGTCGTAATCCGTCCGGACCCGTTCCTGCTGCAGGCGATTGCCCTGCTCATCGAGGTCGTAGATCAGATAATCCCCAGCGGCCAGATCCCGACTTAGATCTAACTGCAACTCCCCTGCCGCTCCCCGTCCTACGGAGAGGATCCCCCCTTGCGGCGAGCCGAAGTAGACAAAGTCAACGGACTCAAAGGTTTTGATCTGGTTGAAGAAACGATCCTCGAGGGCTTGGGGATCCTCAAGATCCAAGAGTTGGGAGCGGGCCGCCTCCACATTCAGCTGGGTGAGATGGTGAGGGGTCTCTAGAAAATCCTCTAGCTCCTGCTGGATCCGGGTGGTGAGCTCCTGGCGATAGCTGCTGGCCACCTGATTGACCGCCTTGCGACCGTTGAGCAGCGATAACCCCCCCGTGATCCCAACGGCGATGCCGATCTGTAGCACAAAGGGCACCACCAGAAACTCTCTGAGGGGGATGCGACGATAGCGACGACAGAGACCATGGAACATGAGAGGCCGATCAACGACTCAAGTGCCCTTATGGTAGCCCTTGGTTCAATAGGAGCGAATTCGGATCAAGACAGCAAAGTCCGGATATGGCGTCGCACCAGCTGCTGTTGCTGCTCGGCTGAGAACTGATCCGGGTTGAGGATGACTCCAGTGGCGATCCCATCCACTAAAGCGATCAGAGCATTGGCCTCAAAGCTGAGATCCAGATCAGGCCGAATCCGTTGAGCCGCTTGCAGTTCCGCGAGCTCAGGGAATCCTGACGAGGCCATGCGCTTCGCTCGGTGCTGGGGTACTATTCACACTGGAATCTGGGATCCCTGCCGGTTCGCCAAGGTCTGTCATCATGTCCAGAGCCTGTTTCGTCCCTACCTCCACTGCCCTGCTGCTGTTTTTGGTGTCGAGCTGTGGTGGAGAGGAAACCAGCATCACATTGCCCTCAGACTCCAATCAAGCAGGGGATCCAACTGGAGTGTTCCGCCTGGACAGTCCTAGCGTTGCGCTCTCTGCAGCTGGCCAAGGCGCCCTAGAGATCTCCTCAGATTACCCACTGCCCTCCTCCCTCACGTTGGCAGGGATCACCTTCACCCGGCTGCCCTTACCCGAATCGGATCCCCAGATCTATGCCCCTGTTTTGGCCGACGCCCTCACCCCGTTACCTGCCATTGAGGAGGTAAAGATTGAGGGAGTGCCCGAAGCGGAAGTGCGGTTCAGATCCCAGGTCTCAGCATCTGGCGTGTCCCTGATCTATCAAGGAGATCCCAACGCTGTCACCCTGGAAGATTATGTTCTGGTACGGGCCACCGGGGATCTGCCTGCCCAACTGCGTTCAGCTGAGACGATCGCGACCCAGGCCAATACCCTATTTCCGGCAGGTAACTTCCAGGCATCTAGCTTAGATCCAGTCCCAGATCAGATCAACACCGATTTTGTCTCCGGTGGGCGGGTTCCGGCCCCCGATCTCACCGATGCTGTGGCCGTGTATGCAGCCACCTTTATTCCCGTTTCTCAACGCAACGACGCGAACTTGGCGGCCACGATCTCGGCTCTGCTCCCCGATCAGACCGTACAGCCCGATCAGATCCTGGCCATCCCAGGTCAGTCCTTGCCAGGGGGAGTACTCCTATCTCCGCCCGTGGGACCTATAGCTGCGGGCATGATCCAAATCTCGGTCCAGCTGCCACCGGAAGCCCTGACGGCAACAGCGTTCACGATCCAGAATGCGGAGTTTGTCCGCACCCCAGTGCAGTCCTTCCCAGGCTTGACCACCTTCTTGGCTAGGGAGAGCGACAGCTTACTCACCCTTGAGTTCTCTCAGGTTCAGATCGAGGGTGTGGACAACAATGATTGTGTGATCGTGAATCAGCCTGGTCAGGATCCTTTAGATCCCCTGACTCAGATCGCCACCTCCTCCGCTTGTACTTCGATCCCGAGCCCTGGACCATCCCCAACTCCAACTCCAGGCCCGAGTCCATCCCCAACTCCAACTCCAGGCCCGAGTCCATCCCCAACTCCAACTC
>CAYSEO010000287.1:0-5918 GCA_964429885.1 uncultured bacterium
TGGGACGGCCAGGATTTTATATCCTAATGATCAAATGTATTATCCTCCTCCAATTTCAGAGATTTGGATTCTTAAACAAGGAGGAGCATACCAACATTGAGCCTGTGGGGGTGGATTCTACTCAAAGACAGATGACCGTGACACCTATGCAGATCTGGATCAAGGTCAAGGTGGGTGAGGTCCTTCACAAAGTCTTATCCCTGATCTGGCAGAAGAGATCTTAACAGTACTCGCGGTCAAGACTATAATCTAAGATATCGGTGGGAAAGAGATACAGGACAACAGTACATCCGACGCGTTCAGCTGACTTGGTAATCAGGGAGGAAGAGATGGACCCCCAACAATCAACCGTAGCCAAACAAGCCTTGAGACAAGGAAAACCCATGGCAGTAAGAATAGTGGAACTGTCTCACCCTTTACAGCCGTTGAGGGATCTGCAGAACCATTGGGGAGCCCGAATCTTTTTAAGCTGGCGGGGAACTCCCATCGGGAGCATTGATCTGGCTAACGAGTATCAATCTGTTACCGTGGAGTCCTTGACCGAAGCAATCGTTGCCGATCCAGAATTAGCCCAGACCTGGGAGAAATTAAAGGAAGATGCCCCTGCCCCAGTTGATCCGTCACCTGCTTTTGAGAACTCTGTCTCTGTTATTATTCCTACCTGTGATCGACCTGATGATCTGCGAAACTGCCTGCAACACTTAGAGGAATTAAGTACCCATCATAGGCTTGAGATCATTGTTATCGATAACCGTCCTGGTTCCGGATTGACCTCACCCGTGGTGCAGGAATTTCCGACTGTGAAACTGGTTTGTGAACATCGTCCTGGAGCTTCCTATGCCCGGAATACTGGGGTCGCTCATGCTCAGGGAGAGATCATCGTGACTATCGATGATGATGTCACCCCATCGCGACACTGGTTGGATCCTCTCGTGGCTCCCTTTGCTCGACCAGAGGTGATGGTGGTCACGGGAAATATCCTGCCACTTGAGTTAGAAACTCCTGCCCAACAGGCCTTCGAGATCTATGCCGATGGTGGATTGTGTCGCGGATTTCAACCCTTTGAGGTCGATCGTGACTGGTTAGAGAGTTCTACGTTGGCCTCACCGGTTTGGTTGCTGGGTGGGACAGCAAATGCGGCTTTTCGGGCGAGTTTGTTCCGACATCCAGAAATCGGTTTATGGGAGGAGATGCTGGGAGCAGGGGTTCCTGCTGGAGGTGGAGAAGATATCTACCTCTTCTACAAAAACTTGCGTGCGGGTTTCGTTCATGTCTATGAGCCTAAGGCCTGGGTTTGGCATCGGCATCGACGCCGTTTTCCCGCGCTACGTTATCAGATTTACAGCTATAGTCGAGGTGTCATGGCTTATCATCTAATGACAGTGGCTCAGTGCAAAGACTGGCGTCCCTTTCTCTCGATCGCAATGTTACCCACCTACTACGCTAAACGGTTCCTGTGGCGTCTCCTAGGCCGTCTAACCTATCCGATGCCCTTGTTGATGTTGGAGATCATCGGTCATTCCCAGGGCTTCTGGGCGTTGTGGAGGTCACACCAGCACGTCCAACGATACGGAAGAAGTAGTCCTGAGCTTGCCATGACGCCTCTAGATCAAGCCCTCCCAGGAGTTCTCCCCGAGCAGCACCTTCATCTAGACCCCCTACCACAGCTCTCCAGCTCAATTCCAGTTAGCATTGTCATCACAACCTGTGATCGCCCAGAGGAGCTGGAGTCCTGCCTCAGGCAGCTATTGGCTCAGCAGACCTCACGTCCAGTCGAGCTCATCGTTGCCGATAATCGTCCTCACTCAGGGATCACACCTCCGGTTGTGGAGAAATTTCCGGGGGTGAAGTGGGTTCAAGAGGCACGCTCAGGTTCCGCTTATGGAAGAAATGCCGCCATCGTTGCCAGTACGGGGGAGATCGTGGTCACTGTGGATGATGATATTACGGTTCCAGTGGATTGGTTAGAGAAATTAATCGCTCCTCTCGCCAGATCTGAGGTCGTGGCGGTGACAGGTAACGTCTTGCCAAAGGAATTGGAGACCCGTGCGCAGGTGCTGTTCGAGGCCTTGACAGGGGGGCTAGGGTCAGGGTGCGAGCGGTTTGAGGTTGATGGTCAGTGGTTGGACTCATTCGCTATCCTGCCCGCCATTGGTGAGCTGGGGGTCTCGGCCAATGCCGCGTTTCGAGCCAGCATTTTCTCCGATCCTCAGATCGGCTTGATGGATGAAGCACTGGGGGCAGGGACCCCAACGGGAGGAGGAGAGGAGACTTACCTGTTTTACAAGATCTTGCGAGCAGGTCATACCCTGGTTTATGAGCCCACTGCCTTCGTTTGGCATCGCCACCGTCGAGAACTTCCTGCCCTATACCGTCAACACTTTTGCCATTGGAAGGGAGGAATCGCCTTTCTACTGCGAGTTTGGCTGCAGGCAGGTGATCGGCGGGCCTTTCCATTGATCTTTAGATATATACCGGAATATGTCTGCCAGCGGGTAGTTAAACGCTTTCGGGGCCAGTTTGAGGCTCCATGGCCCTATCTGTGGAGTGAGATCTTAGGTTACCCATTGGCTTTCTGGTGCTTATGGATCAGTTGTCTGCGGGTGCGGAAGTTGGGCCGAAGCACTGCCTATGTCCCACCTGCTGATCGGCAATCTCCACAGGGCAATTCTATAGCCGAATCCGGGCCAGTGACTGCGAATTCTTCATCGGTTGGAGGTAAGATCCTATGATGATCAAACGAGTCCTACCCCGGCGTCGTAAGCTGATCCACATCTTTGATCTGATCATTGTATTGGTATCCCGCGATCTTAAGCTGCTCTACAAACGTTCGTTTTTAGGAGTAGCTTGGACGTTGCTCAACCCCTTGATACAGCTAGCTGTCTTTAGCTTTATGTTCCGGGTTATTCTAAAAGTTGATATCCCACACTACACGTCTTATGCTTTCAGTGGATTGTTAATCTGGAGCTGGACAAGATCATCGCTGATCCAGGCCACAGGAACGATCGTCAACAACCGGCCTCTACTCCAGCAACCCGGCTTCCCCGTAGGAATTCTCCCAGTTGTTACTGTTGCCACCGGACTCACTCATCTCTTGCTAGCCTTTCCCACTTTACTGTTATTTCTATATCTTGACGGTGTTGAGCTAACTCCTATGATAGGGTTACTGCCAGCGATCATGGTTATTCAGTTTGGACTCACAACTGGCCTTGCTTATCCACTCGCAGCATTGAACGTGACCTTTCGGGACACACAACATACTGCTGATGTCCTGTTACAGTTAATGAACTATATGTTGCCGATATTTTATTCGATCTCCCAAGTCCCCGAGGAAGTTCGGACCCTCTATTCACTCAATCCAATGGTGTCTGTACTTGGAGCTTATCGCTCGATCTTGTTTGAGGGTCAGGTTCCAGATTGGCCATCTTTATTGGGGATGTCGTTGATCGCTGTCCTTCTCCTTCCACTAGGTTATCGCCTCTTTCGTCAGCAGAGTGATTTCTTTCTTGAGGAGGCGTGAGTCATCATGGGTGCTATCATCGTAGAAAACCTCAGCAAGCGTTTTCGTCGGTATCATGCGGATCGCCCCAGAACATTTATGGAAGCAGCTCTAGCGGGGTGGAGACGGTTAAAACCCGTTGATTGGTTTTGGGTACTCAAGGATATCGATTTCCGTATCGAGAAGGGTCAGATGTTAGGTGTTTTGGGTCGCAATGGTGCTGGTAAATCAACTCTTTTACAGTTGATCGGTGGTATCGGGCGTCCTGACGGCGGGCGAGTCATTACCCAGGGGCGAATCGGTGCTCTGTTTGATTTAGGATCTGGATTTCACACGGATCTGACGGGACTGGAAAATATCTGGGTGTCTGCCACCTGCCTAGGGATGACTCGGCGTGAGATCCGTCGTTCATTAGATATGATCGTTGAGTTTGCCGAACTCGCCAACTTCATTGATAATCCTCTCCGAACCTATAGTACAGGTATGCAAATGCGACTGGCTTTTTCGGTGGCCATCCATACTTCGCCGGATATCCTTTTGGTGGATGAACGTTTGGCTGTTGGCGACCTAACTTTTCAAGCAAAATGCCTAGAACGAATTGTCCAGCTCAAGTCAGAGGGCTGTTCGATCATGCTAGTTTCTCAAACTACTAACCCCATTCAAGCTTATTGTGATCAGGCTCTATGGTTAGACCGAGGTGAGATGGTGGACATGGGTGATCCCTACATCATCAGCAGACGTTACGTTAACCAAACACAGGTTGTATCCCAAAGAGTCAAGATTCTATCCGTAACTTGCTTAGATCCTCAAGAGCAGGTGATTAACTCATTAAAAGTTGGCGGTCCACTAACGATCGCCGTGCAATACACCCAACTCGAAGCAATTGTAGAGTATACTGTGTTTGTAAGCTTAACTGACAAAAAAGGGGTTAAGTGCTTTAGTTCTGAGACAACGATATCAAGATCTGTCTTGGGTAAAGGACGAGTACTCCTACATTTGGAGAGACTTGATCTGAGTAGTGGGCAATACCATGTTAATGTTAGCATACACAGCGTAGACTGGCAGGAGACATGCGATAGTGTCTACCACCAAGTCCAGCTAGAGATCTTTGGATTTTCAGAGCCAGGTAGTATTCTAGCTCCCCCACGGACCTGGGAGATCTGTGGTTCCGGAACATACTCCATATCTGAAATATGAAACCGATGGTTGACTGCATAGAGAGATGAAATCACCAAGGAGGGAAAATGATCTACCAGAACCAGACGCTCAATGACCGTTGGATTATTGAATCCATTTTTCCTGGAAAGCGGGGAGGTTACTTTGTCGAGGCCGGTGCGGCCAATGGGAAAGATGCGAGCAGCTGCTATCTTCTTGAGGCCCATCTAGGTTGGACAGGGATATGCATCGAACCCAATGATTTCTTCTTCGATGAGCTAGTGAAAAACCGTCCGAATAGCCATTGTGAGAAAGTCTGTCTATCTGATACTCCCGGACAGATTAGCTATATTCAGGGGAAAAATGAGCATTATCCCTATTTGAGCGGGATCAAGAGCAACTTAGAGAATTATAAGTGGGGGAGTGAAGAGATCTTACAGATGGGGAAAGAGGTTAAGAAGTCAGCTGTTCCCCTGGTGACCTTGTTAGATAGGCACAAAGCTCCTCCCATCATTGACTATGGAGCTTTCGATATTGAGGGCAGCGAATTTGTTGTACTAAGAAATTTTCCATTCGATCGTTACCGATTCCTAGCTCTCAGTCTTGAGATCGATGAGTGGGTATGGGTGATGCTACTTCCAATCTTGACTTCCCATGGATATGTTGATGTCAGAAATCAATACAACTCAGATATGTTATATGAGAAATATTGCTTGCATGAAAGTATCGCATCAAAGTATACTGATTCCATGTAACGCAAACAAATCGTTGGAGCTGATAGCTGTGATAAATGTAATGGGAAAAATGCACAGACTGAAAGGCCTGTTAAGCAAAAAGCGGGCAGCGTTCCGAGATGGAATAGCTGACATAAGTCTCGTCTATTATCGAGCTCTTGCATGGGTGTTACCTAATGACCCACAGATTCATTTGCAGATCTCGCGATTGCTAATGCAGCAGAAATATTGGTCAGAGGCCACGAAAATTTGCAAGGATCTACTGCAACAACGTCCGGATCTTGCTGAGGCTCAATACGTCTTAGGGCAAGTCTATCTAGGTCAGGGATATTGGCAGGAGGCAGTGCAAGCTTTGTATCAAGCGATTGAAATAGATGGGACATTTCCAGAGTTTTACTATACTCTAGGCCAGACGCAAAAAACTCGCGAAAACTGGGAAGATGCAATTTCCGCTTTCCGGAAAGCGATCTTGATTGACTCAAAAAACACCTGGATTCATCATGATCTAGGGGAAACCTTACTCGCAGCTG
>CAYSEO010000288.1:0-5872 GCA_964429885.1 uncultured bacterium
CCCTGGCTCCCGTTTCCGTGGCCCCTCCAGATCAGCAGTTGGGGTCTGGTTTATGCCGAGCCCCAGACTCCAGAGATCGAGTGGGCGAGAGGCATTCTCCAGCTGCAGCTCTCCCATCCCCCCGTACCCCAAGCTTTGCCCCGAGATCCTCAGACCCAAGACTCCCTCTCCCTCAGCTTCTGTTGGGGACTCAACCGCATCGTCCATGCCCCTCAACTGGATCAGGGACTGCAGGATCTGGGTTACGATCCACAATCCAGTCAAGCCCTTGCCCTAGACCAGATCTGTCAGCACCAGCCCCAGATCCCAGACGTGATCCAGGTGCTGCTCTGCCTAGAGCTCATCTACCGCCAGATCTCACCCCAACAGCAGACCCAGCTCCAGGCCGCCTGTGGTGAGGATGTCATGAAAGCCGCCTATCAACTTAATATGATGTGCATCGATCCCGAAGATCCCGATCGAACCCTGCTGCAGATCCAGCGCATTGGTCTCAAACTCTGTCAGGCCGATGAGGAGCGGGTGAGACAGGCTGTACACCTACAGCTCTCTGATGGTCGTCGGCTGTAAGACATTCCCGCCCCGTGTGTCTCCATCCCTGTTTATAATGGAGCTTAAGCAAGTCTTTAGGTTTTGGGATCCCATCCCCAGCACAGGCTGACCCAAGACCGTTCGCACCACCAGGTAGAACCATCTCAATCAAGGGTACAGATCATGGCGACGAAGAAGAGCACAACAGGCAGCACCGAGTCGGGTAGCACCGAGCAGTCCAACGGCACTTCGACTCCCCAGGGTCAGGCCCTTGAGGTCCACTCCTCTGGGTCCACCTCCAGTTCCGGTACCAGCAGCAGTTCTCTGGCCGTATCCTACGACTCCTACAAGCCAGCTCTGCCCAATGGTCGCCCCATCGAGCCCAGCCATCTGCGCATCTCCGAGAAATTCCATCTGCCCGGCAACCGGCCTGTCTTCGTCAGCGACATCCAGATCCTGGAGACCGAGAGCTTACCCGGTCACCGTCCCGTCTTCGCCAGCAGCCTTCACGATGTGCGCTACGGAGAGCTGCCCGGCCATCGCCCCGTCGCCTCCAACGATCTGGGGGATTCTGAGCTGATGGGGTACATCTAATTGCTTTCCTCTCCCCCGACAAAGGGCATTAGGAATTGGGAGACGGTGTTCCCCTCATCTGCACGATAGAAACTCAGCTGTCCACCCATCCTCTGGATCAACCGCTGACATAAGCTGAGCTCCAGACCTGGGCTACTGGATAGGGGGGTTACATCTAGAGGGTCAATGTAGATCTCAGCCACTGGATCCTCAGACTGCAGAGCCTCCATGAGTTGTGGATCCAGCTCCCCCTTATCCACAATCAACATCTCCAGATACTCCCCATGCTGCACCCACACATCAAGGCGGGCTTCGATGGGGCTACGCAACACCGCTGCCGTCAGCACCTCATGTAACACCATCTCCAGACGGGCCGGATCTCCGTAGATGGCGAACCCGGTATCTCCATGGACCCTGGGCCATAGCTTGCGCTTCTGGACTAGAGATTCCACCCGACGTAACCCTTTGCGAATTAAGGCCGCCACAGGCACCGTCGTATCCTGAGGATGAGCTACCCAGGTTTCATGTTTGAGCAGGGACTGATTCTGAGCCGTCAGATCCCGTAACCCCCTGGCGATCTCAACCACCTTTTGCCAACGAGTCGCCTCATCCCCCTTGATCTCGGGCACCTGCCCCAAGCGCTTCAATCCATCCAACAGAGCCGTCTGCATATCGAAGAGGCGACGATGCTTGAACCAGTTCAGCTCAGACAGGATCTCCCCGCGCTCCTGTAAGGTCTGGGTCCACAACAGCCGTCTTGCCGCCCAACCACAGGTATGGCCCATCAGGGTCAAAGCCAGCTGTTCATCCATCTCCCAGCGGCCCTCACTCTTGACCACCAACAGGATCCCTAAGGGAGTCGAGAACCCATCCGGCATCCCCAAGGGCGTCGATAACACCCGCTGGATCCCTGGAGCACTCAACCAGGAGCGCGTCGCCGGTAAGAGATCGTCCACCTGCTGCTCCACCAATCCCTCCGGGGACTGTAGCGTTTGCGCGATCAAGGGATCTTGATAGATATCCACCGTCAGACCTGCAGCCAACTTGTAGTTCGGATCCTGATTGAGGGGAGCGGTCACCTGTCCCTGAGTCTCCCCCGGCACCCAGCTGACGATCACGGCTAAAGGCGTGGACAACATCTGAGCCACGGACTCAACGGTGTAGCTGTAGATATCCGGGAGCGACTGTAGCAGCTGCAGATTGGTCGCAGAGGCAATCAGGTTCGTGATCAGTTGCTCCTGGCGATTCAGAGTCTGCTCCATCTCGGATTGGCGTAACATCAGGCCCAGTTGTTGGGAGACCGCCTGTAACAATTCTCTCTCCTCCCGACTCCAAGCCCGCAACTGTTGGTGAACCACCAAGATCGCCCCCTCAATCCCTTGGCTGGCTTGAGCCTCATCGGGTTCCGTATGACAGAACATCAGGGACTTAACCCCTCGGGGCTCCAACTCCCCACGCCAGGACAGCAGACGCAGATCCTGACTATAGTTTTCTGCCACCACCACATCCCGGCTGATCATATCGCTCCAGTCCATATCATTGAGGGGGCCAAACTCCCTTGGGAAGGTGAGCTTAGCCTCCTTGCGATGGTCATAGACGACGGCAAAGGTCTCGGAACTCGGTTGGTACCGTAGGGCCAAACAGGCCGAAGCATTGAGTTGATCACACAGGCCACTGATGGCCATCTGCAGAACCGGTTGCACATCGGTTTGGGTGTACAAAGACTCCATGATCTGAGCCGTCAGTCCCTGGTGATGTCTCACCTGCTCCAAAGCCACCTCCAGCTTCTCCAACGGAGCTGCTAGGGCCAGCAAATTGGCCGTCCCTGAGATCATCTGCCGTTCCACATCCTCCCAAGCCCTGGGGACATCAGACTCTAGACTGATAAATCCCAACAGATCACTACCCAACAGGATCGGGGCCGCCATCACCGCTTGAGCCCGCAACTGCTGCATCAACTTGGGTGTGATCTCGGACCGAGCCGTGCCAGAAGCCTCTGAGGCACAGACCACCTGACCATCCGCCAGGGTATAGTACATATCCCCCAACTCTCGGATCGACAGCGCTAGGGGTTGTTTAGCCTGAGCCGATTTAGCTCCAGGACCCGGCTTATCCCCTAATCCTGTGGATAATCCAGGTGGCAACGCTGATGCTCCTTTTTCTGGGGTCGCCTTGACCGCTACCTTGCGACGCGGAGTAAACTGGCTTTCCTGTCGATCCAGCCAATACACCTGTACCCGACTCACCCCCACAAAGGTCTGTAACTCAGTGGCCACAGCCTCGATCCGCTCCTCCAGAGAGGTCAGTTGGATCATCGATTGGCCTAAAGACAACAGCGGTTCATCCACACGCCGTTCCATCTGCTGTTTCCAGACCGACTCCAGATGAGACAACGAGGCCGCCAACTGACCCAACAGGATCCCCAACAGGGCCTTCTCCTCTTCAGTTGTCGTCACCCCCCACACCTGAGACCCCAACATCAATACCCCCATGCAGCGACGTTGATGCTGGATGGGATAGATCAGACATCCTTGGATCCCGCCCAAGCCCTTGGCCTGCTGCTGCCAGAACCCCATGCGGGGCTCTTGAGACATGTCCGGCAAACTGATGGGCCGCTGCTCGATCACCACCTGCTCCAGGATCTCCCCTGGCTGTAGGGGCATCGTCGACGTCAGCAGGGACAGATCCTCCAGTAAAGTGACCCCCCCTTGACCGATCAGCTGGTGCTGGTTGTAGTCATAAACCGCCAACCAGATCAGAGGGGCAACGAAGACATTACCGATGTAGCCTAACGCCAGCTCGATCAAAACCTTGGAGTTGCTCTGCTCGCGCATCTGCTGCAATACAGACTGCAAGGCAACGAGCGGTTTATCAGGTACTGATTGAACCATGAGCGCATCCTAGGCACAGCGAATGATTTGAGCTTACCCAGACCCCAGAGTGGCTGTCAGTATTATCAAGAATTATTAACATCCCTAACTGACTCCCTCCAACACCTCGTCAGCCAAGGCCAAAAACTCCTCCCGAGCCAGGTAAGATTCATCCCCCACCCACTCATCCAGCTTAATCACATAGATCTCAGTCAACCGAGCCCGTCGCTGCAGATCCCGAGAATAAGCCTTAATTAGACCCAGAACCGATTGGCGACGCACGATGGCATTGTAGCGAGGATCATCCCTCACCCTGAGTCGATATCGATTACCCTCATCATCTCCGATCTCGATCTCAAGCTGACGTTCCCGGATCTCCTCAATGTAAAGATCCCCATTCTCGTCGAGTTTCTCCTGTTCATCGACGATCACCGTGACTCGACGCAACCTCAGGACCCGACCAAAGAACAGCCCTGTATACGGGATCTCGCGGAAATTCAAGTTGTTTCGGGAGATCTCATATAAAGGTCCCCAGAGAACAGGATAAAGCAAGGACAGGAGTCCCGACAGAGCAAACAGCAGGCCAAAAAATGAATTATCGTAGAAGAACCGTGATAGAACAAGAAGAGATGCACCTACCAAGGCCGTCGTTATGATCCGTCCAATGTTGCGGAAGCCATCGTTCCAGTACCTAATGTATTGGACACGAGTCGGGATAACCGGTAGAATCTGTTCTGCTTCATCAGGGGTGAGTTCGATCAGCATAGGTCTGAAGGCTTAAATAGTGCAGAGGACAGAATATCAGGTTCCAGTTCAGCACGAAGGCCGATCACTCCTCATCTTAAGGGAAGTCAACCCAGGCAGCGAGGATATCACCCATCGATTTGCATAAGCTAACCTGAGTCAGACACAAAGAGATCAAGGGTTCTAACCGTGGCACAGGCAAACACTCAAGCAGAAAAGGATTCTCAGGACCGATTGGTCTACAGCGTCACAGGGTCCAGACGGATCAGTGTTCTCTTCTGGGCGATCGCTTTGACTGGAGGGGGTGTTGGATTTACTCTTGCTGGGCTCTCCAGTTATCTCGGTCAGGACCTACTACCCCTTTCTCATCCCAGCAGCCTGATCTTCATCCCCCAAGGTATCGCCATGTTGTTCTATGGGGTGTTGGGATCGGCAGCAGGACTTTACCAATGGTTGAGCCTGTATTGGAATTTAGGGGGAGGATACAACGAGTTTGACTCATCCTCAGGACAGGCCACCGTCTTTCGCTACGGTTTTCCAGGCAAGAACCGAGAGGTGAAACTGACCTTTAGCCTCACAGATATTCAAAGCATCAAGGTGGAGGTTAAGGAGGGACTCAACCCGAAGCGGGCTTTATTCCTGAAGGTCAGGGGAAGAGGAGACATTCCACTCACTCAAGTGGGGCAGCCCTTAGCACTATCGACGATCGAGAATCAGGGGGCTGAGATCGCTAGATTTCTCGATATTCCTTTGGAAGGAGTCTAGAGACAGAAAAGGATCCGCTTTTGCAGATCCTTTTTACGTTCCGAGATTTTTGTATACCTGGCATCGAGTTAGGTTTCCACAGGGTCCCCCCCGCAGTATGCTCACCGCTGCAGCGTTTCACCTCCGAGTTCGGGATGGGTCGGCGTGGGTCCACTGCGCTCTTGACACCAGGTATGGCTCTTGGATGCTGTCTCTCTGGTGGGCTAGCTTGCCCTCCTCTTTCCTCTCTCTCAGCACCCTTAAAGCTGCATAGCTTCCCTAACTGCTCACCAGGGTCGGATCCCCAGGTCCCCCCAGGGTCCTCTTCACACAGACTGTCAGGTCAAGTGTTGGGTCGATTAGTACTCCTCGGCTGCACACATTGCTGCGCTTCCACCTAGAGCCTATCTACG
>CAYSEO010000289.1:0-5866 GCA_964429885.1 uncultured bacterium
GATGTTGCACCTGATGACAGCGTAGATCCTGTAGCCGCTGAATGTGCTCAGCTCTTGAGTCCCAAACCGGATACCGTCGCCAGAGTTCCAATTGCTCAGGGTCAAGGGGCTGATCCTGTAGAGGAGCAAAATTATAAATGATCGTGTCTGGGGAGGGATCCGCTTCTGGAATCGACTGGGAATGACCACTGAGTAAAATATGAAAATGATCAGAGATCTGGGTTTGATAGGTGATCATTGAGTTTTGCCCTAACCCCTGTAGCCCATAATGTAGGATCTCAGCCACCTCTCGATAAGGGGATTCATGGACCTGTGGTGATCTGGGGAGAGTAATGGCAAATTTCATCGGTAATATTGAGTCAGGTGAACCGGTTCTGTGGTTCAGGATAGATCATCCAGACCGGAACATCAAGACTTTATCTTGAGAGAGATGCTTGCCGTCCGGAAGCTCCATCATCTGAGGTTCCAATTGTCCTTTCAAGGCGACAAGATCTCCCCTAATGTAGGCCATCCCATGCCGTTGATGTTCTACCGTCGGATACTCATCCCAAAGCCGATGGGCTCGAAATCGGCAAGTCATGGGGAGATGCTGTTTGGGCTCAAGCTGCTGGAGATAACGGCCAAAGCTACCCCGATTCCAGAAGGATCGATAGGACGGATCCGCAAATGCTCCGAGTCCATCCGTGGATGGGGTATAAGTCAGCAGCCAGCCTCCTGGAGCCAGCACCCTGTAGAACTCATCCATCATCCGATTGATTTTCTGGGGTGCCAGATACTGTAAAAAATCGTAGGCGCGAATGCATCCCACGCTATGATCCGGGATGAAGATCCCCTGATGCTTGATCTCCTGAGTGTGGAGGATCTCAGCTTTATTCAAGGAGAGATATCGCTCTGGGGCTCCAGAGGAGGGGCTTAGGGATAGACAGGAATAGTGCTGCCGACGGCTCCACTCATCAATGATGGAATAGAGATATTTTCGGGAGAGCTGGATCCGTAATTGATCGATCGTACCTGAGCGATCCTTCCAGGTGTTCTCTCCATGGAGGCGATAGAGATACAGGGCCTCGGGGATATGAACAAATTTTGTTCCTGTCAAGTAGGTGCGACAGATCAAGTCATAATCATCAACCACAGGTAGATCCGGATCGTGTCCCCCTGCTGCATCATAAGCCTGTCGGGACCAGGCCCGCACATGGTTGGGTCCAAAGGTAAGACTACTGAGGGAGGATGGGCTCGGTTCGAAATCACGAACAGCGACGTGGGTGTTGCCTTTATAGAGAAATAGATAGGGATGATCCCAGCCATTCTGGTGATCGTAGATGAGAAATCCTCCATCGTCGAAAAAGTTGACATAGTCTGAATATTGGAAACCCGCTCCCTGCTCCGCATTCCGCACCAGGACGTCCAGGGCATTGGCAGTCAGTAGATCATCATGATCAAGCTCTACCAAAAGCTCTCCCCGACAGTGCTGACAGGCGAAAGATTTCAGGGCCCCCACTCCAGGTGACAGAGTGGCGGCAGCTGGGATGATCCGGACCCGAGGATCCTGTTGGATCCCCTCAGGAATCATCGCCCCATGATTCGGAACGATCACCCATTCCCAATGAGCATAAGTTTGCTCCACCACAGACTGATAGGTTTCTAGCAACCACTCAGTGTTATGGGTTGGGGTGAAGAGGCTGACAAGCATAGACAAAGCAGAACCAGAGACAGAGCCCAAGACATAGAGTCAACATATAACAAAATGCTACTGCTCCTGAAGCCAGTGATCGAGCCAGGTCTGGGCCTCAGCATAATGGGGACTGAGACTGAGGGTGAACCGTAGCTCCCGGATCGCTTCCTCCCGGTTGCCCTCCTTGCCCAGGACTATCCCTAGGCGAAAGTGAGCTTCTGTGAAGCTCCGATTGCCCTGCAAAGCGGCTTTATAGTGTTGGATCGCCGCCGTTCGTGATCCCTGCAATCGCTCGATCTCTCCTAACCCGAAATGGGCCTCTGGGATAGAGGTATCGATCCGTAAAGCTTGCTCGAACTTCTCCTTGGCCGCCTCCATCTCCCCCTTACCCTCCAATTGGGCCTGCTGCAGGTACACTAACCCGATGCCCGCATGAGCTGCCCCCAACAGAGGATACAGATCCAAGGCCCGTCGGTAGCTCTTGATCGCCTCCGTTAGATCTCCCTGCACCGCCTGAGCCGCGCCACGTCCACAATGGGCCTCCGCCAGGTTGACCTCCACTTGGGCTAGGGCTGAGTTAAAGGCCTGGGCGGCCCCGGTGATCTCACCCGACTGCAGGAGGGCAAAGCCCAAACTCACATACCCCTCCGCAAACCCTGGATCTAGCTCCAGTACCGCGCGGTATTCCTCGATCGCCTCCTGCAGTTGCCCCTGCCGATAGAGGGTCATGGCCAAGTTATAGCGAGCCGCGATCCGGTTGGAGTTGAACTCTAGGGCCTTGCGATAGGAATGGATCGCCCCCTTCAGATTGTCCAACTTAGCCTGAGCGATCCCCATACCGATATAGGCTTCCGCCAGTTGACTGTCCAGCCGGGAGGCGATCCGGAACTCCGTCAGGGCATCCTGCCAATCCCGCCTCTGCTTGCTGGCCAATAGGGCCATACCCAGGAAACAGTGCAGAGTCGCATCGCGGGTATTCAAGGTCATGGCCTTGCGCAGATAGAACACCGCGTCCGCCGTCTCCCCACTCTGGATCAGAAAATAGGCATGGAGCAAGATGGTCTGGGCCATCTGATCTCGAATCGAGAGCAACTGTGGGGTGGATTGGAGGGTGTCGAGATAATGCTGGATGGCCTCCGCCACATAGCCCTTCTGGATCAGCGCCTTGAGTAGATAGATATGGGTCTCCGTCAGGAAGCTGTTTTGGGTGAGCGCCTCTTGGAAACACTCGATGGCCTGATCTAATGACTTCTCCTGCAGGTACAGTCCTCCGAGGTAGGCATGGGCTTCCGCTAGGGTCGAGTCCAACCGGATCGCGGTCTGGTATTCCTGGATGGCGACCTGCACATCCCCCTGTCTGGCGTAGGCGTTGCCCAGATAAACTCGGGCCTCCACCAATTGGGCATCCTGCTCCAGAGCCTGCCGCATGAGCCCGATCGCCCGATCC
Source organism: uncultured bacterium (assembly GCA_964429885.1). Taxonomy (GTDB): domain Bacteria; phylum Cyanobacteriota; class Cyanobacteriia; order Thermostichales; family Thermostichaceae; genus CAYSEO01. Next base: position 3,120 of record CAYSEO010000289.1, read on the forward strand.
AGATCTCCCGCAAACAGAGCGCTCTTACCCTCTTGATAGGCCAACATCACCTCCGGATCTAGATCGATGATGCTGCGTTTCATCTCCAGACTAAAGATGGTCTGATTCAGGGCCTCCGGCTCGGCCATACTCCATTCCCGCACCTGGGTCATCTGCTCCGAGAGATGGGGCAGACTGGAGAGGAAGGCCCGCCGCTGCATACGACCCAGCTGAGTCAGGCTGCGATCCTCCGAGGCGATCTGGGAGGGTTTGTCCACCAGATCCATGGTCATCTCCGGCTCGGGCTCCACGGCATAGAGATCCGTCTCGGGCTCCGGGTCCTCCAGCTCACTCAGGATCTCATCCTGGAGAGGGCGGATAGAGGAATCCGTCATATCCTCATCGTCAGCTAGAGCTGTCGGGGCTGCAGAGGCAGGGGGAGAGGGATCTGGGGTGGGGTTAGGTTGGTACTCGGGTCGTTCTGAGCGAGTGAACTCAGGTCGAGCGGAGGGGGGCGCGGGCTCCGGCTCGCTGCTCTGATCAGGTTCCAGTCGGGCTTGCCATTGCCTCAGATGGAGGGTTTCCTGCCAGTCGGGGCTGGCCTGCTTAAACGGGCGCCCGTAAACGATCACCCGCTCCAACCCCGGTAGGGAAGACCTGAGCACATTGGCCACGATCACATTCAACAGCGAGGATCGCTCCAGCCTGGCCCCCGGTCGATATTCCAACAACACATGTAGCTCAGCATCTCGGAGCCGAAACTGGGGCGAGACCTCGTATTCCGTCAGCGACACCTCCAGAGGCCGGATCAGCTTGAGAAACTCCGGATCAGGGGCTTTGGGAGCAGCCGTGGCCTGTCGGTTCAGAAAGGTAATGGAGTTTTGCAGGGCGGCCTTGAGTTGCTCCCGCAGCAGGGCCATGTTGGCGGGGCGTCGATCGGGCTCTTTCTCTAGACACCGCATCACTACCTCCGCGATCGGTGGGGGTACCTGTTGGGGATCGAGGGGCTTGGGTTGTTGATAATTGTGAGCCTCGTACCAGCCGGGAAAAGTCTGAGTTTTGGGCACCAACGGCATCTCTCCCGCCAGCATCTCGTAGAACACCACCCCCAAGGAGTACAGATCCGCCCGCACATCCAGGGGCTCGCCCCGCATCTGCTCCGGTGCGGCATAGGAAGGGGTGCCGATGAAGGCCATCTGGGTCCCCATGGTCAGGGTCATGTCGGTAATCGTCTTGGCAATGCCAAAATCCAACACCTTGATGGTCTCCCCCATGGTCTGATCCCGCAGGATGAAGATATTCCCTGGCTTAATATCCCGATGGATCACCCCACTGATGGTGAAGTCGGGCTGATTGACCTGGAAGGAGTGGGCGTACTGCAGGGCAGAACAGATCTGCCGCCCCAATCGGATCACGCGCTTGACCTCGATGGGTCCCTGTTCCAGGAGTTCGTTGAGGGGCTGGCCCACAAACGGCGGTGCCCCCAGATACTCCATGACGATATAGGGCTGATCGATGTGCACCCCATAGTCGGTGACCCGCACGATCAGGGGATTTTCTCCCAATAGAGCGCTGATGCGAGCTTCTGCCTGGAACCGCCGCCGCACCGTCTCCGCCTCTGACAGGTTGTGATGTAGGACTTTCACGGCCACCCGCCGCTCAAACAGGTGCGTGTCCATCGCTTCGAACACCTGCCCCATTCCACCTTTACCAAGCGCTCGGCAGAGACGATAGCGATCGCCGATCATCTGACCTAGGAGGGACTCGCGCATAACCTGCCAGGGGCCTAAGGTTGACATCGATCTCTGAGGTCCTGCCTCAACTTTAGTGTATACAAGCGTCTTGCCAACCGCCCCATCGGTCCCCCGGCGATCACACAAGGCTTGATACTCCTGCCCCAGATCCGGAGACGAGACCCCAACTCAGGGTTGTTGCAGAACTTAACACAACTTGATACTGTAAAATCAGCCAACTGAGTGGGAGATCCCTATGCCAAAGTACCGTACCGTGGTTGTCGAAGATGGTGGCCGACTCAATAACTACGCCATCGAGCCTGAGATGTATGTGGACTCAGAGTCTCGGGTGGGTTTCACCGAGTACGCCGAGAAGTTGAACGGTCGTCTGGCGATGATCGGCTTTGTCTCCCTGGTGATCCTGGAGGTTGCCACTGGTAGCACCCTGGTGGAGCTGTTTCAATCCCTGAACTGAGATCAGCAGACCAGCGACTCGTAGCAGGAGGTCGGGTCTAGCAGATCCGATCTTCTAGGGGGTTACCAAGCATGGCTGGAGAGAAAAGCCCGAAGCTGCTCCACCAACTCCGATCCCTGTTGACTCCGCCATCTGAGGCTCACCACGCGGCACAGGGTCTGATCGCTGAGCGGTATGTAGACGATCTCTGTGAGATGATTCCAGACGGGCACGATACTGATCCCAAGCCCTGCGGTGATTAAGGCGATCACCCATTCTTCATGGTTGGCTCGACAGATGACCCGAGGATGTACCCCTGCCAATTCAAACAATCGAGGTTGGGAGCGCCAAACCTCACAATTGATCCGTTCGATATAAGGTTGCTGATCCAGATCCGCCAATCGGACACTACTGCGTTGTGCCAGAGGATGGTTACGGGGGACCGTGGAGAGCAGCATCATATTCCCTCAGGATCGCTTGAGCTCGTTCTAAGAAAAACCGCCCCTCGGGGGTTAATGCCGTCCGTCGTCCCCCCCCGCGCCACGCGGCTTGGCCCAGACAGCAGCGAGCGCGGACGAGCG
>CAYSEO010000290.1:0-5865 GCA_964429885.1 uncultured bacterium
ACGCCAGTCACTCTTCCTTCATCAACTAAGATCTGTTCCACATGGGATCTCAGTCGGATCTCCCCCCCCCAACGCTGTAAGCCTCTGACCAAAGCGGAGATGATCGCGCCACCACCTCCGACGGGGTAATCCACAGAGGTCCGAGCCCGCTCCCCAAACACAAAAGCCATGACTGGAGCCATCGTTCCATGGGCTTTTAGACCCGAGATCAGAAAACATTCCAGATCGATCAATCGTCTGACAAAAGGATCCTTAACCTCCTGATCAAGGATATCTCCAACAGAAGATCTCAACAGGTTGATCTGTGGCAATAACTTTAACAACGCTGGCCAGGATCTCGCCAGGATCGGGAGCATATGTAGATCGGCTCTCAATAAGGGAATTGGGATGCTGTTGAGGGCTTCAAACAGCTCCATGAACCGCCGCTGCAGCCGCCTCAGTTGTCGAGATCCCTCAGGGGTCAAGGTGGTGACTGCCTCCAGATAGGGCTCTAGCTCTCCGTAAATCGGCAAGGTGTGATCTGGGAAATGATAATGCCCGATCGGGTCATAGGGGCGGGTCTCGATCGGTTCCTCCAACACCTGTAATACCTGAACTAAGGGATTGAAACTCTGAGGATCTCCCAGGCCACAGTGAAAGGAGGGTCCGGAGTCAAACTCAAACCCTCGCCGGGAGAAACTATGACCCGCCCCTCCGGGGATCGAATGGCTCTCGCACAGGAGCACCCGTTTGCCATAGCGAGCCAACAGCCCCCCTGCCACCAGTCCACCGATGCCACTGCCAATGACGATCGCGTCGGTCACCTCTGTATTGCTCATACTCTGCCTCTAAGCTTGCTCTCAGTTTCCCCTCAGTTTCCCCTAGGGCCGATCTCATCACACTGGGGCAACAATAGGGGGGACTAAGTAGATTAGCAAAAACGTCTATACAGGCTATGTAGTGCATATCAAAGCAATTTTGCCGATCTACTGACTTACTGGTAATCTCTCTTCATCGTCTCACCCCCGGACCCCATGCCTTATATCCGCGTTCCCCAACCCTGGCAGCTCCCAGAGTCTGCTGTCACCCCCCGCTCTGTGTTTCTAAACCGCCGCCGGTTCATGACCCAACTGATCGGCGCTGGAGTAGGCGCGGCCACCCTGCCTTTACTCCATACCCAGGCAAGCGCCCAGGAGGACTCGAGCGGCTCGGATGCCATATCGGATCTGTTAGGAACCAAACGGCTGATGCGAGAAGCCTCCCTCAATCCAGACTTCTCCGATGCGGGCCGAGAGCTGACTACGGAGGAGATCGCGACCACCTATAACAACTTCTATGAGTTTGGCTATGCCAAGGATATCTGGCGGAAAGCCCGCGTCATTCCCACTGAGGACTGGAAGGTGGAGGTCACCGGTCTGGTGAACAATCCTAAAACCTATGATGTAGACGATATCCTGAAGCGTTTTCCCATCGAGGAACGGATCTATCGTCTTCGATGTGTGGAGGCCTGGGCGATGACGATCCCCTGGTTAGGGTTTCCCATGCGCTTGCTATTGGAGGAGGTAGATCCTAAACCAGAGGCCAAGTTCGCCAGCTTCCAATCATTCTACGATCCAAAACTCACCCCTGGACCCTTCTGGTCTCCTGCTGGCAATCTGCCCTGGCCCTATACAGAGGGATTACGGATCGATGAGATGGCCAATGATCTAGCCCTATTCGCGGTGGGCATGTACGATCAACTCTTGCCGAAGCAAAATGGGGCTCCGATCCGGATGATAGTGCCCTGGAAATATGGGTTCAAGAGTGGTAAGTCAGTGGTCCGGATCGAGTTTGTGGCTGATCAACCCCCTACCTTTTGGAATACGGTCGCCCCCAATGAGTACGGATTTGGTGCCAACGTCGATCCTAGTGTGCCTCACCCCCGTTGGTCTCAGGAGCAGGAGCGATTGGTAAGCTCCGGTCCTCAGTTCACCTGGGAGCGAGTGCCTACTCAGATCTATAACGGCTATGGGGAGTGGGTTGCGGATCTGTATACCTAGAGGGGATGATCACCTGCGATCTTTTAGGATCAGTGGAATGGCCTCAGCTAGACTCTATTGCGCTTCTCCTTATGAGTTGGAGTCGTTGGGGATCTCACCTGATCCCGACTCTGATCGAGTTTCCGTTGTGTCAGTCTCTCGTAGATCAACAGGGGTTTCCACCTGATCCTCTGAAAGATTCTGAGAGTCCAATAATTTGGGATCGTTACCCGTTTTCAGGTCTGTCGTTGCAGGCTCCTTCCTAGGGGTGACCTTTCCCTTACTGAAGGTCATGTCAACAAATACCTGAGCTGTCAATACCGTCAACCTTGTTCCTGAACCACCCGAAATGATCATCAACCCTATGAATAGACCTTGGTAGTTTGAGGGATCTCCAGGACCCAGAATAATACCAATAATGCCTGATAAAGATGCGCCAAAGATAACAGCTAATTGCGACACGTCATATCTTAATATTGCCTCAGAGATATCAATAACAAGCCGTGATGTTTGGTCGAAAGCATTTTGGGCATCCTTCCCCTTACTGTTGATATCCCTAGGATCAGGTTCTAGCATGTTGGTACCTTCTAAGAGAGAAAGAGGTTAGAACAAGTCAGGGTTAACTCGTCGTGACTCGTTAAGTTTTGAAGCCAACACATCATAGCTATGATAATACTCTTTTAAAACTGAGTTGACATGCCAGATCGCCATGCTCAGGATCAAGCACTGTGATCCACTAAGACCCGCAATCACAATGGCGACTAGCGAGACAGGATCGGCCAACACTCCGTCAATGTTGTGTTTGATTAAGTCTGAGAAAGCTGGAAAAGCAAATAATCCGGAAATGACAAGGACCAGTAACCGAACCAGTAGGGCTTGGATCAGTTGAGTGCGTTGTACTGAGACCTGGTGCCGCAACACACTTAGCTCATCAAGTACGGTTTCTGCACGCTGATAATCTTCCCTGTCCACGGTTCTGTCCATGTCTATCCCTTGCTGCTTGTCTGTTGTTTCATCGTTTATCACAATACCTTCACCCCAATCCCTCACGATCTCCGCTCTGAGGGAGTCTCTGTCGTCTCAGTCTCCGGTAGATCAACAGGAGTTTCCACCTGATCCTCAGCAACACTCTCCGAGTCCAGGATCTTAGGGGACTCATTCGTTTGATCCTCGGATTCGCTCTCAGTTTGATCCTCTGAATCCGACTCCTCCTGCTCGATCAACTCCTGAAACTCAGGTCGATCCAGTTCATAGTCCCGTTGCTCGATCAGATCCTTATCGGTGGAGTAGATGGTATCCCCCTCTTTGACGATCTCCTCTTTGGATAAGCTCTCTGCAAAGGCCAGTTTCTTCTCTAAAGACGCCGTTGGTTCCGCCAACCGATCAGCCCATTCTGAGCGACGCTCGTTACGTTCCTCCACCTGACGATTCCGCCCCTTCAACACAAACCACCGGATCGCGGGCACAGTTAGAAACAGGGTTCCATAGGCCAGCAATAGTCCCACAATCGGATTGATGAACCCTAGCAATGCTGCTGCCCAACCGGATCCTCCTGCCGCTCCAGCGGCCACCTCACCCCTGACACCAAACAGAAATAAGGCCATGACGAAGTTAAGGACTCCTAACCCAGCTGCCAAGGTCCGTTGCCCCGCAGGAGCTTGACTGAACACCCAAGGCTTCTCTTGGAGGGACTTGGAGATCTTGCGGGTCCGTCGTTTCGCCGCCGCCACCTGTAATTCTGGAAAGCGATAGACGATCCCTCCCTGATCACTCACCTCGGGCCGACCGTCAAACTTAGCCAGGATCGATAGCATGTAATCCTCATACTCCAACTGGGAGGAGTCCGGCGGTAGATCCAAATAAGGTAATACCTGTTCACCCGTGATCACGCCCCTATTGTTGCGAATGGTACTGGCGATCAGCTGATCCCGGCGTTTCTCCAGATCCTCGTTGGGGTTGCCATCCCCAAATAGGAAGGAGTAGACCGACTCCAGAAAGTTCATGCCCTCCTCATTGTCTTTAGATCGAGAGCGATCTCGACGGCGAGGGCGTTCGTAGTCGTAGGGATACGGAGTCCAGAACAGCCACAGATCGGGGAAGTAGAAGAAGCGGAAGGTCGGTCCCATCCGATCGTTGTTATCGTCCTTATTGGCGAACTGCAAGGCGATCAGAGCCGCGAAGATCAGTAGGATGGACAGCAGCAGCAGGATCCCGAAGGAGGCCCGCAGCCCGTAGAGAAACGCTTGCCAGAACTTGCCCCGGATGGCTGCCCACCGAGATTGCCGTTGTTTGCGGTTGAGGATCTGACGGAACTCCGGTTGGAAGACGTAGGCGATCTCCCCCTGTTCGGAGACCTGTAGATGACCCTCCGCCTGTTGAGCCAGGGAAAGCAACTCCTGTTTCGCCTCTGCCAGGGCTAGGCCTGTGCTGCTGGCGATATCTCCCAGGGTGACCCGTAGGCCCTGTTGCTCCACGGCATCCATAACTTGTGTGCGAGCCGAAGCCACGTTCTTCCTCCCGTCCGATCGATGAGGCCATCCCTCCAGTATCTCTCCCCAAACCAAGACCCGCCAACGAGGACGAACTCACAGATCCCTTTGGGTCGATCTGTACTGAACAAGCACATACATTTCGTGCTCCTATCTCAATACAGTAAGCTCGGTGCCCCAACTACCCTTCTAGATTCTCTGCAAGCTTCTGGCCGATCCGAGGCTCTGTCCCAGCTAACAATCGTTCGATATTGCGACGATGGGTGCCGATCACGTAAAGCCCGCCGGATAGAGCAAACAACACATAGGCCAACGGTTGATCAAAGATCACCATTAACAGAGGAGCCGCGATCGCCGCCGCCACCGAGCTCAAGGACACGATCCGGGAGAGACCGATCCCCAATAGCCAGACCCCCAAAGTGCTCAAGGCCACCGGCCAAGCCATTGCCCCTAGGATCCCTAAACTGGTGGCGACCGACTTGCCCCCTTTGAAGTTCAACCATACGGAACGACTATGACCGATCACCGCTGCTAACCCCCCGATCACTCCCATCCAGGGTGCCCAGATCGTGGCTGGCAGATCTGCCGCCCATGTCTGCAACCAGCTCCAGCTCAGCAAACCTTCAGCCAGCCCAACCGCCGCGATGCCCTTACCCACATCCACGATCAGCACCATTAAAGCTGGACCCTTACCCACCGTTCGCAGCACATTGGTGGCCCCTGTTGATCCTGAGCCCTGTTGCCGAATATCCACCCCTCCAAAGGTCCAGCCCACCCAATAGCCCGTCGGGATCGATCCCAGCAGATACCCCAATAGCCCACAGCAGAGCAGCAAGATCGGCAGGAACATAAAACACCTCAGGATGGCTGAAACTTAGTCTAGTGTAAGATCCGGGTCTGGATCTTCGACGGCCTGTGACGGAGGTGGTAAAGTGATCCTGAATCGTTAATTTCAATTCACCCTGAGGGGTACCGCACCGCCATGATGGAGGACCTATGAACTCGATCGTTTTAATGGGAGAGATCCTCTCGGATCCTGAAGCTAGGGTCACCGCCGATAACCTGGATGTCACCTCAGTGATGGTTCAGTTCCCTGGTCCCCGTCCTGAGGATAGCCCCCATCAGGTTAAGGTTACCGCCTTCGGGGAGTTGGCCAAGACCATAGCTAGCACCTGTCATGCCGGAGAACAGATCACTGTAGAAGGTCAGATCCACATCTATTCCATGGATCGCTCCGATGGTCGTAAGGATAAGGTGGCTGAGATCAATGCTCGCCGCGTTTATCCCCTAGGATCTGGACTACCCCAATCCCTGCCAACCGGCTCCCCCTCTTCTGCTAGTCCCTCTCCTAGCCCTGCCCCCACTCCCGAACGAGCTGC
>CAYSEO010000291.1:0-5861 GCA_964429885.1 uncultured bacterium
GGGAGGCTAGGGGGTTTGATCTGTGAGCATCCGGGTCAGAGCACAACGTAGGGCCTCGTCAAACAGATCATCGGAGGCTGGGTTGACTCGGATAATGTTGTAACGGTGTTTGATCACTCGGTGTAAAGCTTCCACTCGGGAGGTCTCAGGTTCTGGATAACGGGCCTCAGGTAGATCGTCCCAGGGACCGTGATCAACTCGGGCTTTGTTCTGTAGCATTTGGGGTCTGCCGTTCTCCCAACAGCCACCCATTTGGGGAGGGAGATCGTGGACATGGGTGTGAAAGTCGCTCTGGGTACCTCGATAGGTGGGACGGCTTTCCATGGCATCAAACCAGGCAGCAAATCGGGGGTTCTCCTCTCGCATGGAATAGCCTTTGTAGTAGTAGAGGCTGGCATTCATGCGTTCCACATAAGGGGTAAAGATCACATCAACTGTAGAGAATTCCTCCAGAAAATAGGGTCCATGGGTCTGATCTAAGGCTGCCTCCACCTTCTGCATGATCTCCACAAACTGATCCCGATTACGATCCTCCTCTCGCTCCGAGCGGGCTGGATAGCACAGCCAACTACACCAGGCTCGAAATAGGAAACGTTCCAGCTTTCGTAACGGGAGCACCTTGGGATCCAACATCGATTGGGTCAGGGGCCCAAAGGCTTGCTCCAGCGCAACTAGGATGTCGTCGCTTTCGGTGATCAACTGCCCATCCAGCTCCAGGGCCGGTAACATGCCGGAGGGGACCTTACGTTTGTACCAGCGCTCCTTCTCTCCGTAGCAAAACATCGTCACCTTCTCGATCCGGTAGGGGATCTGTTTCTCCTCTAGCCACAGCCAGACCTTTTGACAATAGGGACACCAGGCATGGTTATCCCGATAGAGGGTGACCCGCAGATCCGCTTGGTCATGACCAAACAGACGCAGACGGGATTGGGCATTGGTAGGTCCGTTGATCGGATCGAGGGGAAATGAGGCGAGGGCCTCCAGTTCTGTCCAGCTGAGGGGAGTTACGGTCATGGGGGGGCTCGGCAAGCTGCTATAGGATCAACTATAGGCCACTCCACTGAGATCCTGAACCCCATAACCCCGACTTAAACCCTGTCACAGTGATCACGCATACCTCGAGGACGAGAGACGAGGCTGACAACGATGCGGTTATATGGACCATGAGCAGCTCCTATCCCTTGCTGCAGCAGATTTCTGGGCCACGTATCACCCCCCTGGACTTTCGCCACCATCCCGGTGGGCTCTGTAGTGAGGAGAGAGGATCTCAATGCCAAACTCAATACAGGTATCCTGAATGTTCTGATGCAGCTCGGATCGAATCAGGAGCGGTGGGATCGCTTCGTTGGCATAGACCTTGAGCTCGTAGCTGACGTAGAAATCATCCAAGCTGGATTGGAACACGAAAGGCTGAGGATCCTCCACAACACCTGAGGTCACCAGCAGGGTCTTTTCAACAACAACTCCCACTGTAAGTAGATCGGCAAAATTGCTTTGACACGCACTATATAGACTGTATAAACGTTTTTGCTGATCTACTTATCCTTGATCTGGATCCGATCGCCGACCTCAAAAGCCCGAGTGTAGATCAGAATCACTCCAGCTACCACATTAGCAACGATGGCAGTTGATCCAAGGGAGACCAAAACCCCAAAGAAGAGAGAAATTCCCCGGAAGGCTGCGGAGTCGAACCCAGGCAACAGTGGAATGATCAGGGTCGCTACCATGGCGATCAGGAGCACCGTCATCAGCTTCTCAGTGGGAAGCGCCCACTCTCAGTAAAACCCCTGGATCGTGATCTGACCCTCTCCCAACTGGCGAAAGATAAATTGACTGAATCGGATCAGGTTCTGCAACAGCACCAGGATTATGATCAAAAACAGGTTAGGCAGATAGTCAACGAAGCTATTCCAGGCAATAGTTGCGATGGATTGGACGGCGGTCGATGATTACCCTAGGGGAAAAAGAGGGAGGGCTGGATCTCAGCTCTCAATCCGGATCTCTCCTTTCCAGATCTTCTCTTGAACCATTCGAAACAGAGCGATCTCCTCCTGAGAGATCTTATTGTCCGCTCGGGCCATCTCGACGATCTCCTCCCGTTCCTGGCGGGAGAGCCATCCATCCGACAGGGCCCGATCGACCGTAGCCTTCAGCCGCTCCAGATCCGCTTTCTCCTTGGGGGAGAGAGGAGAGTTAGAGTTAGATATCTCCATAGTTGTCTCCTGAGCTCAGATGGGATTTAATCTATCACTATCCCATGGGAAAGAACAATCAGGATCGCTTAGATCTTTGTCCGAGGCGAGACTCAGAAGCTTGACCGAATCAGGGGGCTTTTCGAGAACGTTGTCCTCTGCAGATCAAGCCGAAGGCAGAGGATTGTTAAATCATTCTAAAGAAACACCCCTGCCTTACAGTTCTACCTGTGATATGATGCCTTCGACATACTCCAATCAGATGAAGGGGTGCCCATGTCAAGGATAAGGCCGAGGGCAGAGAAAGGATCTCCGTGGTTAGGGGTTTTGCTGATCCCTCCCCTACTATTCTCCTGCGGCAGGGAGGAGTCTGGTCCCCTCAGCGCGGCCATTCCAGTGCAGGTGCAAGCCGTTCAATCCGCACAGGTGGAGGACAGCTCCGAGTTTGTCGGCACCCTAGAAGCCCAGGAACGGGTGATCTTGAGGCCTGAGATCGGGGGGCGGGTGATTGAGATCGTCCGCTCGGAAGGGGATGAGGTAGTCCCTGGAGATCGGGTGATTCAACTCAGACCGAATCGCAACGAGGCGGATGTGCAAGCGGCTGAGGCCAGTGCTGAAGCTCAACGGGCGGCACTACAGTCCACGGAGGCCGAGGTACGGTCAGCCGAAGCGGAAGTGGCTCGCCTGCAGGCGGATGTCAGTCGTCAGGAAGCCCAGTTACTTAGCAGTGAGGCGGATCTGGAACTGGCTCAGATCAACTATCAACGGGCAGAGGAGTTGGTCACTGCCGGGGTACAAGCTCAACAGGTACTCGATGATCGACAGCGGGATCTGAATGCGGCCCAGTCTGGGGTAGAGGCTACTCGTCAGGCCCTGGAGTCGGCCAAGATGGCCATGACCGTGGCAGAGGGGCGGTTGGAGTCGGCCCAGGCTGGGGTGAATGCTTCTGAAGCTACTTTGGCTCAAGCGGAGGCCACGGTCACCTTGAGGACAGAGGATCTGGATTTCAATACGGTGGCCGCTCCCATCGGCGGGATTGTGGGCAATATCCCGGTCAAGGTGGGAGATGTGGTGAATGCAGGACAGGAGCTCACCTCGATCATTCAGAATGATCCACTAGAGGTGAGCATCGCGGTGCCCGTCAATCGCCTGTCGCAACTGCAGTTGGGGATCCCAGTCGAGTTACTGGAGACAGGGCAGGATGAGCCCACTGCCACAGGTGAGATCAGTTTCGTCTCCCCTCAGGTGGATCGCACGGTGCAGGCGGTGATCGCCAAGGCCACTTTCCCCAATCCCACCGGGATCTTACGGGATGGGCAGTTTTCTCGCGTGCGCGTGATCTGGGATCAGGAGCCAGGGGTTTTGATCCCCTCCGTGGCCATCTCCCGAATTGCGGGCCAACCCTTTGCCTTTGTGGTGGAGCAGGCGGGTACCCAGGCCACCGTGCAGCAGGTACCGATCCAATTGGGTCGGATCCAGGGGCAATCCTATGCGGTGTTGGAGGGCTTGCAGGCCGGTGAGCAGATCGCGGTTACCAATATTCTCAAGCTGAAAGATGGGGTGGCGGTCCAGCCCGTTAATCCTGATCCATCCTAGGAGGAACTTGCCCAATGTCCGTCTCAGATAACTTTATTAAACGCCCCGTTCTCACCACGGTCTGTACCTTCTTGATCCTCTTGTTAGGTGGGATCGCGATCCCGCTGCTGCCGGTCCAACAGTTACCCGACTTAGCCCCACCCACCATCAATGTCAATGCCTCCTTCACGGGAGCGGATGCGGAGACTGTCGAAACCACCGTCACTAGCATCCTGGAGCAGGAGATCAATGGGGTGGAGGGCATGGACTACATCACCTCCAGCAGCTCCAACAGCGGGGCCAGCAGTATCTCTGTGATCTTTCAAACGGATCAGGATAAGGACATCGCCCAGGTCAACGTCCAGAACCGGGTGGCGGCGGCGACACCTCTGTTACCCGAGGCGGTCAACCAAACGGGGGTGCGCGTCACAGCCTCTTCCTCAGATTTCCTGATCGCCTATGTGTTCTACGCCGAGAACGGGGAATATGACGAAACCTTCCTGACCAACTATGTGGATCTGTTTATCCTGGATGCCCTGAAGCGGGTACAGGGGGTAGGGGATGCATCCCTACTGGGGGCGGGCAGATATGCGATGCGACTGTGGTTAGACCCCACTGCTCTCACCAGTCGTGGCTTAACCATTCAGGATGTGTCAGCAGCTCTGCGGGATCAAAACGTTCAGATCGGGGCCGGGGCGGTGGGGAGTCAACCGGCTCCACCCGATCAAACCTTTGAGTTGACGGCACGGGTCCAAGGACGGCTGGAGGAGGTGAGCGAGTTTGAAGATCTGGTGATCAAGGTAGCTGAGGATGGCACCTTGGTGCGACTCCGGGATGTGGGCCGAGCCGAGCTGGGGGCAGAACAATATGCGGTATCGGCAACTGCTCAGGGCAGACCGGCGGTGGCGGTGACGATCAACAAGATCCCAGGGAGCAACGCAGTCAATACCGCAGATGCGGTCAAGGAACAGGTGGCGCTTCTGTCTCAGGACTTTCCCCCCGGTTTGGTGAGTGAGATCGCCTTCGACACCACAGACTATATCAAGGTCTCCCTCAACGAGGTGTTTGTCACCCTGATCCAGGCGGTGCTGTTGGTGATCGTGATCTTGTATGTGTTCCTGCAGGATTGGCGGACCACGATCATTCCCGCCATTGCGATTCCTGTGGCCCTGATCGGCACCATGGCCTTTGCCTTAGCCTTTGGTTTCTCGATCAACTCTCTCACCCTATTCGGCTGTATTCTGGCCAGTGGTCTGGTGGTGGACGACGCCATCGTGATCGTGGAGGCGGTAGCAGCCAAGATCGATGCTGGGATGTCCCCACGGCAGGCAGCGGTGGCCTCGATGAACGAGCTATCGGGGGCGGTGATCTCGACTTCATTGGTATTGATGGCGGTGTTTATCCCGGTGGCCTTCTTTCCGGGGACCACAGGTCGGATCTATCAACAGTTCGCCATGACCATCGCCTTTGCCATCGTGGTCTCCAGCTTCAATGCCCTCTCCTTCTCCCCCAGTATGGCCGCCCTGCTTTTGCGTCCTAAGTCTCCATCCCAAAACTGGCTGGGTCAGATCTTCGACGGATTCAATCGGGGTCTAGCCTGGGTGACCGGTCGTTATCGTCAGATGGTCAATTTCCTGATCCGGATCCGGTGGGGAGTAATGGTGGGATTTGTCGTCTCCCTCGGGTTGACGGTGTGGATGTTCCAGGCAGCTCCGACGGAGTTTGTGCCCGCAGAAGATCAGGGGTATGTCTTGGGAATCGTCCAGGCTCCGGATGGGGTCTCCCTCAATTACACCGAGGCGGTGATGGATGAGGTGGAGCAGATCCTCTTGTCAGATCCAGATGTGCGGGCCACCTTGATGATCCGGGGCTTTGGGTTTGATGGTAATGCGCCCTCCCGAGGGCTGTTCTTTACGAGCCTGAAGGACTGGAGCGAGCGTCCCCGCGCAGATCAAACGGTCTATGGTTTCCTCCGGCGGGTCAATGGCCAATTCAGTCAGATCCAGGAGGCCAACGTGGTGGCTTTCAATGCACCCCCCGTGGCAGGTCTGGGCAACTTTGGGGGCTTTGAGATGCAACTCCAAGATCGCAGTG
>CAYSEO010000292.1:0-5856 GCA_964429885.1 uncultured bacterium
GATCTGAGGGGCGGAGACTGGGGTCTCAGCCGGGACAGGGGTAGGTGAGGGACCAGGAGCTGGGGTGATCACTTGATCGTCGGAGGCTCGGGGAACGGTGGCACCGACGGGGGGTGAGATAGTGGGAACGTCTCCTTCTGCGGCGAGGGCCTGGTAGGTGAGAGCGGATACCTCTCCTCGGGTGGCGATGGCGCTGGCGTTGATCTGGTTGGGGCTGGGGAAGAGAACTAACAGACCTTCCTGGGTGGCGGTGGCCACAGGTTGGCGGGCGAACTGAGGGATGGAGCTGACGTCGGCGTAATAGTTAAGGATCTGGTCGGCACGGTTGGGATCGACGAAGTTAGGGGTGACGGCTTTAGTGAGAACGGTGATCGCTTGGGCACGGGTCAGAGGATCGTTGGGGCGGAAGGTGCCATCGGGAAAGCCTGAGATGAAACCGGCGGCGCCAGCGGCCCCAATGGAGGGAGCGGCCCAGGCAGGGATCTGATCTTGAAAGTTGGGGGCAGGCACGTTGGTATCCAGGCCAAAGGCGTTGGTGACGATGCTGGCGAATTGCGCCCGCGTCAGTTGGCCCTCCGGTCGGAAGGTGCCATCAGGAAAGCCCCCGATCACCTCCTGTTCCGCCAGACGGGTGATGTAGGGTTCGGCCCAGTAGGATTGAATATCGGAGAGCTGGGCTTGGGCAGGGGCTACGTTATGGATCCCCCCGACGATCAGGATCACAGCGGTTGCTGGGAGGCCAATGTTTGCGTAAAACCGTGTCATACCCGTCCTCCACCCAGTCCAAAACTAGATCAACCATACCGTTCTTTTGTGACGCCTCGGGTGTGAAACAGGCGTTAAGCCCCTGACGAACCTGCGCACCCTCGATCACACACCTGCGTATAGGATCGGTCCAGCTCCCCGTCTGATCTCCTGGCATGGAAACCCAGATCCTCTCTCCAACTCCGGCTCATCTCGAACAGGTGGCGGCTCACCTTCGCTCCGGGGCCTTGGCAGCGATCCCGACAGAGACGGTGTATGGGTTGGCAGGTCATGCTCTGGATCCTCAGGCGGTTGCGCGGATCTTTGCAGCCAAGGAGCGGCCCCAGTTCGATCCGTTGATCACTCATATTGCGGCTCCGCAGGTTGGCTTCACTCTGGTGGATTATGTCGAGCAGGATCTGGCTCTGGTGGATCTCTCCGCTTTCGATCCCCAACAGCGACAGGGGTTAGAGGATCTATTACAAACCCATTGGCCGGGTCCCTTAACGGTGGTCTTGCCGAGAACGGCTCAGGTCCCAGATCTGGTCACCAGTGGTTTACCGACGGTGGCCCTCCGAATGCCCCGTCATCCTGTGGCTCAACAATTATTACAGATCGCTCAGATCCCCTTAGCGGCTCCCAGTGCCAATCGTTTTGGTCGCATCAGTCCCACCTCAGCGGCGGCGGTTTTGTTGGAATTACAGGGGCGGATCTCCTACATTTTAGATGGGGGAGAGTGCCAGATTGGTTTAGAATCCACGGTGATCGCCATCGATCCCACACAAGGGATTAGTCTACTTCGACCGGGTGCTATTACTCTTGATCAGCTCCACGGGATCACTCCATTTCCCATCCTCTCGACTACAGAGATCAAAGGAACTCCATCGGCTCCGGGTCAACTGCCCAGCCATTATGCTCCGGGGAAACCCTTTCTGATGTTACCGACCTCGATCTCTCAGCTATCTTTTGCCGATCTACAGGCTCTACTGGCTGATCAACACTCTTTTGATCGCATCGGGGTTCTCTTATTCTCTCAAGCTTCTGAGCCGGGGATATCAACTTTTAGGACTCAGCTTGGTATCACTATAGAGCATGAGATCTTGAGTCCAACGGGGGATTTAGCTGAGGCGGCGAGAACGTTATTTGCTAAGTTAAGACGTTTAGATCAGGGGGAGGCAGATCTGTTGTTGACGGAGCCTTGTCCGGTGGAGACGGGGTTGGGGTATGCGATCGCAGATCGGTTGCGGCGGGCAACAGCAAAGCGGTAGATCAAACCTAGGCAACACCAGAAGAGGCAGAACTGATCAGCACACCTCTTTACGATCACAATTGCCTCTATACTAGCTCCTAAGTAGATCAGCAAAAACGTTTATACAGTCTATATAGTGTGTGTCAAAGCAATTTTGCCGATCTACTTATGACTTCAACCAGAGGAACTGGGTGATGCGCGTCGTGATCCAACGGGTAACCTCTGCTCAGGTCACAGTGGAGGGCGAGATCGTGGGCCGGATCGATCGAGGTCTGCTGGCTTTGGTGGGGTTGGCGGATGGGGATGGTGAGGAGCAGTTGATCTGGATGGCTCGCAAGGTGGTGGGGTTGCGCATCTTTGAGCGTGATGGAGCGATGCAGGAGTCAGTTGTGGATATCAGTGGTGAGATCCTGGCTGTCTCTCAGTTCACGTTATTGGGGGATTGTCGTAAAGGGAAACGCCCGTCTTTTTCTGAGGCGATGAGTCCAGATCGAGCTCAACCTTTATTTGACCAATTTGTAGATCTACTAACGGCTGAATTTGGCGGGCTTATACAGACTGGACGATTCGGTACCTCTATGCAAGTATCGTTAGTCAACGACGGTCCCGTAACGTTGATCTTAGATCGTTGATTATTGATTGTTGATCGTTAGATCTGTCGACGAATCCAGTCTAACCACAGATCTATTCCCTGCCCTGTTTTAGCAGAGATAGGAATGATCACCACTTCCGGGTTGATCTGCCGCACATTCTGTTGAATCTGCTCTAGATCCACCTCTAAATAAGGAGCTAGATCCACCTTGGTGATCAGTAAACAGTCCGCCTCCCGAAACATGATCGGATACTTGAGGGGTTTATCCTCGCCCTCGGTGATGCTGAGCAACGCGATCTTAGCCTGTTCTCCCACCTCAAATTCAGCAGGACAAACGAGATTCCCAACATTTTCGACCAATAACAGATCGACGTGATGAGGATCACAGATCTGCTGCAATTGATGCAAGCCGCGGGAAACCATATGTGCATCCAAGTGACAGGATCGACCCGTATTGATGGCGATCACTGGAGCTCCATACTGACGCAGGCGATCCGCGTCCAATTGAGTGGTCATATCCCCTTCGATCACAACGATCTGCAACTCTTGGGTCAGGCTCGACAGGGTTTTCTCCAGGAGGGAAGTCTTACCTGCCCCCGGACCACTCATCAGGTTGAGACAGGTGATCCCCCACTGCTCTAGATGGGCACGATTGTGATCTGCTTCCGTTTGATTGGCCTGGAGTAGATCAATTCCCAAAGCAACATCCACTGTTTGATGCATGATCGTCACCGTCCCCTTTGGATCTCTACCACTTGTCCCTGGCATTCAAGATGATCGATCTTGAGCTCTCGTCCCGAACGAATATCCTCCATCGCAGATCCACAGTCTGGACAGGCATAACGAAGACCGATCTGAGGCCAGTACTCCTGTTGACAGGGGTGACAGTAGGCGATCAACGGCGTCTCTCGGATCACCAGTTGGGATCTCTCTAAGAACGATCCTCGGATCTGGACTGAATAAGCAAATTCCAGACTCACAGGCTCAACACAGGTGAACTGGCCTACGATCAGGTGAACTTTCTGGATCTGAGGTCGCTCCGGTTGGGATTCCCACCAGAGTTGGAGCGTTTGGATCAGGGCTTTCGTCATATCGGTCTCGTGCATAGATCAGCGCTCCACCAACAGTTCAGATTGGGGCTCAGGGTGAATATAGTCGGCTTTCTGTTGCCGAGGCAGTTGACCCGAGATCACCAGATGGGCCATGGCATCACAGATCACGCGGGTGGCCATGAGGGAAGTGATGTCACTGATGTCATAGGGTGGGGAAACCTCCACCACTTCCAAACCACAAATAGGGGCATGGCGAATGATCCGTTTCAGCATATAAAGAGCCTCACGGGGCATCAACCCACCAGGCTCCGGCCAACCCGTACCGGGCACAAAGCCCGCATCAATGCAATCGATATCGAAGCTGATATAGACACAATCGGTGCCGTCCAAAGCGTGCTCCAAAGCGAAGTCAACTGCCGCATCTAAGCCCATCTCAGTAATATCTGTAATGGTCAGGATATTGGTGGCTCGCTCCCGACAGATCTTCACCCCTTGACGGGGCACTTGCCACCCTCCGATCCCCAACTGCACCAGATTCTTCGGATCGGCATTGCGAATATTGGTGGCATGAAACCAGGGACAGGTGTGCATCCGCTCATCCAGATCCGTTTCCTGAGTATCCACATGACGATCAAAGTGAATGATCCCGACTTTTTTATCCCCTAAATGACGACAGATGCCCCGCACTGTGGGATAGCCAATGGAATGATCACCCCCCAATACAATCGGAAAGGCTCCGGAGCTAAACACATGAGCCATGCCCTTGGAGATCTGATCAAAGGACTTCTCATTGTTGGCCGGGATCGTAAAGATATCCCCCAGATCACAAAGACTGATCTGTTCCCTCAGATCCACTCCAAACTCAAAGTTATAGGGGGTGTAAAGGGCCGAGATCCTACGGATGCCTTGGGGACCAAATCGGGTGCCGGGCCGATAGGTGGTGCCAGAATCGTGAGGGACACCTAGGATCGCTACATCATACTCCCCCACCTGGCGAACATCTTCCAAGAAAGGAGCCTTGAGAAAGGTATTGATCCCGGCATAGTGAGGTAATTCCCCTCGGGAGAAGGTGGGGATCGATCGATCCTGAATGCTTTCCGCTGCCTCCAATCCGAACTCCAAACCCCGAGACACCTCCTGTTGCCAGCCGGTCATGGGCAACTGGGCCTCTTTTTGCAGAGCCTCTAATCCTTCTCTGGAAAATCCATTGGAGGAACGCGCCTGTGATGCATCCGTCATCGATCTGGATCCTTTGTGTGCACTGGGAAACAAAAATACCCGGACACCTCCACTGGGGTAAGGTCTCCCGGGCTTTTGTCCCGCCGTGTGACCAGTATCGATCCATGGGGATCCACAGCTGGCTGCTTCTCTCGGACCAGACGCTAGTAGAACGGATCTAGCCGGAACCCTAGAAGCGAGTTAGTGATCTGGAGGTTTCTGAGTTGTGGCAACCATAGAGGGGATCAGGTTGACAAACTGTATTAGCTGATACGGAAGAATCAAGGATCAGATCGAGCATAGCGTCATCGGTAGTCCTGAGTCTGGACCCAGCGCAGTCGAGCGGCGTCTCGGATCCCATACTCTGGACGGCAGAACCGATCGATCTGTCCTTCAAAGAAAGCTCGATTGGCTTGCAAATGATCAGGATTGGGATCATCTAGGGGATAGAGTAAGGCTGTCCGCAATGCCTGGATCACAGCAGAGGTGACACAGTACATGGAGCGCTGGAAACTAATGGCCAGTTGGATCAACATATCCTCCTCACCCCGACAATATTGGCGATAATAATCCACTAGATAGGGGGGCAGAAAATGGAACATGTCCTGGTGGAGAAGGGTGGGAGGGATCCCGGCACTACCGACCGGAAACTTATCCGCGTAGAGCACTCCATAGTGGAAGTCGGCTTGATCATCCGGCACCTGACCTGCCTGGGCATTGTAGGACTTGGTGCCTCGGAAGGGAGAAGTGCGATAGAAAACGGCCTCGACATAGGGTAGGGCAGCCTCATAGAGCCAGGTAAAGGCCTTGGATTTGGGCACGATATCGTACCACTCGCCCCGAATATAGACCCGATGATAGATCGGACGACCCGCTATGGCGAAGATGCCATTCACCAGAAAATCCATCGCCTCCGGTACGCTGGTGATCTTGCCCTCATCGTAGAGATCGGACATCTCAAAAAACACTGGCGCCATCACCTCCCAGAACAGGCCCAGCAC
>CAYSEO010000293.1:0-5841 GCA_964429885.1 uncultured bacterium
GCTCGTCGCCAACAGTTGGGTCGTCGGGATGACCGCCCTGCTGGGGGAGACGGTGCGGCTGAGTCGATCCCGAGCGGAGCAGGCGATGCAAACCCTGGCGGATCCCTTGGGGCTCTTGGTACAGGAGGTGGCAGTGGGGATCCGCAAATTGGCCAATGT
Source organism: uncultured bacterium (assembly GCA_964429885.1). Taxonomy (GTDB): domain Bacteria; phylum Cyanobacteriota; class Cyanobacteriia; order Thermostichales; family Thermostichaceae; genus CAYSEO01. The sequence goes on from CAYSEO010000293.1 coordinate 160, forward strand.
GCAGATGGCCCGAGCCTTGCGGGTGATCAGTGTGGAGCGGGGGTTGGATCCGGCTCAGTTTGCCTTAATGGCCTTTGGGGGGGCAGGACCGATGCATGCCTGTGCCCTGGCCCAGGAGTTAGGGATCCAGACGATCCTGTTACCGGCGGCCTGTGGGGTGTTGTCGGCTCTGGGAATGGCCCTCTCAGATCTGCGTCGGGATTATCGTCGGGCGGTGTTGGGATCCTTGGAACAGATCTCCGGTTGGCAACTGCTCTTTGCGCCTCTGCTCACAATGGCCTGTGAGGATCTGCAGGATCCAGTGTTGAAACGGAGTTTGGATTTACGTTACAAGGGTCAATCCTTTGAGCTGTCGATCCCGATCGAGCTAGAGGATCCGGTCCATCAGGTGCGGCAACGGTTTGATCAGGCCCATCAGCAGCTGTATGGTTGGCAGGAGCCGGAGCGAGGGATCGAGGTGATCCATGCCCGTCTCAGCGCGACCCAACGGTTACCGGCGGTGACTCTGCCTGCCCCTCAAGGATCAGGAGATGGAGTAATCGGAGAACGACAGATCTGGGTGGGAACGAACTTCCAGCCCGTACCCGTTTTGGATCGAGATCAGATGGCGGTGGGAACTCAGATCCAGGGACCTGCTCTGGTGGAGATGCGAGAGGCGACGGCGGTGATCGATCCTGGTTGGTGGGGACGGGTGAATGAGCAGGGCACGATCTTGTTATCTCGGCAGTGATCGATGATCGATCAGGAGCATGAGTTGATCAAGAGTCCCCAGATCTGGATCAGTCCCATCGGATCTATGGGAGCAGGCTCGAATCCACCGCGATAATCCAAGAGCTGCACCAGGATCAGGTATCCAACTCCCATCGCGATCGCTAAGATGCCTGTGATCACTGCCACCCATTTTGGTCGTTCCATAGTTGCTTGGTTGAGTCTGTTAGGTTGATCCTAAGCGGATCACTCCAGCTCTACCAGTGCCAAGTTAGCGCCCCCAGAGTCGTGGGCCTGGATCTGTTGATAGGTCTCCAGCCCTGTTACGAGTCGTTTTGTTGATCAAGTTAGGAAAGCGATTGCAGGCGATGCACCGTGGCAAGTGATGCAACTTCCAATGACAGAAGAGGTGAAAGACTGGTTAGTAGATTTTCCTGAATCAGCGATGCGGAGAGCAGGGATGGGAGATCAGATGAACTCGCTCAGTTGAGATATTGATCATTAGCAGATCCGACCCCAACTTCTGTATAAAGGGCTCCGATCCACAGAGATAGAATTCGTAGTCCTCTAAAGGCAAAATGGAGCTCAATAGTTCCATAGTGATCTGACTGACGCCATCATAAACGTTCTCGATCACTTGGGTCTCTAAGGAGGGATCAAAGACCAGATGAACCTGGACATTATTGTAGAGTCTGGCGGCTCGTTTGATGTGATCTCGAAAGGGAGGACCGTTCGGATCATCGGATTGATGGATCAACCAAACCTGTCGTTCGATCCCACAACAATCTACCTGTTTGGTGATCTGATTCAACATGGCGATCTGAGGCGCGATGCCGATCCCTGTCGACACTAAAACCACTGGACGTCTGGAGGGATCCAGGTACACCTCTCCCTGTGGGGCCATGGTCTCGATCCGCTCTCCCACCTGTAGTGAGTTGAATAAGGTAGCGAGCAGAGATCCCTGTGGTTCTTGAGCCACCGTGATCCGATAGCTATCCTGACCAGGCGCCTCCGAGATGGGCACGAGCCCAGTCAGATCCTCTGATCCACCCGTAGGGCGCCAACGGATCGGCAACATCTGACCTGCCTCATAGCTGCATATCCCATGGTCGTCTTGAGGTTGTAGATAATAGGATCGCACTTTGTCACCATTGGACTCTACTCGGATCACCTGAAAAGGACGATACTGATCCCGTAGATCCTGAGCCGCCAATCGTTGTTGGGCCTCCTCCCAGCTGCCGGTGTTGTCTAAAAACGGTGAGAACTCCTCCAACTCAGCCCGGATCGGTAGCCCTTGTTTTAGGTGCAACACCTGCTCGATCCGGATCTGAAACAGACGCTCTGCCCCCTCAAAGGATCTAACCTCCTCCCCTTCCCATAGGATCTCCGCCTGCCCCGTCAAGGTCACCAGATCTCCGGTGAGAAAGTCTGGCAAGATCAGTCCCACCCGAGGGTTCAACACCAGATTGCCCACGGTGTTGAAGTGCAGATTGCCGGCAAAGTCTGGAAAGGTCAAGGTCCGATCATCATCGATCCGCACAAACCCCGGCTTGCCCCCGCGATGGGAGACATCAGCACCAAAGGTCACATCCTCAACACTGCTGGAATAACTGGTGGCCATGAATAAGGTGTCAGCGGCCCGGATCTGATCCTGCATGGCGGGATCGAGATGATCCTGAGGGCGAACTGCAGTGGGTTCTGGGGATCCTAAGGTCTCTGACAACACCTGGATCTGTCGTTTCTGAATGTACATGGGACAGTTGCCATAGGCCTGGGTGACCGTGATTGTCAACCCCTGATCGTCCACCGCAGCCACCCGGCCATTCATGCGATTGCGCCGTCGAGTGCCAGGGGCGATCCCCAAGATACCGATATCTGCTCCTGGCTTGAGGGTATGGGCGAGGGGATCCCCTGGTAAGGCATGGGCCTGCACCCGGAGGGTTCGATCATCAGGGGAAGAGATGAATCCGGGTTGACCAACCACGATCGAGGCCCAAGGTTGACCGGCTTGATCGAGAGTTCCCAACACCAAAAAGGGCAGCTGACCGTAGAACTGGCGATGTTGATCGGGCATGAACTCCCGGATCACCCGTCGTCCCTGGCGCTCGATCCGATCCCGCACACCGACCCGTGACTGTACCGCCTGTTCTCCCTCGTGAAAGGGGGAGTTTTGTTGAGTCCATCCATCCATGGTTGTATCTCCTTGCTATGGGGATTGGTAATGAATGGATCGGGAAAAACGCTTATTTGATCCACCAGCGTATGTCAAAGCAGTTTTGCCGATCTATACCTCTATCCCTTGGCATTTGCTTGCCAGCCCAATTGTGCCAGTCTCTGTCCCAAAGTGCAAGAAGCGAGAAAAAACGGAGTATCTCACCCAATGAAGAGCCATCAGAAAATGCAAAGAAGTAATACGATCTTGATTGTGGTTAAGGTGCGAAGCGGAGGTCTTCTATACAATTCACTTCTGGTAAACAGGAGAATTTGCCTCATGACTTCCGAGCTGAAACTGTACGGTCACGAATTGTCTGGAAACACCTACAAGGTACGCCTGTTTCTATCTTTGTTGGGTGTGGAGCACGAATATGTGCGGGTAGATTTGATGAAGGGCGAGCACAAGCAACCGGAATTCCTTGCCATCAATCCCTTTGGACAGGTGCCTGCCTTAGTGGATGGTGAGATCCTGTTCCAGGATGCACAAGCGATTTTGGTATATCTTGCCTGTCGCTATGGCAATCAAGACTGGCTGCCTTTGGATGCTGACCCTCTTAGCCGTGTCGTGCGCTGGCTATCTACCACCGCTGGTGAAGTCCGTCAGGGACCAGAAAATGCCCGTCTGTACTATCTTTTTGGTGCCACTAGCATCAACATCGAGCGGGCAACGGAGAAAGCCGATCTGATCTTGAGGTTGTTAAACGAGCATTTGAGCAGTCGTACCTGGTTGGAGTTCGAGCGCCCCACCATTGCGGATGTTGCCGTGTTTCCCTATGTGGCACTGGCTCCCGATGGCAAGGTAGACCTGGCTCCCTACCCCAATATCCTCGCCTGGATCGACCGCATCAAGCAACTCCCTGGCTTCATCGGTATGCAGGGAATTGAAGCAGCCGCTTAAGGGTTGCACAATCAACAGCCCATCACTCTGTAAGTAGACCGGCAAAATTGCTTTGACATGCACTATATGGCCTGTATAAACGTTTTTGCTGATCTACTTAACAGTTTCTAGCCGATCGTGATGGAGTGAGATACTTCGTTTCCGACGGGTGATCACCCCTGCTGTTTCCAGCTGAGCCAAGGTGCGGGACAGTCCTTCTGGGGTTATGCCCAGCTCTCCCGCCCAAGCCTTCAAGGGACGATCCAAGATCAGAGCTGGCTGTTCCGATCCTGTGTGTTGGATTAGATAGTGCAACACCCGCTCCCGCGCCGAGCGAATGCTACGCAATTCTAATAACCCTTTCACTTGATGAAACCGTTGGGTCAGTTGAGCCAGATACCACTCGGAGAGCTGTGGGGAGTAACGCAGAGCCTCCCGGAAAGCTTGCTTGGGAATAGCGCTGACTTGAGTGGGACGATCGGCGATCGCCGTGCAACTGTAGGTATCGAAGTACAGGGCTGTCTCCCCAAAACTCTCCCCAGCTTCCACCATATAGTGGGTGATCACCTGAGCCCAGGTAAAGCTCACCAACCGCAGACGACCTGATCTGACCCAATACAGAGACTCCGCCGGATCCCCCTGCTGAAAGACGATCTGACCCATCTCCAGATCGGATACCGTGGCCACCTGACGCAGCTCAGTCGGTAATTGCTCCCATTGCCCCATGATCCGATCCTCCTATCCTGTTGGCAGCTTGTGGATCGATCCTAGACCGAACGTTTAGTCCACTTCTTTACTGTACCGTTCGTTCGGGAGGCTGTCAACGGTCCCCTAGCCTCCTGAGGCCTGATCAGATCCACCGAGCCTGACCGTCCTGCACCCGATTGGTGGCCTTGCCCAGCTGACCCATCTGAGCCATGAATCTAAGTGGAGCTGTACTGCACAACGCGAGAATGTTCGAGGATCCTCAAGCTGCTGGGATGAGACTAGTTAGAACAAGTGCTGATCTGCATCTGCCTATCTGGTTTTATTGAGTGTTTTCTTTATGAGCTTGATCTGATCAAAGGTTAGATGTTGCTCAGGGATCCATTGATAACGCCTGTCCCTCCGTATGAGCAAGAAAACTTCTATATCACCAGACTCGATCAATTTGATCCCTTCCTGAGCTATGTCATCTTCTGTATACTTGATACCCTGAGAATAATTAACATCGTCAGGATCTGGAAAGAATCTGCGGGGTCCTCGAACGGCTCTCTCAATGAACCAGTACTCAATTTCTGTCATGGGACTAAAAATTAGGTTCAGCAGATTGATAAACTCTCTCTCCAGTATAGGGATCTTTTAGATTGATTATGGCCCTTGTGGATCCACCCGTATCAGTTACCCAGCCTGATTGGTCACTACATACTGACTGAGTCCGATGCTTTATGGTAGCCAACCCCAAAGGCTCGATCCTTCAGGTCAATCCGCCACGTCCGCAGTTGCCTTCTGGAGATGGGTCAGCTCCGTGTCATCCTCAGAGGGTGGGATCACCTGCCAGAACTGGAGCAACACTTGATCCCAATGCTCCAGGATCCAGGCCGCCTTAGGACTTTGGGTGTGTTGATGATGGCTCTCGATCAAACCCCGAAGCTGCTGGGCCGCTGCTGGCGTCTGGACCCGTTGGATCCGCACGATCTCGGAGTTGACCTTGGCGGCAAAATCCCCCGTCTCATCCAACATGTAGGCTAGCCCGCCGGTCATACCAGCTCCCACATTGCGACCCACACTGCCCAGAACCACGATCACGCCCCCAGTCATGTACTCACAGCAATGATCCCCACTGCCCTCGATCACCGCCTCAGCCCCGGGGTGTTGGAGCACGGACTCGCGGCGGTAGCTGC
>CAYSEO010000294.1:0-5828 GCA_964429885.1 uncultured bacterium
AGCGAGGATCTGTCCACTTATCCGCCTGTGCCTGGGGAGACCCCCAACAACGATATCCAACCGGTCTCTCAGCCTGCAGGTACCGAGTTAGGGGATATCCAGATCGTTGAGGATGTCCTGGCCGCTGGGGAGCCCCTGCAGGGAACCGTCCTACTCTCGGGAGAGATCCTGGATCGCCTCGCCCTCTCCACCCAAGCCCAGATCCCCTTACGAGAGGCCGAGGATGAGGTGTTTGAGCCAGGATTGGTCAGTCTATCGGTGGTGCCGGTTCGCTTCCAAGGCTCCGTGGTGGGCTCCGTCGTGGTGGGGGGATTACTGAATCGTAACCATGCCCTGACGGATAACTTTCAACAGATCTATCGCTCCCCCGTGGTGTCGATCTTTGCGGAGGATGTGTTGGTCAGCACGACCGCCCCCTATCGGGACTCCGGCACACGGGCCATCGGCACTCGGGCTCCCGCTGAGGTGGTGGCCCAGATCGAACAGGGTCAGGATGTATTCGGTACGGCCCAGTTTGGCAATACCACCTACACCTTGCTCTACAGCCCGATCACCGATTATCAATCTCAGATCGTGGGCATGAAGGCGGTGGGGGAATCCCAGGCAGCCCTGCGGGCGCAGATCCTCAACCAGACCCTGATCAATGGGGCGGTGGGAGGATTCTTGCTGATCGTGGCGGTGATCGTGTCGGCCTCGGTGGCAGAGGCATTCTCTCGACCGATCCGGGAGCTGGCCTTATTTGCCCGACGGGTAGCCTCGGGGAAAGGGGGCGTGCGTCTGGAGGCGGGCCAGGGCAAGGATGATCTGAGTATCCTCAGCCTGGAGATGAACAAGATGGCCACCAGCATCGAGGGCAACCTGCGGGCGGTGCGACAACAGGAGTCCCTACGGGGCCAGGAGGCGGAACAACAACGCCAGGAGAAGGAGGCCCTGCAACAGGGGGTGATCAATCTCTTGCTGGAGATCGAGGGAGCCCAGAAAGGAGACCTGACAACCCATGCCCCGATGACTGAGGGGGCGGTGGGATCGATCGCCGATGCCTTTAACAAGACGATCAGTAATCTGCGGCAGCTGGTGTTACAGGTGCGGGAAGTGGCCTCTCAGGTGGATGAGTTGACGGAGCGCAGTGCTCGATCGGTGCAATTGCTGTCCACCACAGCCTTGACCCAATCCAGCGACGTGTCGGAGGCCCTGCGCTCGGTGGATGCCATGTCCCAATCGATCCAGAATGTGGCCCAATCGGCTCAGGAGGCGGCGATCATCGCCCAGCAGGCGGCCCTGGATGCCCAGGAAGGAGATCGGATGATCGAGTGGACGGTGAGCCGTATGGACAAGATTCGGGGGGCGGTGGCGGATACGGCCTTCAAGGTGGAGCGGCTGACCCAGTCCTCCCAGGAGATCGCCAAGATCGCCACCGTGATCTCAGGGATCTCGGAGAAGACGAACCTGCTGGCCTTCAATGCCTCCGTAGAGGCGATGCGGGCGGGGGAACATGGTCAGGGCTTCCGGGTGGTGGCGGATGAGGTGCGGCGACTGGCCCAACAGATCACGGATGCTACCAAGTCCATCGAACAGCTGGTCAGCACGATTCAGATGGAGTCCACGGAGGTGCAGCATGCCATGACCGAGGGGACGGCGGAGGTCAACGCGGGCACCCAGCTGGTGGGTCAGGTCCAGATCACCCTGCGGGAGCTAGCTCAGGTCAGCCAACAGATCGATCAGTATCTCCAGACCATCTCCACCAGCACCACCGCCCAGACAGATATGGCCCATCAGGTGAACCAGACCATGGATCAGGTGGTGTCTACGGCCCAGGAGACCTCAGAGTCCGCCCAGGGGGTGAACGGCACCCTACAACGGTTGACCACGGAGATGAAGACCCTGTTAGAGTCCATGTCTCGATTCCGGTTGGAGTGAGCCCGCGATTATGAGTATCAACATCGATCCGACCCTGCTTGATTCCATTACCCAGGAGGCCCGTCAGTGCTTTCTGGAGGAGGATGCCCCGGAGTACTTAGCCACCCTGCAGCAGAATCTTCAGGATCCGGATACGGTAGATTTCCCGGCGATCCTGCGGGCCGCTCACTCCCTCAAAGGGGGAGCAGGTTTAGCTCAGATGCCCAGTGTCAGTCAGCTCTCCCACAAGCTGGAGGATCTGTTGGAGGGCATGCGGGATGGTCGGGTCGCAGAGGTGGATCTGGCCTGGGGGTTGATCCAGCGCGGGGTGGAGGAGATCGCCTATGCCCTGGATATGGCTAGCACGGGTCAGAATGTGGAGATCACTGCCGATCTGTTGCAGGCTCTAGAGGATTTCAATGCTCAGCTCCAGTCCAGTCCCCTGCCCTCAAGGGAGCAGCGGCAGCTTGAGTCCACCCCTGGGGCGGCACCGCCTGCTTTGGTCAGATCCGCTCTGCAGGTGGATCTGGAGCAATGTCTGGAACGAGTGGAGTCCTTGATCACCCAGGCGGCCCCTGCCCGTGAGATCGAGGCGGGATTAAAGACCTTGATGGAGGAGTGCACTCTGCTGTCGGAAGCCTTGTCTCTGCCCTGGTTGGCCCAATCTGTGGAGGGCTTGGCCTTTGCCTTCGATCAAGCAGAGGAGGAGATCCCCTGGACTGAGATCTCCACCATGGTGATCGAACAGGTGCGAGCTCAGCGTCAGGCTTATCTGGAGTCCCTCTCCGGGGATCCGCAAGCGGCTGTGGCCCCGACAGAGGCGATCTCAAGACCGGCTCAGGATCTGGAAGAGCCCGACTCTGGGGCCTTGCAAACCAGTCAGGCCGGGGGAGTACCCCAGGTGCGTCTGCCTCTCAGTCGTTTGGAGACCATGGCGGATCGGGTGGGTGAGCTGTTGAGCTGGTTTGAGCGTCTCTCCCTACAACAACAACAGCTGAAGCAGGCCAGTCAGGAGCTACAACGATTATCTGTCCAGTTTCAGCCGATCCGAGATCAGGTCCAGGCGCTTTACGACCGAGGAGCGACCCGATTTCGTACAACCGATACCTCTCCAGGGGCCTTCGCTCCCTCCATCCAACAGGTCGACTCTGAAGCGGATTTCGATCCATTGGAGATGGATCAGTACACCTCCCTACACCGCAGCCTCCAGAACTTTGAGGAATTGATCTCTCGGGTGCAGGAGACCCGCTCCGATATCGATCTGATCCACCGCGAGCTGGCGGAAAACCTGGAGCAGGGGCGTCAGGATCTGGACTTGGTGTATACAGAGGTAACCCGCTCCCGTCTGGTGCCCTTCCGGAACCTGGCCCAGCGGTTTATTCCCCGATTTCAACGGCTGGTGCAACGCCTAGGGAAGCGAGCCGAACTACAGATCGAGGGATCTGAGGTGTTGGTGGATCAGATCATCTTGGAGCAATTGCAGACACCGATGATGCACCTGCTCAACAATGCGGTGGATCATGGCATCGAGGCCCCTGAGGATCGGCTGAAGCTGTTCAAGCCGGAGGTAGCGACGGTGACCCTGGAGGCCAGCCTGGAGGGCAATCAGGTGATCCTGACCTTCGCCGATGATGGTCGCGGCATCGATCTGCAACGGGTCTATCAACGAGCGGTGGAGCGGGGGCTATGTCCGCCCGAGATCGGGTTCGGTCAGCTGACTCGGGAGCAGGTGTTGGAGTTCATCTTCAGATCCGGCTTCTCAACGGCGGCGGCGGTGAGTGAAGTGTCTGGTCGCGGGGTGGGCCTGGATGTGGTGCGGCAACAGATCACGCAGTTGCGGGGCAGTTTGCAGGTGGACTCTTTGCCTGGCAAGGGCACGACCTTTACGATCCGTTTGCCCCTGGGCCTCAGTTTACTGCCGTTGATGCTGTGTCAGACCCAGCGGCGGTTGGTGGCGATCCCAGCCATGAGCGTGTTGGAGATCCTGCCCTTTGGGGAGCTAATGGCAGTGCAGAAGCCGGATCAGGAGGAGTCCCTGATCAAGATGGTGCTGTGGCGCAATCAGGAGATCTCGGTGGTCCCTTTGGCCACGTTGCTGCCCTATGCGGCGCTGCCTGCTGAGTTCGTGTTTCCTCGGGTGGCGATCGTGGTGGATGGTCCGGAGACCCCGGTGGCCATCGCTATCGATGCTCTAGTGGGAGAAAGACAGCTGATATTGAAGCCCTTCGATGACACGATCCCGGTGCCTCCCTATGTGGCGGGCTGTACGGTGCTGGGTACCGGCGATCTGGTGCCGGTGGTGTTGCCGTTCTACTTCAACCGCCTGTTGCAACAACAGAAGCTGCGCTCGACCCCGCCGGCGTTGACCACGGGCAACTATATCGTCTTGGTGGCAGAGGATTCGGTGGCCACTCGACGGGCGATCGAGCGGATCTTGACCCAGGCGGGCTATATCACCATTCCCTGTCGAGATGGGCAGGAGGCCTTGGATGAGCTGCGCCAGCGCCAAGGGGTGGTGGATCTGATCCTGACGGATATTGAGATGCCGCGACTGTCCGGATTCGATCTGTTACAAACGGTGCGAACCCACTCGGAATGGCACGCTCTGCCTGTAGCCTTACTCACTTCCCGGACTGGAGATCGACATCGCCAACGAGCCTTTAGTTTAGGAGCCAGCGCCTATTTGAACAAGCCTGTAGATGCCAAGATCCTATTGCGGGAAGTGAATGGTCTGTTACCCCGAGTGATCCAAGGGGTGAATGGTCGTCGTTGATTTTGAATCAATGGGATGTTGTGGGTGATCCCAGGTGTCAGAATCGGTTTGATCCTATCCTGGAACCTCGAGAAGAGGATTCACGACTCCGCTTGGCCGATCAACTCTCGGTAGCGGATCCCCATAGAGCTGAGATAGCGTCCCAAGCGGATCTGCTGTGGCTCCCAGGCCAGGAGGGCTGTCTGCAGATCCCCAGGATGCCGGATCAACTGATCCACCAGATCGGCTGCATTCCTGACCGCCTTGGCTGTTCCAGAGGCCGTGTGAGGTCTGGCGATAAAGGCCGCATCCCCCAATAGCACCACCCGCTCAAACACCATCTGAGGCACCGCCAGATCTAGAATTGGTTGGATGAAGGGATCCACCGTTGCCTTAAACAGATCTTGAAAAATGGGCGGCAGGATCTGTTCTGCGATCTGACCTTGTTGTTGCACTAGCTCCGTGCGGATCAGCCCTTGGGGCACTGAGGTTCCCTGGGGGGCTCTGGCCCGATCGATCAATAATTCTCCCAGATCCGCCTCCGGTACATCCCAATACCAGACCCAATTCAAGCGTCGCTGCCCAGGGGTAAGATCGCCGCCCGCACCTGGAATCAGATAGCAAAGCATTTGAGTATGAGAGTCCGTAAAGAAGGTGAACCGGTCCAGCAGCAGATCGGCACTATGGGCATCGAGATCGGCCTCTGGGATCACCCCTCGCCAGGCCACATATCCCGCATATTGGGGCTGGATCGAGTTCAATAGCAACTGTCGAACCGTGGAGTTGGCCCCATCGGCGGCGATGATCAGATCCGATGCCACCTGCAGATCTTCAGTAAAGCTGGCGATGGCCTGCTGAGGAGTCTGCACCAACCCTGTGAGGCGATGACCATGGTGATAGCGGTGCTCCGGAAAGGCTCGCCGTAGGGAGGTATAGATCGTGTCCCAGGCAGTCATCCGTTGGGCCAGTGGCTGCTGACTGACGATCTGGCCATCCCGAGACAGGGACTGACGAGAGCGGGAAATCACCGCCAGCTGATCCGCGCCGACCCCTCCATAGCGCTCCATGAGCTCCGCCAACTCCGGCTGCAACACCAGACCCGCGCCCCGGTCCTGCAGCTTCGCTGAGGGCGTCTCCTTCACCGCCGCCTCCAAGCCAGCCTGCTCCAAAGCCCGGCCCG
>CAYSEO010000295.1:0-5815 GCA_964429885.1 uncultured bacterium
TACAGAGGACAAGATAGGCTCTCCGTGAAAGCCGTGATGCAGAACGATCCGCCCCAGATCCTGCTGACCAACTACGTCATGTTGGAGCTGATGCTCAGTCGGAACCAGGAAGAGAAATTGGTCGCCTCTCCCGATCTGAAATTCCTGGTACTGGACGAGTTGCATACTTACCGGGGCCGTCAAGGGGCTGATGTGGCCATTCTGATCCGTAAACTCAGACAACGGTGTGGTCAGGATCTGTTGTGCATCGGCACCAGCGCCACCATGTCCACGGAAGGAGGACGACTCGATCGGCGTCAGACTGTGGCCAGTGTGTCCAGTAAGCTCTTCGGTGTGGAAGTCAAAGCGGAGAACGTCATCGATGAGACTCTGGAGCGCAGTATCCATGGCCCACTACCCAGTCCTCAAGAGCTCCAACAAGCCCTCTCAGAAGAGATCCCCGAGCAAGAACAAACAAAGGACGCCTTCCTTCATCACCCGTTAGCTGCCTGGATCGAGACGACCTTCGGCCTCAAGGAAGAAGAGGGCCATCTGACCCGACGGATCCCCATCTCTCTGCACACCGGCGTGGAACACCTGGCCGAGGCAACTCAATCCGATCCAGCACTGTGTCAAAGAAAGCTCAAGCAGATGTTCCTTTGGGGCAGCAAAACCGGGGGGCTGGCTTTCCGATTGCACCAATTCATCTCCCAGGGGGGAAGTGTCTACGCCACTGCTGAAGCCAAAGACAAACGCTTTCTCACCCTAGAAGGCCAGTATGCCACCACCGAGAATCGGCTCCTATTTCCCCTTGTCTTCTGTCGGGAATGTGGACAGGACTACTACCTGGTCAACTACGACCGTGATCAGCAAAAGGTGAGTCCTCTCCTCCCCACTACCTTGAGCTCCAATTTGGAAGATGCTGATGTGCAAGAAGGATACCTGACCCTGGACGAGCCTGGCCTCTGGGATGAAGGAGAGGAGGATCGGCTACCGGATAACTGGTTCAGGGAAACCAAACGCCACGGTAGGATCCCCAAGAAGGAATATGCGGGCTTCGTTCCTCAACGCCTAAGGATCATGCCCGATGGACAGGTGACCAGTTCCCTGCTGGAGGGCCAGACCTTCTGGTTTATTCCCAAACCCTTCCTCACTTGTCTTCACTGTGGTGTGGTTCACGATCGGAGAAAGAATGAGTTCACCAAACTGTCTCAGTTGAGCAGTGAGGGGCGTAGCACCGCAACCACCCTCCTCTGTCTATCCACCGTCAATCGCCTCAAAAGCAGTGGAGCTGTCAAAGCCAAGGCTCAAAAGATCCTGAGTTTTACCGACAACCGGCAGGATGCCTCATTACAAGCAGGGCACTTCAACGACTTTGTTCAAACCAGCTTGTTGCGCAGCTCCCTGAACGGCGCGATCCAGGAAAAGCAAAAACTGACCCATACCCAACTGGCCCACACGGTAGTGACCCAAATGGGACTCACTCAAGCGGATTTTGCCAAACAAGTAGCAGAATACGGACACGGTAAAAGACGAAACGAGAAAGCCTTCTGTCACCTGATCGAATATCGTCTCTATGAAGATCTGCGTAAGGGATGGCGAATCGTTCAACCCAATCTGGAACAGTGTGGCCTTCTGAGCATTGAGTATGAGGGACTAGCTGAAGTCTGTGCAGCAGCAGAATTCTGGGAAAAGCACTCTCATCCCCTTCTGCAGCAAGCCACTCCAGAGCAACGACTCACCGTGATCCGGGCCGTCCTCGACCAACTCCGCAAAGATCTGGCCATAGATGCAGAACTTCTCCAGCCTCAACAACTAGAACAACTTAAGAAAGAGGTGCGACAGGCCATCAAGGATCCTTGGAGCTTTGATCTGTATGAGTCCCTACATGAGGCCCGTTGGGCTTCCACCTCAACCGATGATAAGGGCAAAGCGACCGTTAAACTGACGCCCCGCAGCAAGATCGGTCGCTTCCTGAGATCACCCCAGGCTTGGCCCTGGCGATCCGAACCTCTCTCGGAACAGGACTACGAACGGCTGCTCCGAGTCTTACTCGAGGCTCTGGCAGATGCTGGATACATCCATAAAGAGGGTAAAGAGCTGCAGCTGCGCATCGACGCCCTCATCTGGACAGCGGAAAAGCGAGACTTGATCCCACCGGATCCGATGACTTCAAAACGCCTACAAGGGAGTGAAACCGAGGGAATAGAGGTCAACACCTTCTTCCAAAACTTCTACCAACGCAGTGGCACCAGTGTGCACAACATGGAAGGAAGAGAACACACAGGTCAGGTCAAGAATCAAGATCGCCAAGATCGAGAGCACCGTTTCCGCAATGGAGAGCTGGCAACCCTCTTCTGTTCTCCCACCATGGAGCTAGGGATCGACATCTCCGATTTGAACGTCGTCCACATGCGTAACGTCCCTCCCAGTCCAGCCAACTATGCCCAGAGAAGTGGTCGAGCCGGTCGAAGTGGACAGGCTGCACTTGTCATCACCTATGCCTCCGCAGGAAGTGGCCATGATCAATACTTCTTCAAACGACCAGAACAAATGGTGGCGGGTGTGGTTGTCCCTCCCAAGTTAGAACTAGGCAACCAGGATCTGATCAAGGCCCACATTCACTCCCTCTGGCTGGCTCAAACAGGACTCTATCTAGAAAACTCCATGAACCAGCTTCTAAATCTGGAGGCTGAAGGATTTCCTCTCAAAGACTCGATCAAGAGCCAATTGAACTTAGTTCCCGAGGCTTTGGCCAGATGTTTCCAGGCAGCCAAAACCACTTTAGAGGACATCTTCTGTCAGGCAGATCTAAAACAAGCTTCCTGGTACACCGAGGACTTCTTGCGTCTTACCCTTGACAATGCCCTGACCAGTTTTGACCGAGCCTGTGATCGGTGGAGGAATCTCTACCGTGATGCTGTAACTCAACTCGAGAACTCTCGCCAGACCATTGATCGGGCCACTAAAGGATTGATCTCCCACGAGGAGAGGAACAACGCAGAAGCCCAGGAACGTGAAGCCAAGAGACAGATCGATCTGTTGGTGGGACAGATCAACCAGGGCAAGAATCAAAGTCAGTTGGAGTTCTACCCCTACCGTTACTTTGCTGCAGAAGGATTCCTTCCTGGGTACAACTTCCCCCGTCTTCCCATACGAGCTTACATCCATGCGGGAGAAGAAGGAGAATTCATATCTCGTCCCAGAGTGGTTGCCATTCGAGAGTTTGCTCCCCGCAACGTCGTCTACTACGAGGGCAGCAAGTTCCAGATCTCAAAAACTCGGATCCCCATTAAAGGAATTGAGAGTGGATACAATCGCGTTTCTGTCTGCCCTCAGTGTGGCTACTTTCATACGGGAGAAGACTGGCAACGTGATCTCTGTGAGAACTGTGGGACCAGGATCACCCCAGATAGCTACGGTAACCCAGCCAGGCTCAATCGGGTTCTGAGCATGGACACCATGATCACCCGTCGCCGGGAACGGATCACCTGTGATGAAGAAGAAAGACTCAAATACGGCTACAACATCACAACCCATTTTCGCTTTGAACAACAAAAGCAGGAGCTTGCTGCAGTCGTGGATCAGGATGGGAATAAACTCCTCCAACTTTCCTACGGCGACACCGCTAAGATCTGGCGCATCAATCGGGGCTTGCGCAGCAGTAAAGATAGAGGATTCAAACTCGATAGCATCACAGGTCTCTGGGGTGATCCCAAGAGCGAGGAAACTACAGAAACATTACAAACAGAAGTGCATATCTGTGTGGAAGACACCTGCAATGTCCTCCTCATGAAACCCCAGCTCATTCCTAGTCAGGAGTCGGAGGCTTTCCTTGCCAGTTTCCAATACGCAATGGAACGGGCGATTCAGGCTGTGTACAAACTGGAAGACAACGAACTCGCCTCAGAGCGCTTAGGTCAAGGTCAATACATCTTATTCTGGGAAGCCTCAGAAGGAGGAGCCGGAGTCCTCTCGCAGATCCTCGAGGATCCAGAGTCATTCCAATATCTAGCTAAAGAAGCTCTAGAGATATGCCACTTCACCCAGGAGAAGGAAAGCTGTGTTGTGGCCTGCTATGAGTGCTTGCTGTCTTATCGAAACCAGTTCGATCATCCCCTTCTCAATCGTCACTCCATCCACGAGTATTTGGATCAACTTGCAAACAGTACTATCCAACGCCATGCACAGGGTATGACCCGTGAAGATCAATATAGGAAACTGAAAGAACAGACTGATCCAGATTCAGAATTCGAGCGCCAGGTGCTGGACGAGCTCTATCAACTAGGCATGAAGCTTCCTGATTCTGCCCAAGAGCTTATTCCAGAAGTTAATGTCAAACCAGACTTTCTTTACCGTGACATGAAAGTGGCAATCTTCTGCGATGGCTCTGTGCACGATAATCCCGACCAACAGGAACAAGATCGGATTGACCGTGAAAACCTAAAGTACACAGCAGGCTATTACGTTGTTACCCTACGCCACGATGAGGACTGGCAATCAAAGCTCAGCGTGTTGGGCTAACAAAACTGGTGAGAAGCAGAAGCTCAAGCAGACCTTCCCCAGGCTGTAACAGCTATTCCGTGAGGTCATCGGGCACATAGGGTGATCGTTGCCACAGGGACCTCTGGATGGACGTTGCTTTCCACTTAAGCTAAATGGACTCTCACTGGGCTCACTGAATCGTAAGTTCTTCTGGGTTCTTTTCAGAGTGGTTCCAAAATCGCCGCATAAAACCGCTCTGGCGCTATGAGCTCTCGGCCAAAGATGAATAAACTCAAGGCAGAAGTCTAAAACTGTTACGATGTCTGGGTCGGAATAACCTGAAGTCCCGCTGATCGAGAGTCAACACTGTAGTGATATTCAGGCGCTCCGCTACAGCCATGACACTAGCATCGACAAAGTCGATCCGACTGTCTTCATACTGCTCCAGGATCTGGCTCACCCTCTCTATGTCTGGATCAGAGAGTGCCACGAGGCTAAAGCGACTTGACGATAAACCTTTCAGGAAAGACACCACAATCCCAATTCCAGCATTACGTCCGAGCAGATATGCAGCTTCGACCAAAACCGTTTGAGGAACCAGAATCTGAGGGAACTGAAGGTAGATATCCCTCACATCAACATGTCTGGCATCTGCTTGGTTGGTGAGAGCCACAATGAACCCGGTGTCAGCTATGACGATTTCCATGTCCATCCAGAGGTGGTGTCGATGTCCTGCTGAAGGATCTCCTCAGAACGGGTAGCTAGGTCAGGGGCTCCAGAGAATAACCCGATCAGAGGATCTGGGCCAGGGGAAGTCTCTACCCTCTCTTCTGGGCCAACAGCTTGGTAGACCAGGACGATCTCAACTTCTTGGTTAGCTAGCTGTTCAGGGAGTTGTACCTGGAGTGAGCCGTCCTCTCCAACCTGAGAGCGTAATCGGATAGTTTGCATGATGAGTCCTCTAGTGTCCTCGGTTCCAGTGTGTCATCGGTTGCGAGAGAGAAAGCAAACAGGACGCTCCATCATGGATGAGTTCAGAGTGGTGGCCAGACCGCCGCATGAAACCGCTCTGATAGCCTCATGATAACCATCCCACTACCTCTGATCATCTCAGTACAGGGCTTCCAGGGATTTCTGCCCTCCTCTTACCTGACACAGGGCCATCCCAAAATAGACCGCCGCATTCGACCGCTGGTGACGCTGGGAATCAGCCTCATCTCTAGCGTGGTTGTAGCCCAAATCTGGCAGACCCTTGGCAGGATCAGAAACCCAATCGCTGTATCTCTTGCCTGGATTGAGTTTCAGAAAACCTATGGCGGTCTCGAAAACCGCTAGGGGTGCAAGCTCCTCG
>CAYSEO010000296.1:0-5795 GCA_964429885.1 uncultured bacterium
AGATCTCGCCATAGATGCAGCTCCAGAAGAGCCAGAACCCTCTCCCTCCCCCGCCCTAGACGAGATCACAGCCCTGCAGGTGGGCACCCAAACCTTTAGCTTGCCGGGAGATGTCCTATTCGACTTTGATGAATCTGACATTCGCCCCGAGGCAGCGTTGTTGCTCCGGGAGGTAGCCGACCGGATCATCGACCTCTCCCGCGCCCGGATCATTGTGGAGGGTCACACCGACAGTGTGGGAGATGAGGCGTACAATCAAGCGCTCTCCCTGGCGCGGGCCAATGCCGTCAAGGACTATCTGATCCGACTGATCCCCAATCAGGAGAACTACAGCTGGCTGACTAAAGGCATGGGATCCTCCCAGCCCATCGCCAGCAACACCACCCCAGAAGGGCGACAACAGAATCGCCGTGTGGATCTGATCATCGCCCCCTGATCGATATAGAACTTCAGATCCTCGGATCCTCTCGATCCCGATCCAAATTGGGCCTAAAGTACTCTAAATACCAATCCAGCACCAACAGAGACCGATGGGCCAGGAGATCAGCACCAGCCGCTTCCAGGAGCAGGATTTCATCCTCTTCACTGATCGTCTGCATCAAGAGACTCAACGGTTAGCCCAATGGTTCGATCGGGATCACTTCGATCTAGATCATGGTGTCGCTGGGTTTGAGCTGGAGGCCTGGTTA
The DNA here is from genome assembly GCA_964429885.1 of uncultured bacterium. Classification (GTDB taxonomy): domain Bacteria; phylum Cyanobacteriota; class Cyanobacteriia; order Thermostichales; family Thermostichaceae; genus CAYSEO01. Next base: position 690 of record CAYSEO010000296.1, read on the forward strand.
GTGGATGCCCAAGTGGATCCCAATCCCATCAATCAGGATTACCTGGCAGCGATCAATGATCCTTTGGTGGTGCCAGAGTTGGCTCGGTTCAACGTGGAGCTCAACAGCAAACCCTTACCACTGAGGGATGGGGTACTGGGACAGATGGCTGAGGATCTGAATCAGATCTGGGGGCGGTGTTGTCAGGTGGCTCAGGATCTGGAGGCGGAGTTACTGATGATCGGTATCCTACCCACGGTCAACCAATCCCAACTGAGCTTGATCAACATCTCCCCCCTACAACGCTACTACGCCCTCAATGAACAGATCCTGCGGCTGCGCCAGGGTAAAGTCATGGAACTCAATATCCAGGGTCGAGATCATCTCCACACCCGTCACCCCGATATCATGCTGGAGTCCGCCACCACCTCCTTCCAGATCCATCTGCAGGTGGCCCCTGATCAGGCGGTGCGCTGCTTCAATGCGGCTCTGATCCTGTCCGCCCCTATGGTGGCCATCGCCGGTAACTCCCCCTATCTGTTCGCTCAGGATCTGTGGAACGAGACCCGTATCCCCTTATTCGAGCAGGCTCTGGGTCAGGATCTGAATCGAGTATCCTTTGGCACCGGCTATGTCCAGCAGTCTCTACTGGAGTGTTTCCTGGAGAATCTGGATCGCTACCCCGTGCTGCTGCCCATGGAGATGAGCCCCGATCTAGACCAGATGGGACACCTGCGACTGCATAACGGCACCATCTGGCGCTGGAATCGTCCCCTGATCGGCTTTGACCCCCAGGGGAAGCCCCATCTACGGATCGAGCATCGAGTGGTGCCCGCTGGTCCCACCGTGGTAGATATGATCGCCAACCTGGCCCTGTTCTATGGCGCCGTACATAGCTTAGCCACCCAACCCCTGGTCCCCGAACATCAGATGTCCTTCGAGATCGCGCGGGCCAACTTCTACGCTGCTGCCCAATATGGCTTGGAGGCGGAGGTGGAATGGCTGGATCATCGCCGTCTACCCATGGACCAATGCCTGGCCAAGATCGTGATCCCCATGGCCCGCCAAGGGTTAGAACAACTACAACTGGAGCCAGATCACATCGATCGGTATCTAGAGATCCTCTCCGAGCGAGTCCGCACCGGGCAAAATGGCAGCAGCTGGCAACGGGCCTATGTCGCAAAGCAGGGTCGGGATATGCAAAAATTGACCCGCGCTTATCTGGCCCATCAACACAGCGGCGCACCTGTCCACGAATGGGATCTGACCTAGATGCTGACGACCCTCGATCATCTGCCTCAAGGCTTACTCGACCTGGACGCCACCCAACTCCATCACCTGTTGCCCGGACCCACCCTGATCCATCTCCCAGGCCGTCGCCGTCCCCCTCTGTTCGTCTCGGTTCTGCTGCATGGCAATGAGACCACCGGCTGGCTAGCGATCCAACGGCTCCTCCAAGAGCACCCTGGCCAAGATCTGCCCCGTAGCCTCTCCTTATTCATCGGCAATGTGGCGGCGGCCCGCTACAGACTAAGGCATCTGGACGATCAGCTGGACTTCAACCGGATCTGGACACCAGGAGATCGACCCGAGCATCAGATCGCTGCCCAGGTCATGGATCAGATGCAAGGGCAGGGAGCCTTCGCCAGCATCGATGTCCATAACAATTCCGGGCGCAATCCTCACTATGCTTGCGTCCCTCAGATCACCCCAGCAACCCTGCATCTGGCGGAGCTATTCGGACGGCTGGTAGTCTATATCACTCAACCCCAAGGTCTACAGGCCAGTGCCTTCACCTCTCTCTGTCCCGCTTTGGTGGTGGAATGTGGTCTGCCTCACGATCCCCATGGGGTGGAACATGCCGTGGACTATCTGCGGGCCTGTCTGCATCTGGATCACATCCCCGACCGACCCGTGCTCACCCAGGATATCGATCTGTTTCACACCACAGCCGTCGTCAAGATCCCGCCCCACATCACCTATAGCTTCGACTCCGATGAGGCCGATATCCGCCTAATTCCCGACCTGGATCGGCTTAATTTTCAAGAGCTTCCCCCCTACACCGCCCTGGGCCAAGTGCGCAATGGGTGGCAGTTGGAGGCTCGTAACGCCTCAGGGGAGGAGGTGAGCCAGCACTATTTTCAGACCCACCAAGGCCAGATCTGCACCAAAGTACCTGTGATGCCAGCCATGTTGACCTTGGATGAACGGATCATCCGTCAGGACTGCCTCTGCTATCTGATGGAGCGGTATCCCGACCCACCAGCCATCGCCTAGGCGCTCTGATCCTGTAGACGGGGCATGGACTCGATCACCTGCCGAAACAACCGTTCACAGGCTTGCATGGCCTGATCCCGAGTGGACAGATGACTGACCCGATCCACCTCCAAACCCTCCTTGATCAACACCAGGGTGGGTAAAGAGCGGATCTGGAAGTGGCTAGTCAAGGCGAGATGCTGATCGGCATTCAGCGAAACGATCTGCATGGGCAGGTTCCATTGCTTGGCCAAATGCTCGACCAACGGCTCCACCATACGACAGAGCCCGCACCAGGGAGCTCCAAAATTGAGCAACACATACCGAGCCCCTCCCTCTAACATAGGCTCGATCGCGTAAGCTTCCGTTTGCAACGCTCGCAACTCCTATTCTTAAGGAATCCTTCGGGATCATGCTACCAGGAGACTCGGGTAGCTGCGGCAACCATTTGGGGATGCAGGGAGTAAAGAATAATCACAAAACTTAGGACTCCCACATAAGCCCACCGCAGGAACTCCTGCGGCCTCCAGGGCTGTCTCCCCTGCCAGATCGCCAGACCGGGAAACACAGAGGTGCGCTGCTTCAGATCTCGAAAGGCCTGTCCATACTTGCGTTCCAGACGGTGATCGCCATGGCGGATCGCGAACAGGTGATAAGCAATTAAACCGATACTTGTCACCACCATAAAGGAGGAGCCGACCCAGAGCAAGTGGGCCAGACACCAGATCACCTGTCCGACCATCTGGGGGTGACGGGTGATCCGGATGATGCCCGACTCAAACAGATGGATCTCAGGTTTCTGGACGGCAGCGATCTCCAGCAGGTTAAAGGTAGCGGGATAGAGGAAGACGAAGGAGAGGGCGGAGAGGCTGATCACGGTGGGCTTGACCCAGGGCTGATCCTGTAGCATCCACAACTGGGCTCCATCGTAGCGATGGTTAAAGAAGTAGATCAGTAACAGGACGGCGGCGGGGATGCTGACCAGGGCAAACAGGATCCGGTAGAGGCGTGCCCCCCAGTATTGCTCTCCCCAGGGACGGAGATAGGCTAGACCACTATGGGCACAGGCAAAGCCCAGCAGCAGGGCCAGCATGGTCCAGTGGGATCCGGGTAGATACGGTAAATGGGCGAGCATGATTGCGATATGGGTGGGAAATCAATGTTGATGATGAGCATGCATCTGGATCTTAGACCATAGTAGCTATGCATGGTTGATGGCCATGGCAAGGATGAAGCATCCGGAAGAGAACTAATTGGGATGTAGAAGCCAACGAAATTGAGGAAACTTTTGTCAGAACTAGAGTTTTTTTGCATGGTTGGACCTGAGCAAGATTTCACTCCCGATGAACAACTCTATCGAAGATTCTGAGATGAGGATGTTGGTTCCCAAGGAGAGGTCTTGCCTGCTGCAATTGACTACCCTGGCTGCTCCTGTGATCGACAGAGGCTGACCAATGGGGCTTTGGGGGATAATGTCACTCACCTGTTTACGAACCGGGGATTGCCAGGGCTGTATGTGCTGAGGCATTGTATTCCTAGACACAAAAATATTATCTCTTCTGCAACTTGAATTCTGAGAGACAGTTTCCAGCCCATCACCTTCGATAAATGCTCGTTCCTTACAAGTCTTGACCTCCACCTCCAGCACCTCACTCACTCTTTCTTCTGTGGGCTCGAAATCAAGAATACGTTTTGCAAGCCGAGGGCCTTCCCCAGATAAGATTATTTTCCAGACTGCTGCAACTTGAGAATCAATCTCGACCAAAGTCACATGCTCTGCTAAACCTTCGAAAGCAACAGTCAAACCAATAATAGCTCCTCCAGCAAAAGGTTCGATAAAGTTCCTCGGGTGATATTCCATTGATCTCAGCCAGTTCCTGATTCGAGGGACTAGGCAAGTTTTCCCTCCTGGATAACGAAATGGGCTCCTGTGAGGCACGGAAGCGACGTTAGTTATAGTTTCTCGAGAAGGGCCAAAGTCTTCATTTAGGAGAGTGAGTTGTTTCATGATCATAATTGATTGAGTAGTGGTGCATCTTCTCATCAAGTTTCTCCTGTAAATAGTCGATAAACGGTTGTACTGAACCTATCTCTGGCGTGGCGATCCGCTCAAGTGCAGGCTCAAACTCTGCATAGACAATTTGGCTCTGAACAAGTCTGTAAAGATCGGCATCTGAATCGTACACTAAGTCGTAAACTAGCCAAGCAATATCGGCTACTGACGAATCAACCTCAGTGAGTTCAGGAAGAGTCGAGAAAAATCCCGTGAGACCTGCCAGATCTGGAATGGAACTGATTGAATCCTTGCGAGGAAAAGCCTCAGCTCAGTTCAGCACTGACCCAATCATGGATCTCACCCGTGGGGACTCATGACGGGTGTGTTGGTCGATAGTAATGTCATCTTGGATATCCTGACCCAGGATCCCAACTGGTATCCCTGGTCGGAACAGCAGTTGATCCAATGTGCAACTCTGGGGGAGTTGGTGATCAACCCCATCATCTACGCCGAGGTTTCGATCAGCTTTGCCAGTCCTTCGTCAGGGACCGCTCTGGAGCAGGGACAGCTGATCTATTTCCTGGGTGGGCTGCCCATCATCTGCTGGACCTGCTGATCGAGCCTGCTTGGGTGTTCCCCTTCCCTCCCCTGGTCTTGCTGCTCCGCTTCATGCCTTCTCACTCTCAGTACGATAGGATCAACCAGGGTTCGGCTTCTCTGTGGAACTTGAGGGGTAAGCTACAGATCAGCTGGTCAACTGGGAACTGAACTTGTTAGGCTCCTAGCAGTGTTGTCATGAGCCCCCAGCTGCGGTTGCTCTGATCGCTGATGCTATAACGAAATCCCTACCCCTTGGCCTATCCCCTGATCTGCCC
>CAYSEO010000297.1:0-5765 GCA_964429885.1 uncultured bacterium
CCCCCCATGGCTCGGGACTACGCAGCCCCTCCCCAACCCCACCAGCCTCCCGTTCCCACCTCAGCCCCCCCCCTATCTGCAGATCAGCCTTTGATCTCTGAGCCTGGTCCTGCCACCATCGTCGAGCCCCAGCCAGGGCCACCCCAGCCGCTGCTTTCTCTCCTGCATGCCTCTGGTAAAAAGATCGGAATGTATGGTCAGATCGCCTACCTGGGTCGCCGTGGGGGGAATAAGAAACCGCAACCCGAACTCGATCTTACCGATCTGCCCTACTCGGAACATATCTCCCGACCCCATGCCTATATCAATTGGGATAAGGAAAAAGCCCAGTACAGCATCGTGGATACCCAGAGCACCAATGGCACCTATCTGAACGGCTACCTACTCAATCCTGGCCAATCCTACCCCTTGAACGATGGCGATCAGCTGGATCTGGGTCACCAACGCTTGGTTAAATTCACGATCTCCGTCGCTTAGGCTGAGATCCATCGCTGTGATCTGCTCTCGGGAATGAAGATGGTGCTGTTCTGGGTTGTGATCCTCTATGGTCGAAGAGCTCCAGGGATCAAGAAGCCAGAGAATGATCTCGATCGGGAGGATGGCTCGCCACTGACTCCGCCTGTTGTTGTTCCTGGAGGGCATCCAAAAAGGCATAGACTGCCGGGGAGTGCAACATCTCCTCCACCACCGCCACCCCGATCACCCGTTGCAGACGTTGTGGGAGGCCACAGGTCTTGATCCCAGCAGGCACCGGCTCCGCTGCCAGTCGAGGCATGATCGTCACTCCCAATCCCTGGATCACCATGCCCACCGCCGTGGAGTCCTCCTTCACCTCGTAGGCGATCTTGGGAGCCCGCTCGGAGGAGCGTAATAGCTGCCGTAGCTTGATCTCACAGGTGCCGTTATCGATCACCAAGATCAATGGATAGCGAGACAACTGCTCCCAGGAGATCGCCCCCTGGATCGGAGGAGCCGTGGGGGGCAGCAGCACCACATAATCATCCCGCATCACCTCCCAGGTCTTGAACTCAGCAGGGGCGGGCAGCTCCGTAAAGCCCAGATCGGCCCGGCCTGTGCGTAGCTCCTGTTCCACCCGATCCACATCAGCAAACTCCGTAATGGCTACCGTCACCCCCGGCCAACGGGCCTGTAACCGAGCGATCAAGGGGGGAATCAGATGGGCCGCAGCACTGCGGAAGGTGGCAATACGGATCCGTCCCTCACCCAAGCCCCGCTCCAGCTGAGCCTCTCGCTCCATCGCGGCCAGAACCTCCAATACCCGGCGAGCATGACCAATGATCCGCTCACCAATGGGAGTGGCCTGTGCCCCATAACGCCCTCGGGATAACAGCCTCACCCCCAACTCCTCCTCCAGGGCCGCGATGGCATGGCTAATGGCGGATTGGGACAGATCCAGATGGAGGGCCGCCTCACTAAAATTGCCCCGATCAGCAACAGCTACCAGGGCCCTGAGTTGGGAGAGCTTGATCTGTTCAGCAGCCATGGGATCAGGGAGGAAGGATCTCAAGTGTGGCTCCAGACACGGACTCAGCGCAATCGGATCCGCAACCGCCGCAACAGTCGTTGCCACCCCCACAGATCCCACCGGCCCCATCGTCTGGCGCCCCGAGACCGATACAGACCATAGATATAGACCCCCAGCAACACCACCCCACAGAACTCGCTCAGGTGGGCCAAGGCTTGGATGATCTCGAAGGGGCTCCAGCCAAACCCGATCAGGAGGCGCTCCACTGTTTGAGTCGGGACCGATCGACCCGCCAACACCACAGGCCAATCCAGGTCCCAATAAGCTCCTAAGCCATGCCACCGCTCAAATCCCTGCCAGTAGAGACAGGCCCCCAATAACAACGCGGGATACCGCCACATGCGCCACCGCCACCAGAAGGGCAAGCGGACATGGAACCCGATCATTAACAGGACCCCGAGGATCAGCTCACTCCCCACCCCCGACCAAGCGGTCATCAACGCATAGTCCGCCTCTGAAATCAAAAACGTGAGCCAGAACTGAATTAGGATCAAGCCCCCAGCGACACCCAACTGGCCTAGCCAACGATTTCGCCAAGCCCAGACACACCATCGGCAGAGCAACACCAAAGTCACTCCATAAACCCAGAGGGAGCGAGCCGGGATCGATAGAAGCAGATCGGTTGTGCCGCCCTCAAAGAGACGACTGGCGAACCACAACACCACCAGCTGACCCAGATCCCGGACCCAGCTCAAAGAGGCCAGCAGACTCCATTCCCCCAGGCCCACCTGACCCAGGAGTGCGGCTAGCAGCAAGGCTATCGGAAAGGCCAGAGTATTAATCTCTAACTGGTCAAAGGTCAGCCAGGCCGAAATTCGCTGTCGGGGCAAGGCAGGTACAAGTAGGTGGCGAGACCAGATCACCTCTCCCACGACTGAGGTCCCGGTCAGGGTCGCCTGTTGAATATGGTGAATCTGGAGCCGATTGAGCAATGTCTTCAAGATCCGGGCCACGCTCTCGGGCTCTGGATACCGCCCGCCATCCACGTTCACCCGCAGGGTCCCTAGGCGAAAGTTGACCCAGGCCTTGATCCCCTGACTCGCCAGCTCAACCGCGATCAGGGTGCGGATCGCATTCTCTTGGCCCAGCCGAGCTTGCTGTAGATACCCCGGATCCCAATGAGAATCCTGAGAGTACTGGTGGGAACGACGAGTGGACTGAGATCGGGAGCTGGATGGGGCTCCCTGAGAGGCTGACTGGTTAGGGGATGAGTTCCGAGAGCCGGGAGCCTTTGATCGGGAGCTGGGTCTGACAGGGGTTGAACGATGGCTATGAGTGCTGAGCTGCTCATAGGCCGCATTGATCGCCTTCAGCTTATTCTCTGCCTTCCGTTTCAGCAGGGGACGATCGTCGGGGTAACGATCGGGGTGCCAGACATAGGCGAGATCCCGATAGGCCTGCTTCACCTGCTCCCAGGAAGCACCCGGCTCTAGCTCGAGCACCTTATAGCATTGATCAATGTTCATCACAGCTTGTGGTGCCCCAGATCTACCCCGACGGTCTCATCCCATGGGGGAGAGAGCCCGCCCACTCCCCTGGAGATCTTTAGATTGCCTTAAGCTTGTTGTCACCCAGTGTAGCCTCGATCGAAACTGGAACGTCAGATCGATGTGTTAATTTTGGCCAATGCCTCGCTTGACCCCCTCTCAGACTCAAGAGTATGTTAAGCCCAATTGCCCATCTATAGGTATCTATACATATTGCCTGGGTAAGCGATGCAGTCGTCAATGATCTTTATCTTGGAGGACATCATGGGTGCTGTTTTGGTCAGAACATCAATAGTCCGCTTAGTATTGCCCTTATCTTTGCTGGCTTTAGTGGGGTGCGGTGGGTCGGGCTCTCAAGGGGTCTCCACAGCCTTATCTCCTGGGGAAATCCCGGCGGAAACAGGAGGGATGCCCGCTGCACCTGCACCTGAGGGGGTAACCTCAGATCTGCCTCCGTTAGATCCTGGGGCATCCTCAGATCTCCCTGCAGCAGCTCCTGAGGGATCCACTCCAGTTCTGCCTACCTCAGATCCTGCGGCGCCCCCCCCAGCGACTCCCGCCTCAATACCTCCAGCTACCCCTGGGGGAACTGCGACCCCTTCTCCTGCTGCCCCTTCTCCTGCGGTCCCGACCCCGACTCCCTCCCCGGAGCCTCCAGCCACAACGCTGCCTCAGATCCGGTCCATATCCGCTCCGACAACGGTTACAGCGGGCCAACAATTCACCCTCAGTGGAGAGGTCTCCACCCCAGCCGGGCTTAAGCAGATCAGGCTTGAGATCTCTGGGTTGGGTTTCAGCACCGGGTTCACACTCTCCCCTGCTGAGGTGGGCTGTACCAGGGGAGATGAGCAATGTACGGTGCAAGGCAACGTAACGGTCCCACCAGGGCTAGCGGGCACCTATGAGATCACTCTCACCGTGATCGATCTGCTGGATCAGACCGACTCGACCCCGATCTCAATTCAGGTGCAATGAGTCTAGGACTCCTCTAGTTTGGCGGTGCAGGTGGAGGGGTGGGGACAGCGAGCCTGTTTGTAGCGGCACCAGAGCTCGAACAGGTAGACGGGTCTCCCCTCCTGAATGAACTCCTGAACCGCCTGGGTCATCTGTGGATCTCCGGCAAATCGATCATCAAGACGAACCGCCTCGGCAGCCTCCTCCCTCGCCAAGGCCATGGCGGTGCCACAGGCTGTCACACAGGGGACGGAATGGATCAACTGATCCAGGCGATCATCCACTTGGTCCGGATCACAGGGATAGAGTCGGTATAAGCTCATGGCTGGACCTCCAGCGGGCAAAGTCCCATTGTGATCCCCAAGACCCTTGGTTGTGGGGAGATGATCGGGAGGCTGAGGAAGCTTAATCTCTGGTTACGAGTCGGCCATATTCCTTCATGATTGATCGGATTGCACTGAGGCAGGGTCAGGAGATCAGGCGGGCCAGGATCTGGCAGAAGCGTTCCACTTCGGCTTCGGTGTTGTAGTAGTGGACGGAGGCGCGGAGGACTTCTGGGAGCTGGCGAGACTCCATATCCAGTCGGGTGGAGGCCAGATCCGAGGTGGTGATGTTGATCTGATGGTGGCCTAGGGCCTGTTTGATGGGGCTTGGATCCTGGTCCGCGACGGTGAAGGAGACGATCCCACAGCGGACGGCCCCCAGATCCTGGATCGTGACCTGAGGGATCTGACTCAGCTGATGGCGCAACTGATCGGCGAGACCATCAACGCGTTCCCAAATGGACTCCAAGCCCCAGCCGAGGGCGTAATCTACGGCTACCCCTAAACCCACCTTGCCCGCATAGTGGGTCTCCCAATTCTCGAAGCGGCGAGCATCAGCCCGGATCTGGTAGCGATCGGGGGGGATCCAGCGGGCAGCATGGAGATCCAGAAACGGCGGTTCTAGCTGGGGCAACAACTGCCGGCGCACATACAAGAAGCCTGTACCCCGTGGCCCCCTGAGGAATTTGCGTCCAGTGGCGGAGAGCAGATCGCAGCCCAGGGCTTGGACATCGATGGGGAGCTGACCTACAGATTGACAGGCATCCAATAGATAGGGGATCTGGGCTTGTTGAGCCACTTCGCCGATGGCTGCCGCTGGGTTGACCAGACCCCCATTGGTGGGCACATGGGTGATGGCGATCAGCTTGACCCGCTCATCGATCATCTGTTTGAGGGCTGTCACCGATACCTGCCCCTGCTCGTCATTGGGAATGGTCTCGATCTGTGCCCCGGTTTGGCGAGCTCGCTGTAGAAAGGCGATGAAGTTACTGGCATATTCCGACTGAGCCGTCAGGATCCGATCCCCAGGCTGCAGCGGGATACTATAGAACGCCATATCCCAGGCGCGGGTCGCGTTCTCAATGACGGCGATCTCCTCGGGATCACAGTGGATCAGCTCCGCCAAGGCCGGATAGACCCGCTCGATCTGATCTTGACGGCGAGCAGCTGCCTCATAGCCCCCGATCTGAGCCTCCAGCTGCAGGTGATCGATCATGGCGCTCAACACTGGCTGAGGCATGAGAGCGGCTCCAGCATTGTTGAAGTGCAACACCTGCTCACACCCAGGGGTCTCCAGACGAGCACGATGGATGTCGAGGGGGGTGGCGATCGGAGTCATGGGGAAAGGGATCAGACAGGGGGAAGAGAGAGCATGCGGACGGAGAGACTCGAACTCTCACGTATTTCTACACTAGAACCTAAATCTAGCGCGTCTACCATTCCGCCACGTCCGCA
>CAYSEO010000298.1:0-5757 GCA_964429885.1 uncultured bacterium
CGCAATTCTTCCCCATCGTCTTGGGCAAGGCGAGCACGCGAGATCTGGGGGGAGGGAAGCTCTATGATCAAGCTGTCCCCTTCACGCTATAGATCATGACCCTAGAGGAACACCGCCGCGCCCTACATGAGGATGGCAAACGTCGCTATCAGGAATGGCACACTGCCTTTTTGCGATCCCAGCAGAACTGGCAGGCAGAATTCGATCGCTACCACCAGGACTTCACCGAGGATGGCAAACGTCGCTATCAGGAATGGCACACCGCCTTTCTGGCCTATCAAAGACAATTTCAAAAGGAGATGTCTCAGATCTAGATCTAGTGAGATTCCCGTGAGATCCTTAGAGCTGACCAGTCCCACCCGTCGTTGATCGCCCCTCAGCCTATCTAGGACTGGATTGCCGCTGAGGTCTCCAGGGAGAGCCGAGCCTTCGCCGCGTCTCGCTGTCCATTGGTGAGCTCCAAACTGGTGTGCTCTGCGATCTGTTTGCCCTCCGAGAGCAGATAATCCAGAAAGGCCTGAGCCACCACGGATAATTGTTTGCCGGTGGGATAGACCACGTACCAGTGACGCAACAGGGGAAAGTCCTGCACATCCAGGATCGCCAGCTGACCCAAGGCTCGTTCCAAGGCCAGGGTGTGGTGGGAGAGGATCGATAACCCCAGCCCAGCGGTCACCGCCTGTTTGATCGCCTCATTGCTGCCCAACTCCATTCGCACCGGTACCTGCACCCCATGCTTAGAGAAGTAGGCCTCCACCATGCGGCGGGTCCCCGATCCCTGTTCCCGCATTAGAAAGGGCTCCGCCGACAGATCCTTGATATGCAGGTTACGCCGCCCCACCAAAGGATGTTCGGGGGGAGCTAACACCACTAGGCCATCATCCAGAAACGAGTGCCGTTGCACATCCGCATCCTCAGGGGGCTGACTGACGATGTAGAGATCGTCGTCATTGTGATTGAGTCGGGATAGGACCCGCTCCCGGTTGGTCACCTTGAGGGCCACATCGATGGCGGGGTAGCGCTGACAGAAAGGTCCTAGTAGGCGGGGGGCGAAATACTTGGCTGTGGTCACCACGGTCAGGCTCAGACGGCCCTGCTTTAAGCCCTTCAGATCGGCTACGGTCATCTCGAATTGGTTCAACCGCTCAAAGATATCTTCACAGGTCTGTAGCAGGGACTCCCCAGCTGGGGTCAGGTAGAGCCGCTTGCCCACCTGCTCGAATAGAGGCAGACCGATCGCTTTCGCCAACTGCTTAACCTGCATGGAGACGGTGGGTTGGGTCAGAAACAGCTCCTCCGCCGCACGGGTAAAGCTGCGATGGCGGGCGGTGACCGCAAATACCTGCAGCTGATGTAGGGTGACGGGCTTCACGGCTCTATCTCCATCAGTGAGCGTCATAGATTATTGTCTAATCATTCTACTCGCTTTTTGGGTGCTTCTCTATGTATGATCCGAGCCAACCCCAGATCAAGCCGCCACAATAGAGGATCCTATGGGAAGCAAGGGGATTTCATAGCTTAACTTCTATTGTTTTGATAGAAAAACAAGCCTTTTCTCTATGCTTGGAATATGTGTAGGATCCGTTTACATCGGACATCGTGCAAAGCATATGAATCAGGTTCTGATCGACTCGCTCTGGCTGGTGCCCCTCTATCCACTGATCGGGGCGGTGGCCGCTCTCCCTTGGTTCCCTGGGGTGATCCGACGCACAGGACCGCGACCGGCGGGTTATGTCAACATCCTGCTGACCCTGGTGGCGTTTCTCCACTCTGTCTGGGGCTTGGTGGAGATCTGGGATCTGGGCCTCTATTCCTTCCAGATCCCCTGGCTGTCGGTGGCGGGGTTGACTCTGGCGATCCCAGTCTTGGCCTCGAAGCTGACCCTAGGGGCCTGTGTGCTGGTGACGGGGTTGAATCTGCTGTCTCAGATCTATGCTGTCGGCTATATGGAGATGGATTGGGGCTGGGCTCGGTTCTTCTCGCTGTTGGGTCTATTTGAGGCGGGCATGTGCGCCCTGATCCTGTGTGATTCCTTATTTTTCAGCTATATGGTCCTGGAGATCCTCACCCTGGGGACCTATCTGCTGATCGGGTTCTGGTACAACCAATCCCTGGTGGTGACGGGGGCGCGGGATGCCTTCCTCACCAAGCGGGTGGGGGATCTGGTGCTGCTGATGGGGGTGTTGGCCATCTATCCCTTGGCGGGTACCTGGGATTTTGCGGGTTTGGCCCAGTGGGCGGAGACGGCGGCTCAGAGTAGGGATCCCTGGCTGTTGACGGTGGTTGGGTTAGCGCTGCTGGCGGGTCCGATGGGTAAGTGTGCTCAGTTCCCGCTGCATCTGTGGTTGGACGAGGCCATGGAGGGACCGATCCCCTCGACGATCCTGCGGAACTCGGTGGTGGTGGCCACGGGGGCCTGGGTGCTGATCAAGTTGGAGCCGGTGATCTTTCTCTCGCCTGTGGCGCAGGGGGTGGCGATCGCTATCGGCTTGATCACGGCTCTGGGAGGAGCCTTGGTGGCTCTGGCCCAGATCGATGCCAAGCGGGCGCTCTCCTATACCGTCAGTGTCTACATGGGGGTAGTGTTCATCGCGGTCGGCACTCACCATAGCGAGCTGGCGTTGATGTTGCTGTTCACCTATGCCGTCGCCATGGCCCTGATGATCATGGGTGTGGGCGGGGTGATCTGGAATAGTATCACCCAGGATCTAACTCAGCTGGGGGGGCTGTGGTCCCGCCGTCCGGTGTCTGGGATCGCCTATCTGGTGGGTGCGGCCTCTTTGGTGGCCTTGCCGCCTTTAGGATCCTTTTGGGTGATGGCGGAGTTGGTCAAGAGTCTCTGGTCCCATCAGCCGTTGCTCTCCATCTGCTTGATCTTGATCAATGCCCTGACGGCCTTGGGTGTAACCCGCGAGTTCAGCCTGATCTTTGGGGGCAAACCGAGACAGATGACGGAACGTTCCCCAGAGATCCACTGGCCTATGGCGCTACCGATGATGTTGCTAGTCGGGGTGGCTCTGCATGTGCCTCACTTTCTGTTGGCCTGGGGTTTCCTACGGGATCTGACGTTGGCCACGGAACCGGCGGGCTTGATCCTGGCGGCCTCTAGCTCAGTCGGGATCATTCTGGGGGGATACTGGTATCTGAGACCGGGACGAACCGAGATGACGCTGACCGGATCTCTGGCCCAATTGCAGGATCTGTTGGCCCAGGATTTCTACACCCAACGCCTCTATCGCGCCAGCATCGTGTTTGGGGTGGATCGGATCTCGCGGTTGACAGATCTGGTGGATCGGTATCTGGTGGATGGTCTGGTCAACTTCGTCGGCTTGGCCTCTAACTTTAGTGGTGAAGTGTTGAAATATACCACCTCGGGCCAGTTCCAGCTGTACATGCTAACAGTCCTGGTGGGAACGATGTTGGTGATCCTGTTTGTGCTCAACTAAGTGTGAGGGGAATGGGGTTGGATCCCAAAGTTAGAGTCGGGATCTAAACTTCATTTTGGGTGAGATCTGGAGATTGGAGAGGGATATCATGCTCAGCTTCTTTATTTGGGGTCCTGTGATCGCGGCGATCATGTTGGGGATCTGGCCTCGGGAGCTATCGGTGAAAGAGGTCCGTCAAGCCGCCTTGGTGGCTGCGAGTGTGATGGTGGTCGCGTCCTTAGGATTATTCCTGGGCTTCGATCTCTACGATACGGGCTGGCAATTACAGGAGTTTCTTCCCTGGGTGGAGCCGGTGGGGCTGAATTATCAGCTGGGGCTGGATGGGTTATCCCTTTCCTTGGTGGCCCTCAATGCTCTGCTCACCTGGGTGGCCATTTACAGCACGAATGATCAGCTGCCCCGGCCCCGGCTGTTTTTCTGTCTGCTGTTATTGGTCAACGGCGGCATCGCGGGTGCTTTTCTGGCTCAGAATCTGCTGTTGTTCTTCCTGTTCTATGAGGTGGAACTGATCCCCTTCTTCCTGTTGATCTCGATCTGGGGCGGACAGAAACGGGAATATGCGGCCATCAAGTTTCTGCTCTACACGGCGGTATCCGGGATCTTGATCCTGGCAGGGTTCTTGGGACTGTTCTGGGTCACAGATCTGAGCAGTTTCGACTACGAGGTGTTGCGCTCCCATTCTCTGCCCTTGGGCACACAGCTGGCCTTAATGGTGACGTTGTTGATTGCTTTTGGGATCAAGCTTCCCCTGATCCCGTTTCACACCTGGCTACCAGATGCTTATGTAGAGTCCTCCACCCCGGTGACGATCTTGTTGGGGGGGATCCTGGCTAAGTTAGGGGCCTATGGATTACTGCGGTTTTGTCTAGGATTGTTTCCAGAAGCCTGGTCGGTGGCAGCGCCCACTCTCTCCCTTTGGGCGGCGATCTGTGTGTTGGGCGGGGCTCTGGCGGCGATCGCTCAGAAGGATATCAAGCGGATGGTGGCCTATAGCTCCGTGGGTCACATGGGCTACGTCCTGCTGGGATCGGCAGCTGCCACACCTCTGTCTCTGGTGGGAGTGATCGCCCAGCTGGTCAGTCATGGTCTGATCCTGGCCATTCTCTTCCAACTGGTGGGAGTGGTGGAGGAGAAGGCGGGCACCCGCGAGTTGGATGTGTTGAATGGTCTCCTGAACCCGATCCGAGGTTTGCCCCTGATCAGTGCTCTATTGATCCTGGGGGGCATGGCCAGTGCTGGTATCCCTGGGTTGGTGGGCTTTATCGCTGAGTTCCTGGTGTTTCAGGGCAGCTTCGCCATCTTCCCGATCCCGACTTTGATCTGTGTGGTGGGGACTGGTCTGACGGCAGTGTACTTTGTGATCCTGCTCAACCGCACCTGCTTTGGCAAGTTGGACAATGGGGCAGCCTATTTCCCAAAGGTGTTGTGGTCCGATCGATTGCCCGCTGTAGTGTTGACGGTGCTGATCCTATTTCTGGGGATCCAGCCCACCTGGTTGGTGCGGTGGAGTGAGCCCACGGCGACCGCCATGAGTGCTGCGGTTCCACAATTGATCGGTCACTTCGCTCCTGCAGATCGGCTCAATCCTCAGCTCGCCCAGCAAACCTCTGTTGAGGCCGAGATCGAGGGTCTGATCGTTGATCCAGCCAGATCTTAATCGCGACTTTCTCTTAAATCATCGTTTGATTCCCATTGAGACATTTGATCATGACTACCACTCTCCACCCCGAAGCCAAAACCCAACTGCCCCCCTCCAGCCACGAGTTTGCCGAGGTGATCCATCGCCTAGAAGCGGGCGGGGCGATGTTGCCGGATACGCCAGAGAATCTGATGCAGATCATCGGTCTCTACAAGGCCTATGCGGTGCCGATGGATTTCTATTGGCGGGATCTGCTCTACATTGGCGAACGGGTATTCCTCAATCCCCTGCCATTCTTCAAGTACTTCATCCCTCAGGAGTATCTGGATCTGCACAATCACTACGCTGGTGACGATGCGGATCTACGGATCTGGCGGGGACAGGCCACGGCTCACCCTGAGCTCCTAGCTTTTATGGACAAGGGGGAAACTCGCCCCATGCCTAAGCTCTTCCATCACCTCTGGCATGATCGGATCAACATGGAGTTTGCTGAGGAATGTATGCGGGCTATGCTCTGGCATCGGGGCATGGGTGGGGCTTTGGATCCTTACCTGGACAGCGATGAGTACAAACAAAATGCCGATCGGGCCATTCGAGCCTATTTTAAATACAATCATTTGATGCTAGGAACCTATCTGGCTTTTCCAGATCTATTCATGGAGCAATGTCGTC
>CAYSEO010000299.1:0-5743 GCA_964429885.1 uncultured bacterium
CTCTGGATCTACGGCAGATGACCTTACCCTTCTGTCAAGGCCAGGGGGATTACGAGGAGTACCCGGATGTGGCTCGACTGCGGCAGACCGTCAAAGGAGCGGATGGCTTGATCTTGGCTACTCCTGAGTACCACGGCAGCATCAGTGGTGTGATCAAGAATGTTTTGGATCTGATGAGCTTCGATCATTTAGAGGACAAGGTGGTGGGAGCGATCAGTGTCTTGGGGGGAGAGAACAATAGCAACGCCTTGAATGATCTGCGCTTGATCAGTCGTTGGGTCCATGCTTGGGTGATCCCAGAGCAGATCGCCATCGGTCGGGCTTGGCAAGCCTTTGACGATCAGGGTCAGATCCAGGATGAGAAGCTGAATAAACGGTTTGATGCCTTCGCCCGTAGCTTGGTAGAGAACACCTGTAAGTTGCGCGGAATCTCGATGCCGGTGGCTATCGCCCAGGCTCAAGGATGATCACAGTACGGCAAATGAGATGGAAGGAGTGTAGGATAGCCTTTCGATCTTGAGGGTGTGGAGTCCACAGGCCTCGATCACTGCCAAGGTTTCTCCGGGCCACTGTTTTTGGTTAAGCTCATCAAACGCCAGCACTGCCCCTTTAGGCATCCGAGGCAGAAAGGATTTTAACGCTTGTAGGGTGGGCTCATACAGATCGAAATCCAGGTACAGCAAAGCGACAACAAGATGGGGGTTGTCCTTGAGGTATTGCGGGATCGTCTGGAGAGCGTCACCTTGCACCAGTTCTACTTTAGGGATATGACCGATAGGGCGGGTGAGGCTATGGATCTCGGCTGCGTCCAGGAGTTCCTGATGGTGCTCAAATCGATAGGCACCGGGCTGCAGATGAGGGTTGTTTTCTGTCTGATCCTGATCGGAGATCTGAGAGAATCCCTCAAAGGTATCGAAGCCGATGATCTTGCGGTTGTAGTTGATTGGCTCATAGATAGCGCTGAGTTGTCCCCAAGTAAACAATCCAGCTCCCATGAATACACCAGCTTCAATAATGGAGCCATGGATGGTGAGGATCTGCTGGAAGATCTCCTGTTTGGCGAGGAAAAGACTCAATGCCTGTCGAGAGACAAATCGAGGAAAGGTGTTGAGTTTATCGTTCAAGGTTCCAGATGAGGAGTTGAAGTGAGCCTCCATCCTTTGGCGATATTGATGATCTTGAGGAGCTTGGGTGCGATGATCTCTGAGGGTGAACTGTTCCACCCCCGCTTGATCGCGAACATCCTGCTGTTTTGGCCTCTTGATCGATCGTTTTGGATCCCCTAGACACCCCTGTTTTAACCGACTCTGAGCAATGTACGAGAACTCCGATAAGGCTCGATGGATCAGAGAGATGTTGTAGTCCTTAGGATAACGGTAGATAGTGCCGCTGCCTCCGATGATCAATGCTTCTAGAGTGATCTCAGCGCAAAGGATCCTCGACCAGATTAAAGGGGAGGCGACCAGATAAACCTCGACCTCGTGGCGTGAATCAGGAGTGTTTTTGGGTAGGGGCTCAATTGATTGGCTACTGCTAACGAAGGTGAGATCAAAGTCGATTTGTACTCCTCTGTCACTGAGGTAGGTTTTGACGTATAGGATCGACTCAGACTCTAGGAGGCTCAGCATCCACTCCAGATAGGTTTCCGCTCCAGGCTCCGATCTTGATGTTTCTAGATCTCCGGTCAGCAGATCCAACCGATATCCAGGCAGCATCTGAATGACGGTGGGCTGATTGAGGGTTAGATGGGGGGTGTGAGCATGGCAGGAAGCGATCAGGTCCATATTCGAGATCCGATCCCGAGAGATGTTGTAGACGATCGTCGATTGATTGGCATAGGCATATAGGATCTCAACTCCCATCTGTCTGCCGTTTTCCTGGACAGTAGAGAGAAACCGGCTGATGCGTTCCTGAGCGATCTGTTGATATTCGGTGGGGGTGAACTGAGGGTAGTTATGGGGGAAGCAGTCAGCGATCCCGATCTGGCAAAAGTAATGGGTCAGCTGTCCCTGGACCATCTCCTGTAGCCATATGAAGAAGTCATCCGGCTGGGAATGCCAGTTGTCGTTGGCGTGAATTAGGGAAGGACCCGTTTCCAACAGAAATAGCAAGACAGCATCATGGGTAGTGAATTCCGGATTAATATAGCTACTGATCCTCAGCTCTCCCACCTGGATAGGATCTCTGCCAATCTGGATCACGTCTCTAGTGGCAATGCTCTGAACTCTCCGGAGAAATCCTTTCGTACGGTAGCTGGGGATAATGTAGTTTGCATCGGCGAACTTGGACTTCAAAATGAAATCATCACAATGATCGTCATGCCCATGGGAAATAACAATATAGAGATCTTCACGCTTTAAGGAGTCAATGAACTGGAAGGCTGATGCAGACAGAGTTGGATCTTGTAGCCAGCTACCAAAGGCAGGGGATATCACCCACGGATCAGTCCAGTAGTACGAGTTTTTGTACCGGAACAACAGTGACGCATGGTTTAGGAAATAGAGTTCACCATTATTCAACATCGTTTCTTCTCAGGGTGGCGTAGGTGCTACGAACGAAGCTGGCCTCGATCGTTATGTCCAGCCATCTATCATATCATCGGTATCTCGATCTGGTCGATGCTCTAAGGGACGGAACAATGCCGATCCTCTACGACGTCTTTACTGGCAGATCGCCATCGGTCGGGCCTGGCAGGTGTTTGACGATCACGGTCAGATCCAGGATGAGAAGCTGAATCAACGGTTTGATGCCTTCGCCCGTAGCTTGGTAGAGAACACCTGTAAGTTGCGCGGGATCCCCTTACCAACAGCTGTCATTCAGGCGGGGTGAGATACGATCTGCTGCAATTTCTGAAGTTCTAGCAGATCATGGGAGCAACAGAGTTGTAGGGAATCTCCTTGTTGTTCACGGAGGTGGCGAAGACGCAATTGATTCTCAACACAGGCTGAATAATCGCTGGCGATCAGCCACTGAAATCCGCTTAACAGCAGTGGGCAGCTGGGGCGGATTGGATCCATCTGATCTCGGTGAAAGTAAGCATCACCGGCATGGAATAACCAACCCTGGGGCGTCTGCACCGCAACTCCTGCATGACCTCGGGAATGTCCTTGGAGAGGCACCATCAAAATCTCTGGAGGCAGTCCCTGCAGAGATCGTACCGCCTGGAAGCCCAACCAGGTTTCCCCTGTCAGGGGGTAGGGGTACCACTCCAGATCGGGTGGCCATTGCTGGGGTCGGTAACGCTGTCGCTGTCGCCACCCAGTTGTGGACCTAGCCGCATCAAACTCTGGCTGAAGCAGATGGATCCGGGCTTGAGGGAAATCAGAGATCCCACCTCCATGATCAAAATCCAGATGGGTCAGGATGATGTGGCGAACATCCCGAGGATCGTAGCCCAGTTGTTCGATTTGGCTGATGGCGGTTTCGCGTCGATCTAGATAGGGGCGGCTCAAGACACGAAACCAGAGAGGAAGCCGCGTTCGGGGAGTTTGAATGTCCTGACAGCCCAACCCTGTATCCACTAAAACCAGATCGGAGTCGGTCTCGATCAGAATGCAGTGGCAGGCCGAGGGTATGGCGCTGCCCCAGACACAGAAGCTAGCGCAGTTGAGATGATGAATACGCATCAGAAGTCCACGAGCGATAGCCTAAGGGATCAGAACAATGTCATGGGCGCCTCGCACGACATCCAAGGTATACCCCGTGCGTTCTAAGCGAGGTTCATCTGCCGAGATCACCCGCCAAAACTCGATCGCCCCGCTCCTGGGACTGGATTCACGATAGTGGTAGATCACCACAGCCAGGGACTCGCCGGTAGCATCAAAGGTGGCCTGTTCCGGTAGCAGTCCCTCAAAGCCATACTCCGCCACGGGGGTGAGATCTCCGGAATCGGGATCGAATTGCACCAAGGACAATGAACTATAGGGTTTGCCTCGCCAAGCCGGTGGCACGCTGGGAGTTAAGTAGGTGCGGCGCATATTGACGGTGGCGATCAGGGTATTGTCTGGACTGAGGGCAAATCCTTCCGGACTCAGACCCACCTCAACTCGGGACACGATCTCAGGATCTGATCCGGACTCAGGCTCAAACCGAATAGCGATCATCTCGCCCAGTGGATTCAGCAAAAAGTTAAGCACTAGATTGGCTTGGGTACTCCATTTCAGATCAGGAACCAGGAGAAAGCGTCCGTCTGTTGTGAATCGAGGATTGCTCAGATGATTGCCCACCGTCAGAGGCTCGCCATAGGGGCTCACAGCCAGAGTATCCTCCTCAGTCACCTCCACCCGATAGAACCCGACGCGCCGATTGTTATCCTGAGTCATGGCCAGGAAGTTACCGGACGGATGCCAGATGGCAGCCCGATTATCCTGGCGAGTCCCGTCGATGGATAGGGGAAAATACGATCGCTCTCCCAAAGTCCCATCTGCTTGGAGTTGAACGATCAGTAATTCTCGACCGGGATCCTCCAAATTGACCGCCAAGAACCGACCATCCGGGCTGATGCTGATATGCTCGGGGTTGCGCCCGACAGGCACCGACTCGATGATCTCAGGCTCTGCGAGATCAGCGATATCCACAACCGTAATGTGGGATCCTTCTGGCATCTGATCGATCGTCTCAAACTCCTGAACACCATCGGTGGGACGAGCGCGAACCTCCACCACATAGGCCCGCTGACCATCCGGTGCAACCGCAATGATCTGGGGCCAGGACATTACAGAATTGTAGACTGGCAGAGTCGAGACGGTGGGGTCCTCCGCATCCATCGGCAAGGGCACAATCGTGAGGGCATCTTCGATCCCAGGGATCCGATTGAGTTTGGCATCAGCATAGGCGGTTGCCACCATATCTGCATCGGAAGCTACCAACAGGGCTTGTCCCTGAAATTGGAGTGAGGTTTGGGCTGAGATCGGTGCGATCCCAATCGGTTCAATCAACTGCAAAAGACCATAGCTGATCCCCACTAACCCTGCTCCCAGCACTCCCCAAAGTAACCGTTTCCACCGGCTTGTCTGGATGCCCATGATCACAGTTGGCCTCCCTTCGGATCAATGATTGAACTCAAATGCTTGATCTCAGCATAGGGCGAGGCGATAATGACAGTCCAATTCATTATTGGCATTAAACTTATAACCTTGGGTTATTTTATGGAGAATCGTCAGCTGCGGTACTTCCTGGCAGTGGCTGCAGAGCTGCATTTCGGTCGGGCTGCGGATCGGCTGCAGATCACTCAACCTGCCCTCAGTAAGCAGATCGCGTCCCTGGAAGCGGAATTGGGGGTGCAACTGCTGTTCCGCACCAAACGATCCGTGCAGCTTACCCATGCTGGTAAAGTGTTCTTCGATCAAGCCCAACAGCTCCTGTTACAAACCGAGGCTGCAATCCAGCTCACCCAACGGACCGCACGAGGAGAGATCGGCCAGTTGACCCTGGGCTTTACGAAGACCGCCACCCATACCGTGCTGCCCCGCTGGATCCGCAAGTTTCGCCAGGGTTATCCCCAGGTGGAGATCAGCATGCGGGAGATGAGTACGGAGGCTCAGGTCAGGGCCTTGAATAGAGGTGAGATCGATCTGGCCTTTTTGCATCCACCCATCGATGAGCGCGGTTTGCAATCGCACCCGATCCTGGAGGAGGAATTTGTGGCCGTGTTGCCCCTCCACCATCCCCTGTTGCAATACGAACGGCTCCCTCTGGAAGCCCTCGCTGGGGAGCCGTTGATCATTCATCCCCGCCCAGAAGG
>CAYSEO010000300.1:0-1669 GCA_964429885.1 uncultured bacterium
CCCCCCCAACCGCCTCAAACACCGGCTCCGGGTCCCCTCTTCCTGCCGCTCCCACCTCCGCTGTCGTGCTGGTTGTGGATGATTCAGCCACCCAACGCCAGAGCGTCGTCCTCTCCCTGCAAAAGGCGGGTCACTCCACCCTACAAGCCGTAGACGGGCAGGATGCCATCGAGAAACTGGAGGCCCATGGCGAGATCCAGGCGGTGATCTGTGACATTGAGATGCCCCGAGCCAACGGCTTTGAGGTGCTGGCCCATTGTCGTCGGGATCCTCGACTCAGATCCGTCCCCATCATCATGTTGACCTCCCGCAGCGGAGCCAAACATCGTCAGAAGGCCATGGAACTAGGGGCCACCGGCTATCTCACCAAGCCCTACTCCAACCCAGATCTCCTCGCCCTACTCAATCCCCAGATCACCCCGGCCCTAACCCATGCGGGTCCTCCGGGCTCCTAAAGATCCCGCTATCCTCAGATCACCCCTCAACACTGCCGTCACTCAGCTCCTGCCCTTATGCTGCAAGCCCCTCCCCTCAAGCGCCTCTCCCACCCCACCTCAGGCCCCGATCTGCTACGGGTGATCCTATTCAGCATCCATCAGATCCAACTGGCCTTACCGATCTCTGTGGTGCTCAAGGTGATCTCCTGTCCCCCGGTCACCCCCTCGGCTCAGGAGGGATTGGGCTTGATCGATCTCGGCGATCAAACCATCACCGTGGTCAGCCTCTTCCATCGTCTGTGTCCCCAGGATCAACCCCACACCTTACAGAGACGCTTTGTGATCTTGACTCAAACTCAAATGGGTGAGATCTGTGGCTTGTTGGTGGACACTCCTCCTAACTTGTTGGAGATCCCCTTAGATAAGGTCCGACCACTCCCCTCCACCTATCGTCAAACCGATCCCTTGGGCATGGTCAGCAGCCATGTGGCGGTGCTCCCCCAAGAGGATCAGGAGCCGCTGCAGATCTTTCTATTGGGCATGGGACAATCGGTGCAAAGAGCCTTGAACCAATCCCATCGTTTACAATCCGGATCCCCAGCCTGAGACCAAGCAGACTATGATCCGACCGATCCTGACCCTATTAACGGATTTTGGTGAACAGGATCCCTATGTGGGCAGCATGAAAGGGGTGATCGCAGGTATTGCCCCCCAAGCTCAGGTGATCGACCTCACCCATCTGATCCCAGTCCAGGATATCGCTGCTGCTCGCTTCTGCTTGATGAGTGCGTTTCGGGATTTTCCTGCGGGATCGATCCATGTGGCTGTGGTGGATCCGGGTGTTGGCAGCTCTCGACGAGGGGTAGCGATCCAGATCGAAGCAGGGTATCTGGTGGGTCCTGATAACGGTCTATTCAGTGGAGTTTTAGATCTATCTCCGCCCTTAGCAGCAGTCCAATTGACCCGAAGTGATCGGTGGCGAACTCCCAACCCCAGTGCTACATTTCATGGCCGGGATATCTTTGCACCGGTGGCCGCTCATCTGGCCAATGGGATCACGTTAGATCAGCTCGGCGATCCGATAGCGACAGAGGATTTAGTAGGCTTAGGACTCTCAACCTATCAAGCAACAGAGACAGGTATCCAAGCCTCCATTCAATACATTGATCATTTTGGCAATCTGATCACCACTATCCCCGCTGCTCAGGTGCAGGATCGAGCTTGGCAGATCC
>CAYSEO010000300.1:1769-5715 GCA_964429885.1 uncultured bacterium
CAGTGCTCAGCGCTCTCTCGGGTTGAGGGTTGGAGAGACCGTGGATTTGGAGTTTCTGTAGAGTAAGCTTAGGATCGGAAATCATGACTAAGGCGTCTACACGATCAAGGTAGAAGTAAAATTATATCAATGCGACTGATCAGAGAACTAAGACCTCTCGGAGTCGTCTATCGACTTCCGTCTGTAACTCTAGTCCTAGATACCCAAGGCGACGTATAATAACCGAACGCTCCACTGCAGCTAACTTGTGCATTCTGATCACAGATGTTGTGCGTAGACCTGTTGCTACAAATTCTGGATGGGCAGTCTCAATAACATAATCGGTACGGATCAGTGGACGACGCACGATACTGGAGATACCGATCAGCACAACATCGTCACCGATTAGCCCTTGGGATACAACCACTGCCGGTCGAAGTGATGCACCCAACAGGTCTGTAAATGGAAACTGCGTTAGAACGATATCTCCACGCACAAGTGTTGAGTTCGTCACACAGGTTCACCATCTTCTACGGAATAAATGTTTTCTCCTTCCTCCTGCCAGAAGTCAAATGCTCCACCTTGCTCAACCAAACCCATGATCCTCAATGTCGGCAGATCCTCCTGTTGATCAATCTGGACCTGCTCAGAGTACTGAGCTAATTCTATCAATCGAGCAAGTTCACTCCGAGAGACCAATGCTTTGTCTCCAATATACTGGACATGGATCGTTGTCATAACCTACCTGCCTTCTCTGTTCCAAGGGACAGTATATCAGTTCTGTACAACTCTCTATCCTATCTCTTGCTTGACAAACTTGTGAGGACCTGATGACTAGCGACAGCAGATTGAGTAGACTTAGGGCTCTCAACCTATATATCAATTAACAGAGATAGGTATCCAAGCCTCCATTCAATGTATCGATCGTTTTGGAAATCTGATCACCACTATCCCCGCTGCTCAGGTGCAGGATCGAGCTTGGCAGATCCGAGTAGGTCAGCAGGTGATCCTTATCGGTCAGACCTGCAGCTCCGTCAACCTGGGGGAGCCTTTGGGAGTGATCGGTAGCCTCGGCTGGGTGGAGATCGCGGTGAATCAAGGCAGTGCTCAGCGCTCTCTCGGGTTGAGGGTTGGAGAGACCGTGGATTTGGAGTTTTTGCCCAAAGTCGAATGATCCCCTGTTGATCATAACCTTGAGATGAAAGGCAATGGAACTTAAAGGAGGCAGACGGTTATGGTAGATCCTAGACATTCATTGACACCGCGCTCCCAATCCTGTGCAAGAAGACTTTCGCCTGATCCTCGACATCGTTACC
Source organism: uncultured bacterium (assembly GCA_964429885.1). Classification (GTDB taxonomy): domain Bacteria; phylum Cyanobacteriota; class Cyanobacteriia; order Thermostichales; family Thermostichaceae; genus CAYSEO01. The sequence goes on from CAYSEO010000300.1 coordinate 3,065, forward strand.
GTCCTCGCTGCTGCCTCCGTTGGGGGCTATGTTGCCTCCTTGTCCCGACAACCGGTCCTGCTGGGCTATCTACTGGCCGGGATCCTCGTAGGGCCAACGGGCCTGGGCTGGATCAAGGAAGTGGTGCAGGTGGAGACCCTGGCCCAGTTTGGCGTAACGTTTCTGATATTCACCTTGGGAGTCGAGTTCTCCTTTGCTCAGCTTAAGAAGGTGCGGGGCATCGCCCTCAGCGGTGGGGGCCTCCAGATCCTGCTGACGATCCTGGCCACGACAGTCTTGACCCTGCTGATCGGTTGGTTCACCGATCCGGCGAAAGGGGTGTTTCTGGGGGCGATCCTGTCCCTTTCCTCCACGGCGGTGGTGATGAAGAGCCTGACGGAGGCCAATCAGACGGAGACACCCCATGGACAAGCCATGTTGGGGATCTTGATCATTCAGGATCTGGCGGTGGGCTTGATGTTGGCGGTGTTGCCAGCTCTAGATCATCCCCTGAGCGAGATCGGTTTGGCCATCGGTAAGGCTGTGCTGGAGATCGGCCTGTTTGGGGTGGGGGCTGTGGTGGTGGGGATCTATGTCCTGCCGGTGGTGTTGAAGTTGCTGGCCCAACGGGAGAGTAAGGAGCTGTTTCTGTTGGGGGTGATCAGTCTCTGCTCAGGGATCGCCCTGTTGACCCAGAAGTTGGGCATCTCCAGCGAGATCGGGGCCTTTGTGGCGGGGTTGATGATCTCGGAGGTTGAGTACGCTGATCAGACCTTGGACTATGTGGAGCCGGTGCGGGATGTGTTCGCGGCCCTATTCTTCGCCGCCATCGGTATGTTGATCGATCCCAGCTTTATCCTGAGTCATCTCTTTCTGATCTCGATCCTGGTGGCTCTGGTGGTGTTGGGCAAGTTTGCCATCATCACCCCATTAACGTTGCTGTTCAATTACCCTGTGCGGTGTGCCATTCTGGTGGGTTTGGGATTGGCTCAGATTGGGGAGTTCTCCTTTGTGTTGGCCAGTGAGGGTCAGGCCTTGGGTCTGGTATCTCGTCAAACCTATCTGTTGATCATCAGTACCACTGCCGCCACCTTGTTGGTCACCCCGTTCCTCCTGCAGATCGCTCCTCATCTATTTAAGCTGCTGGAGCGTCTACCGTTGCTCTCGACGGTCTTGCAACGCTCGGATCAGGTGCGGGAGATCTCGCCCCAGGCTCCGGAACAGGCCCATGTGGTGTTGTGTGGCTATGGTCGGGTGGGTCAGGATATCATTCGGCTTCTGGACTATCGTCAGCATCCTATCTTGGTGATCGATCAACGGGAGCGGGTGATCCAACAGCTCCGACAACAGCAGATCCCTTATCTGTACGGGGACGCCGCCAGTATTGCGGTATTGGAAAAGGCCAATGTGGCCCAGGCGGCAGCCATGGTGATCGCCCTACCGGATCTGATGAGTATTCGTCTCTGTCTCAAACGGGCTCTACAACTGGCCCCAGATCTGAACATCGTGGTGCGAGCCCCCCATAAGGAGGCTGTGGAACAACTTTACCAACTGGGAGCCCAAGAGGTGGTTCATCCCGAGTTTGAGGCCAGCCTGGAGATCTGCAGCCATGTGTTGCTCGGATTGGGGGAATCCTTGACCGCTATTCAACAGGAGATGATCACGATCCGCACCAGCCATTACGAGGATCTACGCTCGCCCTATCCCAGCTGTCTGTTACGCCCCCTGCAGTCTTCTCTGGATCCCAAGGCGATCCTGCGGGTGGCTCCGATGGATGTCCGTTCCACCCAACTGGAGTTGGAATTGGGAGATCAGAGTCAGCATCAGCCCCCTCAAGGCGATCAGCAGACAGAGACCGAATTGGGGCGAGAGGGGGAGGCCTGGTATGCCAGCTGAGATCCCGCCTGAGATCACGGTGGATTTTCTGCGCCATGGCATCGCGGTAGAGCGGGATCTCTATCAGGAAGATGCCCATCGCCCCCTAACAAGCGAGGGACGCCAGCGAACGGAGGCGGTGATCCGGAGACTCAAAAGCTTGGGATGGTCCTGGCAAGTGGCGCTGACCAGTCCTCTCCTCAGGGCTCAACAGACGGCTCAGATCGCCCAGCAGGTGGGAGTAGTGGATCAGATCCTGGAGTTCCCTGCCCTAGCTCCGGGGGGTGAGTTTTCAGATCTGGTGCATTGGCATCAAGATCATCCCCAGATCTATTCTCTTGGTCTGGTGGGACATCAGCCGGATCTGAGCCAGTGGATCGAGCGGTGTCTCTGGGGACAAGCCTGGGGTGCAACGGAACAGGGTCCGGAGGTGATCCGTTTGAAGAAGGCGGGGATCGCTCGGGTGGAGTTTCCAGGTGGACAGATCAAACCTCGCTCTGGGGTGCTCTGCGCTCTGCTACGGCCTAAGCTGCTGCTTAAGTCAAGACAGCCAGATCTGGACATGTCACGGTAACTGCAGCGATCCTAATGCTTGACCCTTTGGTGTTCTGCCCCATGCTGCGCTCCCTGCAACTCCCCTCACAAGGTGGCTTGATCGGCCTCACCCTGCTCCTAGGCGGCCTCAACGCTTGCTCGTCCTCCAGTCCTGACCCAACCCCCACAGCCATCGTCCAAGATCCAGCTGTCCCCATCGGTGAAGCCCACCCAGAGCCGCACCCGGAGCCCGCAGCCAAGCC
>CAYSEO010000301.1:0-5701 GCA_964429885.1 uncultured bacterium
GGAGGGGATTGAGATGAGCGATCACTAGAAGCAGGCTGGGAACTTGACGCCCGTTGCAGTGATCGTTGGGGGGATGGGGCGGACTGAGCAGGAGAGGCTGGCTTGGGTGGATCCCTCCACTCTGGCTCATGCCTCAGCAGGTCCCGGAGGGGTGTTTGGGGGATCGTCTCTCCCCCTACGGGTCCAGGGGTCGACTCCAGCACGGTTGCGGGTCCGAGATCGTTCTCTGCGGAAGGAACAGGGGATTGGGGGTTGAAATAGGGGTTCGGAACTCTGGAGGCTCCTGCTGGGGGTGGGAAATTGGGTCGCTCGGGCTGAGATGGGGGAGGCGAAGGGAAATGGGGAGGGGGATTGGGGTTGGATCGATGGAATTGGGAATGGGCTTGAGGTTGACCCGGTTGGGGGCTGGAAGGCGTCGAGCTGGATCGCTCTGGAGCGGGTGGATGAGAACCCAGGTTCTGTTGAGGCCGAGCTGCCTGGGATCTGGCCTGTCCCATGGTTTGAGGCGGGCTCTGACTAGGTCTCTGGGGATTGGAGCTAGATCTCTGGGGCTGTTGAGGTTGAGCCATTTGGGATCTGGCCTGTCCCATGGTTTGAGGTGGACTCTGGCTAGATTTCTGGGGATTAGGGTAGGGCTGCGCCGGGGGCTGCTGAGGAGAGAATAAAGAGTAGGGCTGCCTGGGATCTTCCAATACCGTTCCTCCCCCCCACTCCGAGGGATCGGCACTGGGAGGTTGAGGGGAACCCGGTTGCTGAGTGGGTTTCTGCACGGGTTTCTGAGCAGGAGGGTTCTGAGGCCCGGACTCCTCTAAGATCGTCTCACCCATCCATCCTGGTGGCAGATCCGGTGGAGGTGGAGTCCGATCCGAAGAACGGGGATCAGGCCGAGATCTAGGATCAGCCATAGGGGAGGCAGCAGCTCTACTGGGTTAGCTTAGCAAACTTCTTCATCCCCCAAGCATTCCCATCCATAAGACTTTCATGAGCTCGGATCCCGAGTTATTTGGGTGCCCATAGAGACGTGATCAATACAGTGATCGATTTGTGATCTAGTGGGGTAGGGCCACGGCTGCCTCGACTGAGCCCCGCAGTAGATCCAGCAGTTGATGCTTGTAAGCCTGAAATCGACTGGATCGCTTGATGTCGTAGGTGCGCTCTGGGGGCAGATCCAGGACGATCTCCTGTTGGATCCGACCCGGATGGGCGGCGAGGGCATAGATCCGTTGGGCCAGAAACACAGCTTCCTCCACATCATGGGTGATCATAAAGATGCTGGGGCGGGTGCGCTGCCAAACCTCCAGGAGAAACTGTTGCATCGCCTCCTTGGTCTGGACATCCAGGGCTCCGAATGGCTCATCCAGGAGGAGAACCTTGGGCTGACAGGCCAAAGCCCTCGCGATCGCCACCCGTTGTTTCATGCCTCCGGAGAGACTTTTGGGTAATGCTCGTTGGAACGGGGTCAGACCCACCACCTCCAGGTAATAGGCGATCTGTTCCTGCCGCTGAGATCTAGGGATGCCCATCAACTTGAGACCAAACCCCACATTCTCCGCCACCGTCATCCAGGGGTAGAGGGTATAGGACTGAAACACCACACCCCGGTCAGATCCAGGTCCTCGGATCGGCTGTCCATCCATGGTGATCTGGCCACTACTGGGGTACTCCAATCCGGCGATCAGTCGGAGTAAGGTGGTCTTGCCTGATCCTGAGGTTCCCACTACACAGACGAACTCCCCCGTGTCCACATGCAGGTTGATGTCCTGCAGTGCCACCAAGGGTCCTTGAGGGGTGGGAAACTGTTTATAGATCTGGCTCGCCTCTAGATGCATCCCAATCTCCTCCACTCCGAATCTTGATCGATCTTCTTAGCGCTGATCAAAGGCCCAGCCACAACTCACTCGTAACAGGGCTCGTAGGGAGAGATCCAGAATGAACCCGATCACCCCTAAGATGATCAAACAAGCAAAGATCTCCTCTGTCTTAAAGAACCGCTGGGCCAGCTGGATCCGTTTCCCCAACCCCTCATTGGCTGCTACCAGTTCCGCCACCACTACCAAATTCCAGGAGGTGGCGATATTGATCCGAAAGGTATCCAGAATGCTGGGGAAGATATGGGGGGTGATCACCTGAAATAAAACCTGAGCCCGGTTGCCCCCCAGGGTATAGGTCGCCTCGATCAGTTGCCGGGGCACGAACTTCACCGCGTCCATGATCATCAACACATTGAAAAACACGGTACCGATAAAGATCAGGGCGATCTTGGGGGCCTCATCTAGGCCCAAATAGATGATCAACAAAGGGATAAAGGCAGGGGCGGGCATATAGCGAAAGATGCCGATCATGGGCTCCAACAGGGATCGGATACTGGCAAAGGCACCCATACCAATTCCGATGGGAACCGCCACCAAGGCCGCGAAGAGAAACCCACTACCCACCCGGAAGATACTGGCCAACGTATCCTGGATCAACACCCCCTGTTCCCAAAGCCCCGCAAAAGCTTGCGCCACCTGAGAGGGCGAGGGCAGAAACTTAGGATCCACCCAACCCGAGCCACTCACGATCCACCACACCCCAAAGGGCAAGATCACCGAGGCCACCATCAGAGCTAACGACAAGTTCCTAGGGATATCCGCTCCGATCCGCCAGAACAGACTCGGGGGCAAACTGCGCCGGGGATGGTCCGATAGATCTAGAGGGGCTTCCATAGCCATGGGGATCACTCCAAAGATTCCGCATAGGCTTTGACGAACCGATCATCGAACAGAGCGCTCAGATCAGGGGCCTCCGGAATGAATCCGACCCCCACCATGAACTCCGTCATCTCCACTGCTGCATAGGGCATGGACTCTAGACTATCCCCAGGACTAAACGCCTCCAGATTGTCCTCGATCGTAAAGAAGCGGGTGCCCTCCTTAAACAGCTGCAGCTCCTCCACACTCACCCCAGCTCGCTCAGCCATGATCTGATCGGAGCGCTCCGGGTTCTCCTCCATAAAGGCTCGGATATCGAACCAGGTATTCACCAGCGCCTGCACCTGATCCGGCTGCTCATCCACCAGGGTCTGACTCACCACCAACAGATCAGGGATTGCTCCCGGAAAATCCGCCGAAGAAAACAGTTCCTTGCTCCCTTCTCGCTCCAGGGCCGTTAGCCAGAAAGGTGGGAAAGCCCCCACCGCATCCACCTGACCGGCTGCAAAGGCTGCCGCTGCCGCCCCGGTTTCCAAGGGCACGATCTCCACATCCTCCCGTGAGAATCCAGCATCCTCCAAGCCCAGAGTCAGCAGAAAATCATCCACTACGCCCTCCTCGACGGCCACCTGCTTGCCCACCAGATCCTCGAGGGTATCGATCTCTGCGGTGACGATGATCTTGTCATTGCCAGCTGAGTTGTCATTGACCAAAACCACCACCTGACCATTCACAGAGTCGGCCACAAAGGAGATCGTGTCGTTGAGGGTCTGACAATTCCCATCCAACTGACCAGCAGCAAAGGCTTGCATGGACTCCAGATAGCCATCAAACCAACGCATCTCCACATTGGCCCCATTCTGCTCAAACAGGCCCTCCTCCTCGGCGATCGCCCAGGGCCACCAGCCCGCCCAGTTGCTGTACCCGATCACGATCGGATCACTTTGGGCCTCGACGACCGTGTTTTGGGGGCTGGAGAAGAGTAGGATCCCTAGACTGGAGATCAGCAACACCAGGGGAAGCAAGAAGCGGCGTTTAATCATGGGCTTGATTCTGACGGCTACAGCCATCCCATCTTTGAGGGTCTGTGATCTGGAAACTGTATCGGCGGTTACAGCTGTTGGGGGTCTAATCCACTGAGCTCAGTGGATCCACAAAATTGCTTTGACATGGATTTATAGCTGGTCATCTTGCGGGCGACAGGTGACCATAGGATCACGATCGTATTCTTGTCGTCGCTCCTCTGGCTCTCTATGCTGATCGCTCGCTTCTCATCTCGCTCCGAACAACGCTGGCTGATGGCCTGTTTTGTGGGCCTCTGTCTGGGTCTGATGGTGATCCTGGGCCTCCGTCAACCGGATGTCGCTGTTGCTGCCCCCCAGCCCAAACACTATGATGAGCTGGAGTTTCCGCCCCTGGGAGAGATCGAGATCCCTGACTACGAACGCTACCAGCTGGACACGGGGTTGACGGTGTATCTCATGGAGGATCACGAGCTACCCTTGGTGAGCGGCATCGCCCTGATCCCAGCGGCCCAACGACTGGAACCAGAGGATAAGGTGGGCTTGGGAGAGTTGACTGGCACCGTACTTCGATCGGGAGGTACTGAGGATCACCCGGTGGATGAATTAAATCAACTGCTGGAGCAACGGGCTGCTTCGGTGGAGTCCCGGATCTCTACCACTTTTGGCAGGGTTAACTTCCAGGCTTTAGCCCCCGATCTGGAAGAGGTCTTCTCTCTCTATGCGGAGGTGATCCAACAGCCCACCTTCGCCCCGGATCGGATCGCTTTGGCCAAGGAACAGAAGTTGGGGGAGATCGCTCGACGCGGGGATGATCCGCAGCGGATCGCTTTCCTACAGTTTCCACAGCTGCTCTATGGGGAGGACAATCCCTATGCCCGTCTGGTTAATGCGGAGACCCTAGAGGCCATCACTCGCCAGGATCTGATCGAGTTTCATCAAACCTACTTTCAGCCAGAGGGCATGTTACTGGGTATCGTCGGCGATATCGATCCGGAGCAAGTCAAGGAGCTGATCGAACAGGAGTTTGGTGACTGGCAGCCGGAGGGCACGGTCACCCGTGAGGTTCCTGAAGAATTGGCCGAGATCACACCCGCTCACACGGAAGGACTCTTTCTGATCGATCAGCCGCAGCTCACCCAGAGCTCAGTGCAGATAGGTCATCTAGGAGGTTTGTTGAATGATCCGGACTATCCCGCGTTACAGGTGATGGAAGCGGCCCTGAATGGGTTTGGGGGCCGGTTGTTTCAAGAGATCCGCTCCCGACAGGGTTTGGCCTATAGCGTCTATGCGGTCTGGGCTCCGGCCTACGATTTTCCCGGCACTCTGGTGGCTGGAGGACAGACTCGCTCGGAGACCACAGCGGAGTTCATCACCTCTATCCAAGAGGAGCTCCAACGGATCCAGGCGGAGCCCTTGAGTGATCAGGAGCTGGCCTATGCCAAGGACTCGGTGTTGAATTCTTTTGTATTTAATTTCCAAGATCCCAGCCAAACCTTGTCGCGGCTGTTGCGCTATGAGTTCTACGGTTACCCTGAGGACTTTGTGTTTCAGTTCCGAACGGGGATCGAGGAGACCGATAGTGAGGCGGTGCTGGCAGCGGCCCAGGAACATCTCAAGCTGGATCAGCTGGTGACCTTGGTGGTGGGCAATGCCGAGGAGATCGAGGAGTCGTTAGAGGAGCTGGGAGAAGAGGTGATCGAGCCGGAGGTTGATTTCCTACTGGAGGAGTAACCCCTCGGCTGTTGCGATCCCTGCTGCTAGGCCAAAGGTTAGATGATCACTCCATCTCGTCGCACATCTGTTGGAGCTGTTCCAGGGATAGACCTGTGGCCTCAGCGATCTGTTCTAGATCCAGGCCTTGCTTAATCAGGTTGCTAGCGACGAACGAGATCCCCTGAGCCTCTCCCTTGGCGATCCCCCGATCCTCTCACAAGGAGAAAAACACAAACTCAACCATGAAGATCCACTAGAAATCAACCAAGAACT
>CAYSEO010000302.1:0-5681 GCA_964429885.1 uncultured bacterium
CCAACAGAATGGGCTCTCAGACACTCACCGAGGTAACCTACTCTTATCGTCCCTTTCCTCTCTTCGTTGCAAGGATATGGCTCTGTCATGAGGTGCCGATACCGGCTTCGGGTAGTGGACGCATACACATCTGCGGACAGCTCTTGGTAAGTTCGAAGTAGTTTCTGATCATCGGTGATGTAAGCGATCGTTGTACAGATCGAGGAGAGAAAAGCAGCTCCAACGAAGCGAGTCTCGTCCTCAGGAGCGCTGTCTGTCACCTGATCGTCGAGACGAGATTGAGACCAGAGAGATAAAATCGTCTGGATCAGTGCCTTTATCTTGTCGAAGTTGGCGGATAGTTTGTATGCTTCAATGGCACTGGTAGCGATATCCAAATAAGCCACATCTCTGGGAAAAGTGCTCACGATCTCACCCTTGAGGAGTTGTTCTGCACAGTTCTCAATCGCTGCAGCCATCAAGGAAAATCCCTTACTTGTAGAGCTAGTGAAGATATGATGCATCAATGCTCTGCCGAAATAGGAGAGGAGATCAAGAGGATCCCAGTGTCCTTGATAAAATGCTAGTCTTTCAGGCATGTAATACTCTGCTAATATAGACATCCAAGCATACGCAGACCGTCTGTCCTCCTCTGGCATGAGATCAGCTGATGCAGCGAATACGTCAAAGAAGAACTCTCGCATCCCAAATTCAATAAGCAATCTCAATAAAGCTTGTACCTCTAGGTTATTTAAGTCTCTAACGATTGGGGTGGATGGGGAGAGAGGTATTGATTCAATAATTGCTTGGGCATATAACTCGACAGCAAACTCGTCCCCCGTAGGTACGTAAAACCATAGTAGGCGATACAATATATGGAAGTTGAGAGGATCGATTTCAAGTAGTGCCTCTAGGATTTGGATGTACTCCCTGAACCTGCCCTTGTCAAGCTGTTCTCCTGCCATAGATACGACAGCTTCCCATAGATCTTGCCAGTTGGTTGCAGTGAAGCCGGGCCTGGGCCCTTTCAGCAGAGAGAGTAGTTTTTTGCCTTCAGATAGATAACCACTTTCAAATAAACCTGCGACGATTAGCTGCTCCACTCTCTGATGATCAGCGTTAATCGGTATCGATGGACAAGGGATCGACTCCCCGGTCGCAGAGAGCCAAAGTCGTTCAGCCCAGTCTCTGGAAGGAAGGGCTAGGTGAGCGGTTTCCCTTTGAAATTCCTCAGGTTCTACATCCAGAAGAGATCGATCCTGACTGGAAAGCTGTTCAAACAGACCCTTGTTACCTTTTCTGCTCACGATTTATTAGCCTAGCGTTAAACGACGTGCACAGGTCTGTAATAGTAGCATAAATCTTTTCTCGATGTCAGGAGTTAGACCTCCTTCTCTTCTACCTCGTCATAAGGGGCCGAGAGGGTTGAGGGCTCGCCATCTTTTTCCTAGGGTGATGATATGGGGAGATGGGGTAGTGGGTAAGATACAGCCAGAGGTACTAATCCGTACCACCGGCATCACGCAACAACAACATAGAGACAAGGACAAAAGTATGAGCGCTAAATCTCGTTCCTCTCACTTCCGTGCTAAGCTCTCCCAGCATCTGCTCCAGAAAGCCAAAGGTTTCACCCTGATCGAGCTTCTCGTAGTTGTGGTCATTGTGGGTATCCTCTCCGCCGTTGCGATCCCCACCTTCCTGAACCAGGTGCGTCGGGCTCGTGTTGCTGAGGCCCAGTCTGGCCTGACTGAGGTTCAGCGAGTTAGCGAAGTCTACCGTCTGGACGATGGTGTCTACCCCTCCGAGTTCATTGATATCGCCTCTGAGAACGACACCCCCATCGTCGGTATCAATGGCACCCTGTACCTCAACGATCCTTGGACCACCAAGGCTCCTAACTACAAGCAGCCTGTGAATGACGGGGCTAAGTACAACACCGGTCAGGGTACTGAGTCTACTTTCTGGATCACCACCGCTGATGTGGCTAACAAGCCTGCTTACAAGAATGGTAAGGGTGATGCCCTGAAGTGCGAGGTGGGCCTCGGTACTCAGGTTGATGAGGGCAACCTGGATGATGGCTGCAACCTGAAGGGTTAATCTCAATCCTACGATCTATCTTTGCCTGGCTGGGGTCTTCCTTACTGAGGAGACCCTTTCTTCTGTTGGAAGGCCTGAGGAACTTGACAATATGGTATGGAAGCTTCCACCCAGTTTAGGGCAGATGTGCGGCAACTTCGTACGGGATCTCTGTCGTTTTACATCCGGTTCTAGATCGCCATGCACAGAGGGGTATAATAAGCGGGATGATTGGAAGTACGGGTTTAAGGATCGGCCATGGATCAGGGATCTCCGGAGACGACGGAATCAATAGAGCACCTTTCGCAGGCTGTTCAACAGCAATACGAGGGGTTCCCCTATCCTCCAGTTCCCATCGAGCAGGAGTACCAAGGATTCGCAGCTTCTGCCAGTTACATCCTAGCCCAGTATGCTCGCGTCCGGCAGTTCAGCTCTCCCAAAGATAAGCGGGCATTCGTGGCAGGGTGTGGCACCGGTTATGAGATCCATGGAGTTGCGGTGACGAACCCAGGGCTCGCGGAGATCGTTGGGGTTGATCTCAGCCAGGCCTCGATAGTTCGGGCGCAAGCTCGCCTCGACCATCATCGACTGCGGCACTGTAGAGTGCAGGTCGGCGATCTGCTGGATCCAACTACCCTGCCGGAGGGACCCTTCGATTTCATTGAGTCCTATGGTGTCCTGCATCATACTGCGGATCCGGCCCAGGCTCTGCGTGCACTGGCGGAGCGTCTTGCTCCCGATGGGGTGATGACCTTGATGCTCTACAACCGTAAGGGTCGCATGATTGTCTATCACATTAAGGAAGTTTTACAGAAACTGGGTGCTGATCAATGGCCAACAGAGAGGAAGGTTAGTTTTGTGAGGACCCTGCTATCCAGCTTCGTCCCCGGATCTCTGTTCAATAGCTATGCCAAGCAGGAGAGGGAATATTACCAATACGACGAGAATATTATCGATAATCTCTTTCATGCCCACGATGTTCCCTTCGATATCGCTCAGGTCCCTGATTTCCTAGATCAGGCAGGATTGGAGTTCCTCGATATCGTCGCACCCACCTATTCACCCACATGCTGGGATCCGACAGCTGTCGTCAGCACCACGAATCGAGACTTCTACGACTGCTATACACAACTGTCTACAATCGACCAACTCTCGGTTGTTGAGTTGCTCAACCCCTTAAAGCGAACCGAGAACATCTTCTGGTGTTGTCATCAAGGGGCCAAGCAGGCGACAGGTGGGTTTGATCTGGAGATGTTTCGATCCAGCTCTTGGCAACTCAATCCTCTGTTTGTCACCTACGCAGAGGTCTCCTGCCTCGGTCAGCGACAGACTCTCGCCCAGATCCATAACTCCGATCCGGAGGCCCACGCGCTCCCCTCCACTCAGCTCACCTTACACTGGCAACTTCTGACCAATCGCAATCAGACCTTAGCTCTCAGTCAATATCAACTGCGGCATCTGTTGCTCCCTCTCGTGACCACCCCTCGCTCGGGAGCCGAGATCTTAGCAGCACACCCTGAGTCTCTCTGGGAGCACCTGCTTAACTGCTATGGTCGCTGGGAACAGTACCGGATCGTCCTCCGGGCTGGAGCGTTCTGAGATCGGCTGTCCATCCTTAGAGATCGGCTAGGACTGGGTGCGATTTAGCATCCGCATGGCCATGGACAAGCTGAGTTTCATGCGATTGAAGGCGGCGGCCAACTGACCGATCTCATCCTCAGAATCCTGCTCAAATTCCACATCCATCTGGCCCGTACTGACCTGATCGGCCACCGTCACCATGCGATTGAGGGGTCGGATCACCGCTCGACTGAGCAGGATATTGATCAGGAGTATGGACAGGGCAAACATCCCGAAGGCGATCAGCATCAGCAACAAGAAGGAGCGACGGGCGCTGCCGAACACCTCACCCGCAGGTACCGAGATCACTTGAGCCCCCACGATCTCATTGAGCTGCCAGCCAAAGCCGTTATCCGGACCATAGGTCTCGATCAAGCTGGCGGGGGCTGCCTCTGGGGTACTGTGGCAGACCAAGCAGCTTTCATCCTGGATCTCGAGGGGGTGAGCGATGTAATAGAGTCGTCCTCCTGGGGAATCCCGAAATCCCCTCAGCTCCTCCAGATCTCGATCGTCACGGAACTGTTCCACTAGCTCGGTCTCGAAGGCATCCGCCTTATCCCGCAGGTTGGTGGGATTGAGGGTGGCCTCCTTGTAGAAAAAGGCCTCGTACTCCTCATCGTCACGGAGGATCTCGAAGACCTGGCGAGCGGAATAACCGGGAACCGTTTCGGGAATAAACTCGGGCTCCGTCTGCAATCGATCGGCCAACTCGGGGTTTACCTGGGTGCTGGTGTAGGTGCGAACAGAGTTCATGGTTTCCATCATCAGTACCGCTTTGGAGGTTACCTGATTCTGGGCGGAGTTGAACAAGAAAGCAGCAAAGGCCGTGCCGGTCAGCAGGATGCCCCCCAGGAACACGGCTAACAGCAGGACATTAAACTTGTTGCTGAGTTTGAGATTCTTAAACATGGGAGGTGGCTAAGGTAGGACCATGACTGAGAAATAGCTCAGGGGACGAGCCGATCGGATCTTCTCCATACTCCGAGCTATGATCCACAAAGGTGGGCCAGGTCTAGACAAGACCCCGCAAGTGTAGCGATCAGGCTCGGATTCGCTATTAGCTTATACCAAGGATTCCTGTTCCTGCCACTGATCCTGGACAAGAAGGTTGGGTCGTGATTAGAGTTTTGCTCTTTTTCTCGGTCAGTTTGTTTTGATAAGTTGGGTTTACTCTGCTGAGGGCTGTCATGTTGATCTGTCGTCGTCGCTTCTCACAGGTTTGTTTCGGTCTGGCCGCGAGCCTGGTCAGCTGTGGGCAGGAGCGATCCACCACGGGGCGTTTGACGATCGGTTTGGTCTCCTATGAGCAGGGGGCTCGCTCAGTGGAGCAATACACTCAGTTCAACGAGATCCTGGCGGAGGCCACCCGTAACGTGATCGAGCTGGAGGCGGCCTTTAACGAACGCAAGGCTCTAGAGGAGTTACAGCGCCAATCCTGGTCCATAGTGTTCGCCTCTCCAGGACTGACGGCCATCGCCATCGATCAATATCGTTATATTCCTCTATTCCCTCAACCCGGCCAGCTGATCCGCTCCCTATTGGTCGTGCAGGAGAATTCTCCCCTCAACACCCTCAACGATCTCATGGATCAGACGGTGGCTCTGGGACAGGTGGGATCGGCGACGGGTTACTATCTGCCCCTCTACGATCTCTATGGACTGACCCTGGCGGAGATTCGGTTCGCTTCCACTCCCAGTCAGATCCTGGAGTGGGTGCAGGCGGATGAGGTGGCCGCTGGGGCTCTAGGCCGGGATCAATATGATGACTTGCGCCGCCGAGGACTGACTGAGGGGTTACGGATCCTCCACACCAGTCGTCCCATTCCCCCTGGATCTCTGCTGCTAGGTCCCAGCGTGGATCGCAATCTGCAGGAGGTGATCACCCGGACCCTGAATCAGATCCCCCCCAACATCGCCGAGGATGCCGGCTATATTCCCAATGCGGATCCCCCTGATTACCAATACCTGATCGAGTTGGTGACTCAGGTGCGTCCCCTGGAGGAGCGG
>CAYSEO010000303.1:0-5644 GCA_964429885.1 uncultured bacterium
CGGACGGCTCAGCAAGTGATCTGCGATACTTACACAAAATACTTGACACACCCGGCTGGGCTCCTGCCAGTTTGACACTCCAGAAACTGAAACTGAAATCGATCACTCCCGTTCCAACTCTGGCAACCCTTCTAGCCAATAGCCTACACACCCCTGCAACCACCCCTCAGTCCCCACTGCCGGATCCCGAGCAGAGCCCTCTAGCATCTCTGCCTCCTCAGGCAAACCTGCTGCTACTTCCAGCACTGCCAAGCCCAAGATCAACACATGTCACGGCTCCTCCGAGTTCGGTCTCCCATGCTCTCAGGTCCAGATGTGGGAAGGTGTGCAGAGAGCCCTCAATCAGATCTATCCTTCGGAGCTATTGGTGGTGGAGGGTTGGTATGGTCCCCGGACCGAGAGACAGGTGCGACGATTCCAGCAGGATCACGACCTAAATGTGGGCTCAGCCTATTGACACCTCTGTTGAGTGACCTTACTTACAGAGGAGGTAGGGGGATTCTCAGGAGCTGAGAGCAGTTCTCACTGTCGTACAGACTCATTCCTCTCTCCACTTGCATCAATGACCGAATGCAGCTGTCTCGCGCCACGATTGCCTCCCCACAGCTTCCTCCTACTTCTATCGCTGTCAACCCCGTCTCGTTGAAGAAACGTTGACCTACATCTGCCACCACACTCTGGCTACCGGTGGGGGAAACCGCGATTAACTCGTAGCTTTGGGCATACAGGACCAACTCTGTTCCCTGACGCAGAGCAATGTCAATGGCTCCCCTCGTGAAACCCAACACACTCACCTCTCCCAGAGCCGGACTGTTGTAGCCCAGCTCCAACCTCAGGATCAGACCATCCGACAGCGCATAGAGCTCATGAGCAGTGCCCACCACGGCATCTGGACTGAATGCAGAGTAGCTATCGTATTGCTGACGGAAGAGGGTATTTAGATCCGGTCTGGCTTGTAGGACAGCCTCCGTAATGTCTTCGTAGCCGATGATCCACTTCAAATCACCCAGGTCATCCAAACGGAACAGATCGCTGGAAGAGAAGAGTAGAACGCCGTCCTCACGAGCCACAATCCGGTCCACTTCTTCAAGCAGCGATGGATAGTAATCGTCCTCTTCATCCTCATCGTAGTCGTAGTCGTATCCCTCATCCTCTGAGTAAGCGTAGAGTTCCGTCCATGCTCCCCCTGGGGTCCAACGCTGGATCTTGAAATCATAGGAATACTGTCGTTGGGTAACCGCAAACAGATCCTGGTGCCAAGCTGAGATCGCCCGAATCTCGTCTGTATCTGGCGGCAAGGGGATATCGAAGAGGTTGCCTGTGCCATCCAGAGACAAGTACAACAGGTTGCCATCGTATTTGAGGGCCACGATGGCATCTCCCAGACGCACCAGATCCCGATAGGCCATGTACTTACCACTGATCAGCGGTTCCGTAGGATGCACCCTCTCCAGATCCGCAGGCACCTCCAGACCCACAAAGGGTTGAGCCGCGCTGGGCTCTTGCCCGATCGCCACATCCACGATGCAGTCTTGCAACACTGGCTCGACCACCCCAGCACCACGACAGATGGCCTCAGCAGCCTCATACTCACCAACAGGCAGCAGACAGGCATCCACAGGTCCATAGGGAGCATTGGGATCGATAAAGGTCTCGGGGCTCTCGTCGGGGCGATAGTTGAACAGGGTGTCCTCCCCAGAGATCCGCCAAGAGTTGCCGAAGTCCCGATAGAGTTCCTCAAAGGAAAGGTAGCGGGGCAGACTCTGACCGTCGCGAGTGGTGAATTCATTGCTACGATTTCCATCCCAGAGGCCCAGTAGACCATCCACCTGACCCCGTTGATCGGTGGGGATGTAGAGGGAGAGATCCAGGTGACTCTCCTGGTCAGTGATCTGGGCCAGTTCCCCGGTGGGGGAGAGGACGGTGTAGCGATTGGGGGCAGAGAAGAAGAGAGCTGTGCCGTCGGGGAAGGCGAAGGCGTTGAAGGAGTAGGGGAAGGGTTGATCGTTGATCCAGATTAGGGGATCGCGATCGGTGTAGAAACCAATGGTTTTGGAGCCGATCTGTAGGGTGAGGGCAGCGTTGACGGAGACGGGTTGTCCACCGAAGGGGACCATGCGGGATTGGAGCTGGAAGGGATGAGAGAGGGAGCGAGCCAGGATGAATTCACCAACGGCTTGGAAATCATAGGCAACGCCATCGAAGGTGTAGAGGTGAGGATCACCGGTACAATAGCTGACCTGACAGGAAGTGGAATCGGTTTGGTTGAGGGATGTGGCATCATTCTGGAACGGATTGACCTCATCGGGTAATGGATCAAAGCCACAGAAAGAGCCGGAGGGGAGAGGAGGAGCCTCACAGTCTTGTCCATCCGGAGCGCACCACACACAATCATCGACAGGGGCATTGGGAGTCGGACAGAAGAGGCAAGGAAACCTGGGCTCATCGGGAGCACAGTAGCTAGGAGGTGGAGTAGGACTGGGAGAGGAAAAAGGACTGGGAGAAGGGCTGGGATTCGTCGGGGGACTGGGGCTAGGGCTAGGGGAAGGAGGGATCTGACAGATCTCCCCACTGGGAGCAAGTCCATTACCAAGGGGATCGAAGAGTTCAGTGAATAGTTCACTAGACTCATTAAGAGAAACGGAGTGGAGGAGATTGACGAGAGAAACACCGCCGTTCTCAGGAGGATAGTTAGGGACAGTGACAGGAACGCCTGATCGGGAGGCGGCGATATAGCCGAGATCGGGATCTTTCCACGCGATCCAGTAATTATCTGGGTGCAGAAGGATGGTTTTCGATTCGAGCAGAGATGGTGTAATCAAAACAACGTCTGATGGAGATGAATTCTGGGAGAGAGAAGATACTTCCGTTTGGGAAGCAATGTGATCAGGTGATACTTGTACAACAGAGTCAACACTGGAACCACAAGCTGAGGCGCTAAAAGTCAACGATAACACCATAAAGGCAAAACTAAGATTGGAAAGTCTTGCCTTTACAAGCTGTGCAGTTTTACAGTGCAGACAGCTCCTCAGAAAGGCACATAGTGCAGAGCACCAAGATAAAAACCTTGACATTGGATAAGAATCTCGTCCATGCCTCGCAAAAAACCTGAAAGCCCCACTTAGAAAGGGAGAAAAATACCAACTGTTTTGCCCTAAGGCCAGAAAAAATATTTTATCGAACCTCATTCTCACTCCTCCTCATTCCTCAATCGTGATTTTGCTTCCTGGCCCAAAACCTAAAGACTTATCTCCCGGAACGAAAAAGATGTAATTCTCCTCATCCAATGAGCTCGCAAAAACCATTAGATCAATGCTATGACTGAAGTTAATCACTGCATCCCAAAAAGGCTCAATTAGAACCAAATTAGCAACAAAGAGACCATTCAGTCTATCAAGAGAAGATTGGATCTGTTCGTCGGAATACTCGTCAGAGGACTCTGCTAAGGTCGTACCAAACTCCTGAATTTTCCACGTACAGTCATACAACCATAAATGGAATTCTCCGTGAGACTGTCCTCCTTCATTATCAGGAAGAACAGATTTGCCAAACTCGAAAGTCACAAAGGAATAATGACTCAACTTGACTCCCCAAACTTTTTTGCCGACAAGAGGATGAATAAGCTCTCTAGCCTCCGAAATACTAATTAACGTTTTGTCTTTCATTTTATCTCCTAGATGTTATCTAATCAAGATTCCAAAACTAATCAAACATACCTAGAGCAACATCAACAATTCCTTTCCAGCCTAAACCTTGACCTGTTATTTCATCATGCAACATTCTCTGCTCCTTGCGATTCAAATCACGACCAAGCTCATTCTTTATTTCTCTAAGGGCCTGCTTCCATTCTCTTTTTTGTGCCCTTCGGTCACGAGGTGATTCACCTTTTTGTTGTGGTTTGTCACATCCTTGACTTTCTAGTTCATCGGCTATATCCCCATATTTTTCTTCTAGATCAGCATACTCATCTGGATCATTAGTTTCTATCATCAAAATTGCGGCGTTCAAAGCAGCAACTTCAGCAGTGGTAAGATAAGCTGCAAACTGGTAGAGCTGATCGGATATGCATACTGTGCTGCCAGCGCAGTGTCTGACCACACCTACAACATATCCAGGAGTTCCAGGAGTATTCAAGCTAGTAAAGTTCGGAGGAACTGCATGGTTCAGCAACGCGGGGTTTTTCGTTTCAAGAATAGGTTCTACAAGATGATATCCAGTAATAGATCTTGCTGTATGCAAAATCCAGAAATCATGCACTATCTCAACATCTTCAAAGAATTGTCCTTCGTTGCCAGAATTATTGCTTTGTTCTCCTGCCCTATTATTCACTTTGTTGCTAGCCACGATAGCCACACCTAACTTTAGAGTCGGATAATTATCAAAGTCTAGGACTTCATATGTGTTTACTTTTGGGTCTGAAACATCTATCTCACTATCTCGGCCATATAGGTCAATTCGTGTTTGTCTGTAGAAATCAAGATTTAGTGCGCCATCAGAACCTTCTTCAATAAGATTTGCTTGCCAACTTCCTCCATTAAGTTCCATGGTCTCTGTCCAAAGATCAGAGTGTTGGGGATTATAGCTAATCGTTTCACTAAACGAGGTATCAACGTAACCAAAGCTCAGATCTAGATTTTTATGGGTATGAATATATGGCCATACCTCTATGAAGCAATGGCTAGTCAGCTTTACAACCCAAGGTACTGGACCTACAAAAGTTCTTACAACTTTGGTTTGGATCGGGAGAGAGTTTGACAACGGGTAGTAGGTGCCCAGGCTATATTCACCGCTCATTCTTAGCGAGTTGCTAATGGATATGGTTGAATTCTGTCTGAGAGAAAACTGACTTATTCCATCAGCAATTTTAGAATCAAACTCTATTCTGCCCTTATAATCTGGTCTCCATTGCATGCTCGCACTAGCACTTGCTTTCAAGGATAGGAAGATAGGACTCCCGGCTTCCACAAACGCTGCCCACTTCGGCTCCAGATCATTAGCAACGTGGTAAGGTTCTCCAGAAATGTCAACGATCGTCACCTCACCACTACTCCCACTCCAATCGATCGTCTGCTCAAAGGTAGCCGATCCATACTCGATCACTTCCTTCGGCAAGGCAGGCTCCACACTTAGGATTAGATCCCCCTCCTGCCGATCAACACCCAAAATCTTGAGAGGAGATACCAAGGCATTGGCCCCAATCACCACATCTCCCAGTCGGATCGTTGGATATAAGAACTCTTCATCCAACAATCGCACGATCCCATTCTCCACATCCACCAGCTTGACTTGATCCGCCACCTCATCACCCAACACCTTCACATGGGGCGCTACCGTCACATCCTCAGGGCTGATCGTCATCGAGATCCGATCCCTCATCCCCCACGCTGAGGCTGTGATCGTCAACATCTGGGTCTCTGTGGCTTCATAAGTTAGATTGCCACCGGCTCCCAACACAGTGCCATCCTGATCCGTCCACTGGATCTGAGCTGAGATATCCTCTCCTGCCTCCGTCATCCCACTCGCTTGCAGGTTCAGGGTCTCTCCAATCCTCAATGGCTGACCATCGATCTGGTCCCGATTCTGGATCATGAGAGTTCCCGGCAAGACCGGCTCCACCGCCTCCTGGATCAGCAGCAACCGATCT
>CAYSEO010000304.1:0-5632 GCA_964429885.1 uncultured bacterium
ATCTGTCCCTGTTCAGGTACAATGGAATTACAAATAGAGATTCCGTACCTATTTGTTTCAATGAGCAGAGGTGCCCATGAGTGGAAACCCTATTGCCAAAGCTCTCTCAGAGACCCTACAAGCCCACAATATCACTCACACCGAGCTTCACAAGCTAACTGGGGTATCTAGACCAAGGATCTCTGAGTATCTAAACCTAAGCTCTAACAAGGACATCAACACAATGACTTTGTGGAGAATCATACAAGTACTACCCAAAGAAGCTCTGCACGACTTCGTAACTCGGGCCTTTGGCAATCAGGAAGATCTACCTGCGCTATTGCATAAGGTGGCCCATCTGCTGGAGATATCACAAAGGAATAAGAGTTAGGATCTGGTTTCCCCAGAGAGATTTGTTCTAGCAAGTCCTTCCCTCTTGTAAAATAGGCTATCGGCACTAGACAAGATGGGAACTGTTAAATATGAAACAGACTTACCGCAAGCAAAAGGCGACTGAGGAGATCCGGCTGCTGATAGACGGACTCGATATAGACGACAAGCTCAGTATTCTGAAATACATACTCGAGTCGGTTCTGGATCGGGGCGTCAAGCTATCCATTGATGTAGAGGCCTCGACAGTTACCCAAACAGACAAAGAACTCACAACCCCACAGCTGGCCCGCATTCTCCGCAGAAAGGCAGAAGAACTGAGATCTACTCGACGGAAAGAGTGACTGTAAAGATTGTTTGACCCTCGATACTTTGGAAGTGGACCGTCCCACGATGGAGTGCTATTGACTCTTTTACTATAGTTAGCCCCAGTCCCATGCCCTGTCGATATCCGACATTGGATCCGCGATGAAACTCATCGAACACCCTATCCTGATCAATTTCTGGAATGCCAATCCCCTGATCTGAGATCTCAATGATGGCCTTGTCACTGTCGCGGTAAAGATTTATGGATACAGTGGTCTCGCTTACGCTATAGACAAGGGCATTGTCTATCAATCTATCAATCGCTTGTAAGATAAGTTCACCATCAAACTTTCCACTAATCTGATCTAGTCTTGACTCTATAATATGTGAGCCGTTATCTTGAGATTTGTGAAATCCTACTATGCTATTGATTACATCATGTAGGTTGATTGGACTCAGTTCTAGTTTCCTGTTTCCAGACCTCATGGAGTTGAGAACTGTTGTGCCATCCACAATGGACATTATATCCGATACGGAATGCATCATATAGCCCAGATACAGATTTGGGTTGGGCCTACCCATATCCAGAAGTATCGGAGTAATGTCTGCGATCACTTTTGATAACTCGTCAACTGATTCTAAAACATCTGCGAGCGGACGTTTGATCTGTTCATCGATTGAATTGATAATACCCTCCTTGAGGGCGTTTAGCTTTAGAATTCTATCTCTGGCTTCATCTGTGATTTTGATTTTAGCAAGACTAACTGCGTATAGAACCACTACATTAATAAATAGATTAATAGAGAAAATTATATTCTCCACATAATTTCTCTGGATCCAGAATCGAGTTATGGAGGGTATGAGTATCGAAATAGCAGCGTATATTAGCAGGTTTCTGTTGTCCTTGATGACGACAATCATACCAGTAGCCACAACAACAATCAAGTTGGCTGTATAGCCATAACTATCGTTGGTAGCCGACAATAATGACACCCAAACAGTCACCAGATAGTAGAAGATCAGGAATAACCTCCGAATCATCAAGGGTTCCCAAAGATAGGACCCAACAGTTATGACCCCAAGGTAGCCTGCTATCAGCAACCTCAGCATCAAGGGATCCCATGCACCGAAAGCGCTCTCCCGAAGTTCTCCGAGCCCGATAATTGCCGGAATGCCTATGATCCCGATTATCCTAAGAGGGACAAGGTCAGGATCCTGGCCTAGTACTTTGGTTACGACCTTACGCAGGAGCATCTATGTCTAAAAAAACCTGTCGAGTTTGCTGCGTTCCATCGGAGAACATGGAGGACATGTTACCGCCACTGTGTATGACACTGCAGTTGTGCTCTACTCAATGCCTGACCTGGCACGCAACGATGCCGTAGACTGGTTGCTTAATCGACAGCAGCCCGACGGAGGATGGGGAGACCCCAACAGTCCTGGTCTACGCTTAGCGCCTACACTGGCCGCCGTGTTGGCTCTAGCTAACCAAGGATACCCAATTGACACGGCTCTCGACTTTCTGAACAAGAACCATCAGGGTCTAAACCGTTTGGACCTCGATAAATCAACCGTCGGTGTGGAGTTGGTCGTCCCTCACCTGCTCAATGTGGCTGCGGGCCGCGAGGTGAAGCTGGCTGCGGACTACTACCGGGGTCCGTTGTGGGAGTTCGGGGCCAAGCGGAAGCAGAAGATCCAACAACTGAACCCCTCTTGCCCATCTCCTATTCTCCACACATGGGAAACTTGGGGGAGCATTCCAGACCTATCGCAGCAAGTTGATGGTATCGGCAGTGTGGGACATTCCCCAGCCGCCTCGGTCACTTGGCTCTCCAGAGGAGGTACTTGCCACAGGGTGCTTGACTACCTCAGGTCCTCAACGGTGCTAACCGGGGGACATTTCCCGTGTAACTGGCCGATCCCCTCTTTCGAGCGGGCCTTCTGCCTCTGGATTCTGGTCGTTCTCTCTGATCTCCATCGAGATCCAGCTCTGATCCTAGAGCTGATGCGTCAGATCCTCTACCTCAAGGACGATGTCCAAGCTGATGGGATTGGCATGTCGAGAGTTTTTCCTCCCGATGGGGACGATACGGCAGCCGCAGCAGCCGTATTGAGTACCTTCGAGGACTACTCCCTGATCCCCACTCTGCAGGCCAAGCACAAGGGTGAGTTTTTTCTGAGCTATCCTCTGGAAAGTCACGGGTCTCTCACGACTACAGCCAGGGCGATTCATACCCTCCGCCGTATTGAGATCGATCCCCCTCTTGAAACGGTGCAGTTGGTGCTGAGGTTACAGGGCTCCGATGGTCGGTGGACTGAGGATAAGTGGCAAGCCAGTTGGTTCTACCCACACCACCATGGCATCATCGCACTCGAACCTGTTCAGCACCGAGATCCTCTACTCAAAGCAGCCCACGCTCTCTTGGCACATCAACACCCGGATGGAGGATGGGGGATTCAATCCTCTTCACAGTCTGAGACAGCCTATGCGCTTCACAGTTTGTTGCAGCTACATCAGCAGGGTCTGCTTCCTGAGCAAGGGAAATTTGCGCTGGAACGGGGCTACCACTGGCTGATGGCTCAGGACTTAGATGAGGTGGGAAGCACTCGTCTATGGATTGGCAAAGATGCCTATTGTCCCGTCAGGATTGATCAAATGTTCGTCCTGACTGCCTCGCTCAGATGCCAGCAGGCATTGGGAGCGGGTGAGCTAGCTCTGACCTAGTATGAACTATCCGGGAGTCTCTCTGTAAGCTTGTGTAATCAGGGGGCTCCCACACATTCCTCATCGATCCGGGGGAGGAAGCTCAGAAGCATAAGGATATTACAATGTCTCAACTGGAACCTGAGGCGATCAACCCGTGGCCTACAAGACCTAGATCAGGTTAGAAAAATATCTTCGCAGATACTCGTCTGTAGGGCAAGAAGCAACTCTGATCAAAATGAGATTAGCAATGTCGTTAAGCCAACGATCAGAAGAAAAGAGAGCACGACATTCCGGTAGAACGTGGAGTCCACCCCCTTGAACCCATAGCTACCCAAGAAAACACCAAGACAGAACGGTAGGGTTAACCAGAGTGACAGTCGCAGCGATTCACCGGTCATCAAGCCACCATAGACATAGATCCCTAGAGCAATCACCTGAACTAGAGAGAGGTGGGCAATACAATTGGCCCGACCCACATCAACCTGATCCGTATTCCTGGAGAGGAAATAGAGAACCACAGGAGGCCCTCCCATCCCCCCTATCCCAGTCAACGCTCCACTGATCGCTCCAGCCCCTAAGATCTTGCTCAGCATAGGCTTGCTCGCGAACTGCCAGCCGGCCAACATCAAGACCGCCACGATCATCACGATGATGGAAACCACTCGCGAGATCAAAATTGGCTCAACCTGAGCCAGGGCGTAAGCTCCCACGGGCACCATGATAATTCCTGCCATAGCCATTGGAGCCACAGATCTCCACTCAGCTTTGCGGATGGCACCTGGGATCAAACCCGCTGAGGCCAAAGTCTCAGTTACAATAGCTACAGTTGCTGCTGCATGAGTCCCGAACACTAAACTCAGAACAGGAATAATAATCATGGCCGATCCAAAGCCAGAAAAGCCTCGGATAAACCCCGCTAGGCTAACGGTAAAGATAGCAATCAACCACTGTGCGGTCATAAAGAGGCCCATCTACGACTCGAATCTCGTGTGAGGCATCAGGCCCCATCCTTGTCTCAGCTTGCCCGTAACATTACAACTATACCGTGGAGGTCTTCGGCTGCGAGCCCACTCGGGATAACAACTCTGAGGAGACTCATCTCAGATCCTTATGGGCACAGAATAAGGAGCTATATCCTCAGAACTGGCTGCAGAAAAGTGTCTTCAAATACAAAATCTCGGTGATTCGACATGACTTCGCAGATAAATAGGCCATATCGATCCAGTAGGATCCGTTATTCGATAATGAACAAAACTGTATATGAGAGCACAAAATACTCCGAGGGTGAATACTTAAATATCACCTATCGAGAGAGAGAAAACTCTGATGGTTCAAGTTGGACTTAAGGCCCTATCTCAGGGTGTGGCAGCTGCTGTGGCACTGTTGGCACTGACGCCTTCAAATACCTTTGCAGAGACGATTCGTATTGCCATTGGTACTCAGGATCAAGTCATCAACACAGCCGTAGGAGGGGCAACCGTTCGAGAACTGGGGTTGCTGGAGAAATACTTACCTACTACAGGCCGGTACGAGGGGGTTGACTACGATATTCAGTGGTCAAGCTACACCTCGGGTCCACCCATCACGAACAAGATGGTGGCCGATCAGATCGACATCGGTCTGATGGGGGATTTCCCTGCCGTGATCAATATGATCACTTTTCGTCAAGAAGTGGATGATCTGGACTCGATCTACATTGGCACCCTGGCCTACAGCCCGAATGGTGCTGGGAATGCTGTGGTTGTGCCAAAAGATAGCACCGCCACCTCTTTGGCGGACCTAGCAGGTGGAACTATCTCAGTTCCCTTCGGATCAGCAGCCCACGGTATGGTGCTCAAGGCACTCCAGGATGCCGGGATCGATCCGGAAGAGGATGTCAATCTAATCAGTCAGGCCCCTGAAGTGGGAGGTACCAGCCTGCGAACGGGGCAGATCGATGCCCACGCTGATTTTGTTCCCTTTGGAGAACTGTTCCCCTTCCGAGGCTTTGCTCGCAAGATCTTTGATGGTGCTCAAACGGGAGTCCCAACCCTGCATGGGATTGTGGTCCGCACCGACTTTGCTGAAGAGCACCCTGAACTGGTGGTGGCTTATCTCAAGGCCATGCTGGAGGCTAACGATCTCTTCCGGGAGAGTCCTGAAGAGATCTCAACCAACATTGAGGAATGGTCTGGGATCGATCGGGAAGTGGTCTATATGTTCCTAGGTCCTTCAGGACTACAACCCTTGGATCCAACCATTCGGCCCGTC
>CAYSEO010000305.1:0-5618 GCA_964429885.1 uncultured bacterium
ATGGACCCAAGGGATCTCCCGATGAATCCGGTGGTGCTGGAGGTGGATGGCTTGACCGTGAAGCGGGGAGCCGAGGTGGTTGTGGAGGAGGTGTCCTTTCAATTGCAGGCTAGATCCAACACTGCTGTGATCGGTCCCAATGGGGCAGGCAAGAGCACTTTGGTGCAGGCGATCCTTGGCATTCTCCCCTTTCAGGGAGGATCTATTTCTGTGTTGGGTACGCCCATGTCAGCCACCGGTCAGCTCCCTACCTCCATCCGGGAGCAAATTGCCTATCTACCTCAGAGCTTTCAATTTGACCCCAGTGTGCCCATGACGGTGGCGGAGTTTGTGGGGTTGGGTTGGGGATCTCGGGGTCCGCAGTGGCCCTGGGCTCACAGACAGGCCCGTTCGCGGGGGATTCAACACGCTCTGGAACAGGTGAGTGCTCTCCATTTGATCCATCGCTCCCTAGCCGGATTGAGCGGTGGTGAAACCAAGCGGGTGCTGTTGGCCTACTGTCTGGTGTGGCCCCGGCGGTTATTAATCCTGGATGAAGCGCCAGCGGGACTCGATCTACAGGCAGAGGGAGACTTCTACCAGCTCTTGGAAGATCTGAAGCAATCTTTAGGCTGGACCATCCTACAGGTCTCCCATGATCTAGATATGGTCAGTCGCCACTGTGATCATGTCCTGTGTTTGCGGCGGACCTTGTTGTGTCAGGGACCTCCTACCCAGATGCTATCTACGGAGAGCCTCACCGCTGCCTATGGACCTGAGTACGTACGTTATCCTCATCGGTGCCACTGACCATGGAAGAGCTGCATCAGATCCTGGAACTCATGGCCCTACCATTTATGCAACGGGCCTTAGTGGGGGGGGTCTTGACCGGGTTACTGGGAGGATTGTTAGGGGGCTTTGCGATCCTGCGACAGCTCTCGTTTTTCAGTGATGCTCTCGGGCATTCAGCTCTATTGGGGTTGGTGATTGGATTGTTACTGGGTTTGGATCCACGCTGGGTGCTGTTGCCCTTCGCTGTGCTGTTTGGCTTGGGGGTAACCTGGCTGTTGGAGCATAGTCGTCTGGCAACGGATGCCGTTTTGAATATCGTTTACTCCTCCTCTCTGGCGTTGGCAGTGATCGGCCTGACCTTTACGGATGCCTATCGCGGCAGCATTACACAGCTTTTATTTGGGGATATTCTGGGGATCGGCAGGACCGATCTGTGGTTGAGTGGAGGTTTGCTAGGGATCTCTATGGTCTACCTGGGATTGACCTTGAGATCGCAGATGGTAGCTACCCTGCATGAACCTTTGGCCAGGGCGCAGGGGGTGGCAACCCGTCTACACCGTCAGATCTTTGTGGTGTTGCTGTCTCTGGTGGTCGGAGTTTCGATCCAATCCGTTGGGGTATTGCTGGTGAGTGCTTTTATTGTGATCCCTGCCTGTACTGCACGAGTTTTGAGTCAGCGATTCACGGGCTATGTCTTGCTAGCCATGATGATTGGAGGAATGAGTGCCGTGTTGGGAATGGTGGGATCGGCAGCGTTCAATTTGCCCTCGGGTCCCAGCATCGTCACGATGCAACTCATTCTTCTCTTACTGGGGTTGATCATACGACCATTCCTACAGTCGGTGACGACCGCTTCTCGATCCTGACCTACTCGGTAACGATGCCTCTCACTCTTTACAACACCCTCACCAAACGCAAACAACCCTTTACCCCCATCTATCCAGGACGGGTAACTCTGTATTGTTGTGGGGTGACGGTTTATGACGATTGTCACCTGGGGCATGCCCGGTCATATCTGGGGTGGGATGTGCTGCGGCGATACCTGCGGTGGCGGGGGTACACCGTTCATTACGTGCAGAACTTCACCGATATTGACGACAAAATTCTCAGCCGGGCCAGGGCCGAGGGCACGACCATGGCGGTTATCTCAGAGCGCTACATCGAGCGCTATTTTGAAGACATGCACCGTTTGAACGTAATGGACGCCGATGAGTACCCCAGAGTGACAGAGCATATTGAGGTGATCCATGAGTTGATTGGTCAGCTAGAAACTAAGGGCTATGCATATGCTGCCGGTAGCGATGTGTATTACCGGGTAGCGCAGTTTGCCGACTATGGCCAACTCTCGGGGCGATCAGTGGCAACCCTGCAGTTTGGGGCGAGTGGACGCGATCTGGCCGTTACTGCTAAGGCCAACCCGGCTGACTTTGCCCTCTGGAAGGGAGCCAAACCTGGTGAACCCGCATGGGATTCTCCCTGGGGACCGGGGCGACCGGGCTGGCACATCGAGTGTTCAGCGATGATTCGAGCTCGACTGGGGACCACCATCGATATCCACGGCGGCGGCGGCGATCTGGTGTTTCCCCACCACGAGAA
Source organism: uncultured bacterium (assembly GCA_964429885.1). Classification (GTDB taxonomy): domain Bacteria; phylum Cyanobacteriota; class Cyanobacteriia; order Thermostichales; family Thermostichaceae; genus CAYSEO01. The sequence goes on from CAYSEO010000305.1 coordinate 2,368, forward strand.
TGAGATCGCCCAGTCTCGGGCAGCTAATGGTAAACCCCTGGCCAACTACTGGTTGCACAATGGCATGGTGACGGTGAAGGGTGAAAAGATGTCAAAATCCCTGGGTAACTTCACCACAATTCGGGATTTGCTAGAGGGTCGTTGGCCAGAGTATCCACAGTGGGTAGACCCGATGGTAGTGCGGCTGTTTGTACTACAGGGGCATTATCGGAAGCCGCTGGATTTCACCCAGGATGCGATCACAGCGGCGATCAACAGTTGGCAAACCCTAAAGGCTGGTCTCCTCTTTGGTGATCACCACGGAGCTGCGTTGCCATGGCCAGCCCTCATCCCGTCTTTTCCTCAGGCACCTAGCCCGAATGACCCGTGGGTGGAACGGTTCCAAGCCGCCATGGACGACGATCTGAACACACCGGGGGCTCTGGTAGTGCTGTTTGAGCTGGCCAAAGGTCTGCAACGGGAGGGCAACCGTCTTGTTCACGAAGGCAAGCCCCAATCCAGACCGGATCTGCTCTGGCAACAGTGGCAAACCTTGATACATCTGGCCCAGGTCTTGGGATTTGAGGTCATGGGAGACGGTAATCCTGAGGTAGCGGCTGTCGATATGGATGAGGCTGAGATCGCTGACCTGATCCAGCAGCGCCAGGTAGCCCGGCAACACCGGGACTTTGCAACGGCAGATCAGATTCGTGATCGACTGGTGGCAGTGGGCGTCACGGTGGTTGACCAACCGGATGGAGCCGCCCGCTGGCACCGACAATCATAGGAGCGTCATAGCGCATTTTACTTTTCCATCATCGAGCTCCGGATCTCCCCAGGGGATCCCCAGGCCCGATCTCTGCTGGCGTCCTGAGGGGATCCCAGAGATAAGTAGTTAAGTAGATCGGCAAAATTGCTTTGACACGCACTATATAGACTGTATAAATGTTTTTGCTGATCTACTTATGCAGAATCATTTCTGCGAGGGATCCAGTCTGGAAGGGCATATGGATCCCCAGTAGATCAAAAGGATTCTGCCCATGTACTTACTACCTATGAAAGATTCGATGGAGAACAACCCAGGGGTGTCTAACTCAGCTTTATAGAAATGGATTCGTGATGATGAGTTGAGCCTCGACCTTCAAACCATGTTGCATATCTTCACTGTAGAGGATGTCTGCTCCGGAGCTCAAAGCAGCGGCCAGGATCAAGCTATCCCAATAGGAGAATTGATACCGAGTTCTCAGTTCTGAGGCTTTCAGAAGTGTGGCTCTGGAGAGAACCGCTACCTGACAGCGATTGTAGAAGGCAATGATGATCTGGGTGGTCTGGTGCTCGTCGAAGTTGGCTTTCTGGATCAGGTTTTTGCAGACTTCGTTGATCACCTGGGTGCTGATCCAGAGTCCTGGTCTGGTTGCTAGAGATCGGGCTACCTGATGTTTGACTTCATCCTGCCTACGGTTGAGGGCGTATAGCCAGATATTGGAGTCCAGGAAGCAGACTGGATCAGCGCTCATGGAGTTGGTCCCGGCTGGTGGGGATAAAATCTTCGATCTCTAAAGGGTGGTTGAGGAGCTCTGTGATGAAATCCTCCTCTGGCTCTGCGGGTGCTTCTGGCTGGAGCAGGACTACCTTGACCTGGGTGGTATCGCCAAGGGCCTGTTGATGAACGTCAGGGATCCGGATTATCCCATTCTCGATCTGGGTCTCAAACTCGATCTGGTGCATGGATTCCTTCTAGGTGGACAGCTTGCCTATGTTTTGATCCTAGATCCATCCTGAGTCAGATCCCTAACCCCCACGTTACGCCTGCGGCAGGCTCACGCCAACGCGCCAGCGGCCCCTTGGGGCAACGGATCTGCGCTAGTCCCTGGTAATCGAGGCTAGATTCAGGAAAGTTGCTCCGTGGATAAGATCGGCAACGAGTCCCTCTGTGTCTCCCACAGCTTTTCGATCTTTACCAGATGGCTCCGTGGTAACTGATCCCAATGAGCCTGCAAGTGCCATGCTTGACGGTTGTCGCCAGAAAGCTGAAAGGGATGAGATTAGATCACGTTGTACCTGGATTGATGATCCCCCCAGCACATGTGGTGCTAGGGGGATACGGTTTCCATACCCTAAGGTGGAATCCTAATGGAAAGAGGGTCTATGGCGAATCAAGCCCATGAACTCCTCACGGGTACGGGAATCCTCTGCAAACACCCCTTGCATCGAACTGGTTACTGTCCAGGAGCCAGGTTTTTGAACTCCGCGCATCACCATGCACATGTGCGTCGCCTCCACCACGACAGCAACGCCTTGCGGTTTCAATAGCCCCTGTAAAGCATCAGCAATTTGTTGGGTCAGCCGTTCTTGCACCTGCAAGCGACGGGCATACATCTCGCAAATGCGGGCAATTTTCGACAGGCCGATCACCTTGCCGTCAGGGATGTAGGCAACGTGGGCAACTCCCAAAATGGGCAGGATGTGGTGTTCACAGGAGCTAAATAAGTCAATGTCACGCACCAGAACCATCTCGCTTGTGTCTTCGTGAAACACAGCTCCGTTGAGCAGTTCATCCAATGATTGTTCGTAGCCGGAAGTCAAAAACTTGAGGGCTTTAACCACCCGCTTTGGAGTATCGCGCAACCCTTCCCGATCAGGGTCTTCACCCAGACCAAGAAGCAGGGTCCGCACAGCTTGCTGCATTTCTTCTTCCGAAACCGGAGCTTTGAATGCGGTGTTGATGGACTGGTTGCGGATGCCGTCAGGTGAAATGGATAAGGTCATGGGTTGAGTTGCGTAAACGAACAATCGGTTGCTTTCTGCGGACTGATCATCCCGTGCGGGACTCACACATTGATCAGTTTACCACAAAAGTATGGAGGCACTGATATGGGATTTGTTGTCTGAGACTCACTCTGGTTTCTGAATCATTCGCTCCCATCGACGCTGCTTTTCTTTGGGGTCAATGCCCAACAATCGCACATAGTCACCGGGATGATCTGCCAAGAATTGCTCCACCTGGGTTAGCACCTGGGCCTCATGGTTGCTAGCCATCGTAGGACCACTTTGCCACGAACCCACCTTGAATCGCCGCACATCAGCAAATTCCAAACCAATATGATGTCCCTGGTGCAGTTGTTGCCGGATCATGTTTACGATGTCTGCCTGCAAAGGGTGGGCCGCTTGGCCATTTTGATGCCTAGATGGGAAGCCATTACTGGAGGTGGGGTTCCGCAAAGCAGTGGTGCAAGCGACATCATCACCACAGAGGTATCCAGCTCGCAGGG
>CAYSEO010000306.1:0-5586 GCA_964429885.1 uncultured bacterium
AGGTAGTAGAGAAACTGATTGGAGAGGACGATAGCGCGCCGATCCGAGAGATACTGTCTCAGGACCGACACCACAGCGAAGATCGCATCCACATGATCTTGGGTCTCTGCCAAGGGTTGATCGTCTGAACTGGGGTAGACGAGATCAGGGTCCAGATCGGAAAGAGGGTAGATCGCCGTCATGGTCTCTGATCCAGATCTCATAATGGTGTATCCAGTCCTAGCCCATCCGTCCCCATGACCGCCACCACTGATATCGTCCAGGAAACCAACCCAACGACCGAATATTGAGAGACCTTCAACCCACCCCGTAGGCTGGATAACGTACAGGGATCGAGAGTTGCTGCTGAAGCCGAGCCGCAAACTCCTGCAGAAGCTCAGGATCCAACAACTTCAACCTCTGGGTAGGGTATTCACGCTGGGACCGATGATCACCACGGGCTGAATTTTGAAACTCTAGAGGCCGGGGCCGGGTGGGGAGGTTCAATTGGATCTCATCGGGTTGGAGACGCTGGATCACTCGCATATATTCCTGTTGGGCCTCCACAGACCAAGGGGACAGAAGCATAGTCTGAATCGCCAAGCGCCCTGAGAACTCCTGACGAAACTGAGCGATCCCAGCCAGGATCCGGGGCAGTTCCACACCCGTTGTGGGACGATTGACCCGACGCACCTGATCAGCAGTCACCCCATCCAGCTTCACCGCCACGATCTGAGCCGGTTCCAGGGCATCTCGTACCTCCGGTCGCCACAGGAGGGAGCCATTGGTCAACACCGCCTTGGGCACATCCGTCAGATCCGCGATCCCCTCCAGGATCTCTCGCAGATTGACCGCCAGGGTAGGCTCCCCACTCCCACTGAGGGTAATGGCATCCACCCTCGTGATCGGGAAGTGTTGCAGAGCCTGCAGGATGGCTGAGGTGGGGATCCACAGGTGTCGGTGCTGAGTGCTGAATAAGATCTGACCCAGTTGACAATAAACACAGTTATAGGAACAGGAGGAAACGGGTCCAATGGGATCGATCCCGAGGGAACGCCCCAATCGCCAGGAACTAACGGGACCGTAGACGGGGGTAAAGAAGTCCGTTTTTGATTCAGTTGTTAGAGTCATGGTGCTCATCCCAAAGTGAGGACGCCAGCGGCAGCCGATCAGGGGTATGGGTGAGAGTCAGTGGATCAAGGTCCGGGTGATGAGGATCTGTGGCTCTCTCCGTCCATCACGTGAGACTAGCCTATCACCCTCACTGGGATAACTGGATTCAGGTTACGGATGAAGAACTGATGTGAAGGGCAACGCTAAGATCTGTGTCAAGTCACGAGCCCTAGGGGCAAACCCAGCCTATTCCCGAGGCATATCCCCATCAAAGAAAGCCTTGTAGCCCAGCCAACCCACAGCACCCACCACAACAGCGATGGCGATCCATTTACCGAGGGTGATGCCAACAATAGCCACTACGAAGAGGACGAACAGTTTGGCCGCGACGGAGAACTTACGGCGCCAACGACCCAGGGCGGTTTGACGGGACTGCATGCGGACGGTCTCGGTGTTCTGCTCGATCTCCGCCTCCCGTTTCTGGGTCAGCTCCGCCTCGATCTCTCGAAGACGTAGGGCCTGCTCCCGTTCCTGGAGTTCCGCCTCACGGCCCTGATACTCGTCCTGTGATCCCTTAGACCTCATGGAGCACCTTCCGTCAACACCAGAAAATTATAACAAGGGAACCTCACGACTTGACCAGATTCCCACAGTTGGGCGGGATCCTTCTAGAATTGGGATATTCCTTGGCTTGAATGGATTATGGATGGCACCCTCGACTGGATCCGGTCCCAGTTTCAGCAGCTTTACCCGTTTGGTCTGGCTGTGCTACTGGCCATCTTGCTTGGACAGTTGACCCCCCGGATCCTCAGGTTTGGCATTCGTCGTCTGTCGCCGGAGCGGGTGGCTGTGATCTATGACTCGCTGATCGAGCCTCTGCGGGGGCTATTTCAGTTGTCGGGCACAATGATCTTTCTGGCCCTCTCCCTGACCTGGATCCAGTCCTATGAGTCCCTTTACAATCTGCTGCAGCCCGCCATCGATCTGTTCATGATCGGCTCCATCGCCTGGTTGGCGGCCCAGCTAACCCGTCGTTTTCTGCGGTTGTACGGAGTGGATCTGTTGCAGAAGCTGTATCGGGATGTGGATGATCTGATCGTGGTGATCCGCACAGGGGTGGATATCCTGATCGGGTTTGTGGCGGCCCTGGCTATGGCCCAAAAGTTGGATTTCAATCTGATCGGTTTGTTGGCTAGTTTCGGATTGTTGGGTTTGGCGGTGGCTTTTGCGGCCAAGCAGATCTTGGAGCAGTTGGTGGCGACGGTGGTGCTGTATCTGGATCGGCCCTTTACGACGGGGGATTACATTCGTACCAGTAAGGGGCAGATGGGCCGGGTGGAATCTATCGGGTTACGGTCAACGCGGTTACGGATCCCTGGTAAGAGCACCGTCTTGGTGGTGCCAAATTCCAGCCTGGTGGAGGTGCAGATCGAGAACCTGACCATGGCCAAGAAGCTGATGGTGCTGTTGTACATGGAGTTTACGGAGCCGCTCCAGCAGCAGGATGGCGCTTTGGTGAAACAGGTGATCACAGATGGCACCAATTCCCTATTTGGCATCGATCCCGGTAGCACCACGATCACCTTGATCCGTAATGCCCAAGGACAGATCCAACGGGCTCGGATCTCCTTCTTCATCCTCGGATCGGGGGATAATTCCGTCGATCTGCGCAAGCGGCTCCTGGAGCTGGCCAATGAGAAGATCTCCAAGCAGCTGGCCAACTATGGCATTCGGTATCGTGTACCCGATCCAACGATCTATGTGGAGTCCCCTGTGATCATCTAGGACCCTCTCAGTCTCGGGTCGGGATCTGAGGCTTGATGCTGCGCAGCTCTGACCATAACAAATTGTAAAATCCAGCCCGATCAGGGATAATTGAGGGGTCTGGCCTTCCTTACCCCCATGCTCTCCTCCTCCTCCCCCACCCTGCTGTTTGTGGACGGCTACAACATGATCGGGGCTTGGCCGAAGCTGCGCAAGCTGGCCCATAAGTCTACCCTGGATCTGGCCCGTGTCAAGCTAGTGGAGATGCTGTCTAGCTTTGTAGCCTTCAGAGGCTACCAGACGACAGTAATATTTGATGCCTATGCCCAACCCGCCCAGGCTCCCCCTGAGATCTCCGCCAGCGGCATTGAGATCTATTACACCCACTATGGGGAGACAGCGGACACGGCCATCGAACGGTTTTGTGCACAGCTGGAGTGGGCGGACTGTCGGGTACGGGTGGCTACCTCCGATCGGGTGGAACAATTGGTGGTCACCGGATTTGGGGCGGAATGGCTCTCCGCCAAACAGCTCTGGGAGGAGATTAAACAGGCACGGGGGCAGATCCAACAAGCTCAACAACGGGGCACCCCTAAACCCAAACGCGGTATCGATCGATACCTGGATGCCCATACCTTGGAGCGTCTGCAGCAGTGGCGGATCACAGGCCAGGCCCCCAGCTCAGATCCCTGTCCGATCACAGGTCACGCTCCGGTAGACTGATCTTGTCTGTTAAATCGGGAACCCGAGTCATGCTTAAGCCAGAACAGATCGAGCCCCAGAAGGCCCTTGCCATGATGAAAGTGATCCTGGCAGCGGCTTGGGCCGATGGCACCCTACAGCCGGAGGAGTTCCCCGCCCTCCAACAAGCCATTGCTGATCTGGGTTTAGCCGATTCTGAGGAGATCCGAGTGCTGGTGGAGACGCCGATCTCACCGCCCGTGTATCGTCACTTTTTTCAGGATTACCTCAAGCTGCACCCCACAGAAGCCGAGCGTCAGTATCTACTCAATTTAGTAACTCAGGTGATCTACGCTGATGATCAGGTGTCCGTGGAGGAAGCCTATATTTTGGGTGAGCTGCGGGAGCTCCTACGGACTTCCGACCCAGGAGAGGATCCGCAGCTGCGTTTAGGGGAGTTCCAGGCTCTGTTTAGCCGTCTGTTAGCTCGATCCCCTCGTAAGTAGATCGGCAAAATTGCTTTGACACGCACTATATAGACTGTATAAATGATTTTGCTGATCGACTTACCTTTGGTCGTCGCGGTTCACGTCCACGAGGGGCAAGCTGATCACCTGCCAAGTTATGGAGTGACATCGCTGCTCCTAATCGATCTCCACTTTGTCGTTTGATGTCTAAAAGCTCTTTGGAGCAACTCAATAGCCCGGTTGTGTTCACCTCATTAACCGTAGGCGTAGCCCAGGCCAACCAGAGAAACAGACTCATTCTGGGCCCCTCTAGAAATAGATCTACGTGATGCTCAACAAATTTCTTCGGCAGCGATCAGAAGACTACAAGACGAACTCCTCCAGAGCCGCCACCACCCCATCCTCCTCCACAGAAGGAGCCACCCAGTCGGCATAACCCTGGATCGCCTCACTGGCATTGCCCATCGCCACCCCGATCCCGGCATAGGACAACATCTCGATATCATTATCACTATCCCCAATGGTCATCACCTGATCCGCCCTCAACCCCAGGATCTCCTCCGCCAGATACTTGACCGCATTGCCCTTATTCACCGCCGGATGCGTAGCCTCCAAAAACGTGGGCACCGATCGGGTCAGATACAACTGCTCCACCGGAAACCGCTGCCGCATCTGAGTCAGTAACTGATCGATCAGATCCACATCCTCCGCCATGGCCAGCACCTTGGTAGGCTCCGCTGTCAACTCCGGCCCCAGATCTGCCAATAAATTCACCGGCACCTGAGATCGTTGAGCATAGGCCTCGCTGAGAGGCGTCCACTCCTTCAGATACAGCTCATCATTGATATAGACATGGATCAGCAACGGATGACTGGCCAATTGATTCATCAGTTCCTGGGCCAACGTTCGATCCAGCAACCAGTGTTTGTAGGTGCGTTTCTCCTCTGGATGTCGGATCAGCGCCCCCTGATAGGCACAGATCGGCAGATTGGCCTGGATCTCTCCATGGAACCGTTCAGCGGAGCGATACATTCTCCCAGTGGCGATCCCGACATGGACACCTCGACGCCGTGCCTCCTGCAGTGCCTGCTTCACCCCAGGTGAGACCTGATTGCTTTGACCCGAGATCGTGCCATCGATATCGACGATCACAAGGCGGATATCCGACCGGGAGGTAGCAGAGGAGGTAACCATGATGGATAAGGGCAACGCTGCCAATTAGGTGTCTGGTCTCGCCTGTAGAGATCCCCCAGGGGCATCCCTGTTAAGCGACCGTCATGACCGTAACACGAGCTCTCCGGTTTGGAGATAGGTAGAAGATCTAAGATGAAGACAGAGTTTATCGCTGGACGACACAATGTTATTGAGATCGATTTGGAAAGCTCGCTGGTTTAAGGCCGTGATGGCGGTACTGCTGGCGGTAGTGGTTAGTCTGGCCCCCATGAGCGATGCCTGGGCTCGCAGCGGTGGTCGGATCGGTGGCGGATCGTTTCGAGCTCCTCGATCGGCTCCCCGTTCGGCCCCTCGGGGGGGCGGGGGTGTCTATCCTGGGGGTGGCTTTGGCTTCCCCTTCTTCTTTCCT
>CAYSEO010000307.1:0-5583 GCA_964429885.1 uncultured bacterium
TTAGATCAGAGCGGGCGAAGAGACTCGAACTCTCGACATCCAGCTTGGGAAGCTAGCGTTCTACCACTGAACTACGCCCGCAGACATCCATCGACTATAGCAGATCCTTCCCTGAGCGGGTAGATCCCGGCCAACACCCCCTCCTTTCCCGAGTACACTGAGAACAGTGACATCAATCGCAACACTGCTAGACACCTGTTCATCGAGTCGCACCCACCGATCTCAAGCACTGCCTCTATGACCACCTCCACCCTTGATACCACCGCCATCCTCAATGCCCTCAAGCCGGTTCAGGATCCGGAGCTGCGCCGTAGCCTGGTGGAGCTCAATATGATCCGCAATATCCAGGTGGAGCCGGATCGGGTGTCCTTTACCCTGGTGCTCACCACCCCCGCTTGTCCCCTGCGGGAGATGATCGTGGATGACTGTAAGGCGGCGATCCGAGCCCTGGCCCCGATCGAGCAGATCGATGTGGAGGTGACCGCTGAGACCCCTCGCTCTCCTTCTCTCCCCGATCGACAGGAGGTCCCTGGGATCCGGAATATCATCGCGGTCTCCAGTGGCAAGGGAGGGGTAGGGAAGACCTCTGTGGCCGTGAATATGGCGCTGGCTTTGGCTCAGACGGGGGCTCGGGTGGGGCTGATGGATGCGGATATCTATGGTCCCAATGTGCCGCAGATGTTGGGGCTGCAGGGGGTGCGAGTGGATGTGCGTAAGGAGGAGGATGGCACCGAGCATGTCCAGCCCCTCACGAACTATGGGATCCAGATGATCTCCATGGGGTTGTTGATCGGACGGGATCAGCCGGTAATCTGGCGGGGGCCAATGTTGAATGGGGTGATCCGGCAGTTTCTCTATCAAGTGGAGTGGCCGGAGCTGGATTATCTGATCGTGGATATGCCACCGGGGACTGGGGATGCTCAGTTGACCTTGACTCAGGCGGTGCCCATTGCGGGGGTGGTGATCGTGACGACCCCTCAGACTGTGGCTTTGTTGGATGCCCGTAAGGGATTGAATATGTTCCGACAGCTGCATGTGCCGGTGTTGGGGATCGTGGAGAATATGAGCTACTTCATTCCCCCGGATATGCCGGAGAAGTCCTACGACATCTTTGGCTCCAATGGAGGCGAGACGGCAGCTCAGGAGTTGGGGGTGCCGCTGTTGGGCCGGATCCCCCTGGAGATCGCCTTACGGGAAGGGGGAGATGCTGGGGTGCCGATCGTGATCGCCGATCCGGAGTCAGCCTCAGCGCAGGCGTTGGTGCAGACAGCCAAGGTGGTGGCAGGGAAAGTATCGATGCTGGCTTACGCGGGATAAGGGACTCCCTCAGCCGCTACAGTGAGGATCAGTGTTGATTTCCTTGTGGGGAAGATGTGATGAAGACTGCGCTTCTGTTCGGGATCTGCGGCGGACTGTTGCTAATGGGGACCGCCTGTGGGGATGACGACTCCAATGGGGCGATCGTGCCTGGGGTCCCAGGGGATCCGCCGATCGTAACCTTGACGGGGGTGCCCTCTACTGTGGCTGTGGGAGATCTGGTGGATCTTTCCGCCTCCGTCTCCGCGCCTTCCGGTCTGCGAACCAACGATACCTTTGAGGTGCTCCTGTCGGGACCGGTGTCGGTGAGCGATACCTTTGATGCGGCGGAGGTGCCGGGGTGCTCCGGTGGGGATACGTTCTGCTCCGTTACCCTGAGCGAGCTAGCCGGTCCCATCATCTTTAATGAGGACGAAACCGGTACCTATACCTTTACCCTGACGGCCTTTGATGGTTTCAACGCCGCCGGATCCCAATCCGCCACGTTTGTGGTGCAATAGATTCCAGCCATGGCCCTACGGTTCTGCAAATCCCGCACCTATCATGATCCCCTCCATGGCGCCATTAGTTTGGATGGGGGGGATGCCACTGAAGCTCTGCTGATCCGGTTGATCGATACCCCGGCTTTTCAGCGGCTGCGTCGGATCCGGCAGCTGGATACAGCTTACTTTACCTTTCATGGGGCGGAGGGATCACGGTTCACCCATTCTGTGGGAGTGTTACATATCGCCCGCCGCGTGTTTGACTCCCTCGCCCGTCAACATGTGGAGTTACGTCCCTACCGGGCCCTCACCCTATCCTGTGCTCTCTTACATGACATCGGCCATAGCCCCTTTAGCCATGCGGGGGAGGAGATGTTTGGCTGTCATCATGAGCTGTGGACCCAACGGATCATCACCGAGGATCCCCAGATCGATCAGTTGCTACGGGAACAGGATCCGCAGTTGCCGGAGCAGATGGGGCAAGTCTACAACAAGCAGTTTCCCGTACCTGTGGTGAGTCAGCTGATCTCCAGCCAGTTGGATTGTGATCGGTTTGATTATCTCTTGCGGGATGGTCTGCTCACCGGAGCTCAGTATGGTCACCTCGATCTAGATCGAATCGTGACCGTGATGAACTACGATCCCGAGCAGCAATGTCTATTGATCCCAGCTCGTAAAGGATTGGGACCGATCGAGCATTATTTGTCGGTTCGCTATTTTATGTATACCCAGGTCTATCAACATCCCAAAAGTTTGGCGGCTCGGTTCGTGCTGGATCGGCTGTTTAAGCGAGCCCGGGTGCTGTTGGAGAAGGGCCAGTTGCAGGTGGATCCGATCCTGACCGCCTGGTTACAGGGACCTGTGGATCAGATACCCCTGACCGACTACCTGGCTGCTGATGATGTCATGTTCAGCTATCCGCTGCGGTTTTGGTCTAGCGATCCGGATCCGATCCTCTCCGACCTGGCCCGTCGCTACCTGGATCGAGATCTATTCAAAGCTCGCAATATCTCTCACCTGAGCGAGGAGCAACAGCAGGAACTGCAGATGACTTTGGGACGGCGGTTGCTGCGGGATGGCCTAGATCCTGATAGTTACCGGGGGGTACGCATGGCTCGCATTCAGGGGTACACCCTCTACCAACAGGGCATCTCTCTGCAGACCGATCAGGGACTCAAAGAGATCGCTGAGCTCAGCCCCCTGGTCAAATCTTTGGTGGGAACTCGGCCTCAGCTTTGGTTGGTGTTTCCGCGCCGCTATACTGACACGGTGGAGGAATTTCTCTATCCTTAAACTCGACGTCCGGTTCGAGACTCGATGTGAGAGGATGACAGAATAATCTAATCTTGGCTATTGTGCGAGTGTTTTCCTGGTGAGTTGGAAAGAGATCGATGGATCCTAAAGATGAGCAGCCGTTACTGAGTTCTCTGCAGCCTGCCCCCCGCAAGCGAGGCCGCAAGCCGGGGCAGAAGTCCACCAAGGCCAGCGAGCTGAATGATCAGGAGCTGGTGCAAAAGATACTGAAATTGGGTAAACGGGCCGGTCGCTCTCCAGAGGAGTTGACGGCGCTGATGAATGCCTACATGGACCAATACCAGCAGATCCTGCAGCTCAGACGTCAGGCGGATGAGATGGAGCGGCAGTTGCTGATCGGTGAGTCTCTGAACGGATCTGAGGCTGCCGAGGCGGACTCGGAGGAGGCTGAGGATGAGGACGGCTATGATGCCGAGGAGGGTGAGGAGGAAGAGGATGATGATGTCTAGGTGGATCGATGACCACTGAGGGTGCCCTAGTCATCAAGATCGGTACGTCCAGTCTGACGGATGGTGAGGGGGGCTTACGGCTGTCGGTGATGGCGGCGGTGGTGGAGGTGCTGACTCAGTTGCGTCGCCAGGGGTATAAGGTGATCCTGGTCACCTCTGGGGCCATCGGGGTGGGCTGTGCTCGGTTGGGCTTGGAACAGCGTCCGACGACGGTGGCGGAGAAGCAAGCAGTGGCAGCGGTAGGGCAGGGGCGGCTGATGCGGATCTATGATGATCTGTTCTCAGTCATGGATCAGCCCATCGCTCAGGTGTTGTTGACCCGGTCTGATCTGGTGGATCGGGCTCGCTATGTCAATGCCAATCGCACCTTCGATCAGCTGCTGAATATGGGAGTGATCCCGATCGTCAACGAGAATGACACGGTGGCGGTGGAGGAGCTACAGCTGCGGGTGGGGGATAATGATACCCTCTCCGCCCTAGTGGCCAGCATGATCCATGCCCATTGGCTGTTTCTGTTGACGGATGTGGATCGGTTGTATTCAGCAGATCCCAGTCAAGATCCGGAGGCCCAGCCCATCGAGCGAGTCTTTAAGGGCATTCCGATATTGATCAAGGCGGATGACACAGGGAAGAGCGGTTGGGGCACTGGGGGTATGGCCACCAAGCTGACGGCGGCTCAGATCGCCACAGCGGCAGGGGTGACGGTGGTGATCACCCATGGTCAGTATCCTGAGAAGATCCTGCGGATCCTGGAGGGAGAATCCATCGGTACTCGTTTCGATCCGGATCCCCAACCCCTGAGCGCCCGCAAACGGTGGATCGCCTACAGTTTGGTTCCAGAGGGATCCCTGATCTTGGATGAGGGCGCCGTGGTGGCCGTGATGGAGCGGGGTCGATCTCTATTGCCAGCGGGAGTGATTGGGGTGACGGGGGAGTTTGAGGCAGGGGCAGCCATCAGTCTGTGCGATCGGCAGGAGCGGGAGTTTGCCCGAGGACTCTCCAACTATTCCGCCTTGGAGGTCGAGCAGTTGCAGGGCAAAAAGACCGATGAGATCGAGCTGACCATCGGCTACCAGGGGGTGCCCACGGTGGTGCATCGCGATAACTTAACCTTATTGGAGTAAGCGTTAACTGGCAGTTTCCGAACCTTTACGGTTGGGATAAGATCGTCTTCCATACCCGTTGACTATCGGTGCTCCTAAGCTATGACCTCCCCTCGCGGTCCTCATTCCTTCATCCAATCAGCAGCCGAGCTATTACGTCACTACGGGGCTGGGGTGAGACGATTCGATGGTAGCAACCTCAGGGAGGTGGATCTGGAGGGGGCGGTGTTGGCCCAGGTGGAGCTGGTGGGGGCCTATCTGAACCAGGCCAATCTGCGGGGTGTGGATCTGAGTCAAGGCAATCTGTTCGCCTGCAACCTCAGCAAGACGAATCTGCAGGAGGCGAATCTGCAGGAGGCGGATCTGCGGGAGGCGGATCTGAGTGGGGCCTGGATCTCGAAGAGTGATCTGACAGGGGCGAACTTGAATGGGGCGAATCTGAGTGGCTCCGATCTGACTCAGGTGATCTTGGTTCAGGCTCAGTTGATCGAGGCCAAGTTGCGGGGAGTGGGGTTGCGGGAGGCGGATCTAACCGGGGCGGATCTGACCGGGGCCAATCTGTGGGAGGCGGATCTGACCGGGGCCGTGTTGAAGGGAGCTAACTTAACGGAGACGCGGTTGAGTGGAGCACAGTTGGAGCGGGCCTCCATGGAGGGGGCCAATTTGAAGGATGCCAAGCTATGGGGGGCCAAGTTACGGGAGGCGGATCTGTCTCAGTGTCAGTTAAAGGGAGCCTATTTAAGTGGGGCCAATCTGTGGCGGGCCAAGTTGAAGGAATCGGATCTGAGCTTTGCGGAGCTACGGGAGGTGGATCTGATTGTCAGTAATTTGAATCGGCCTAATCTGCGTCGGGCCAGCCTCAAGGGAAGTGATCTGAGTGGGGTGGATCTGCGGGGGGCGGTGTTGGTGGGTACCAAT
>CAYSEO010000308.1:0-5569 GCA_964429885.1 uncultured bacterium
GTCCGTCTGTATTTGATTCCAAGCTAAGGGTAAGTAGATCAGCTAAAACGTTTATTCAGGCGACATAGTGCATGTCAAAGCAATTTTGCCGATCTACTTAACCGTGATGGAGCAACCCCCATGATCGTATCGACCCTTGTTACCGAGATCGTTCGTACTGGTTTTATGACTGAGTCTCAGCGGTCACGATTGCATACCTTGCTTGAGACCGGGAATTACACCCAACAGGAGACCCCGGCGGTCCGGCACTTGATCAAAACCATTGCCAGAGGCCGTATCGAGATCGAGTTCATCAGCTATTTACATGCCAAGGCTCCTCACTCTAGGATCTCCACGGTGCCTCGATAACCATCCACCCGCACCCGTTGCCCCTCCTGAAGTCGAGCCATCACTCCTTCCACGTTCATCACCGCCGGGATCTTGTACTCGCGGGCCACGATCGCCCCATGGGAGAGCTGTCCTCCCACCTCGGCCACGATCGCCTTGGCTCCGATCAGCAGAGGTGCCCAACCCGCATCGGTATAGGGCACCACCACCACCCAGCTCTCCTCCAGATCCTGTAGCAGCTCTGAGGTGACAGATCGACAGAGCTTCACCTGGCCCTCCGCTACCCCAACACTGGCTGGGATTCCTTTCAGGATCGGTTGATCGCCTAGATCACCAACAGGGAAGGTCTCAGGCAACATCGACCCGTAGGCCACCGTAGGGATCGGTCGTTGTTTGTCTCGGGCCAGTCGGGCACGTTGTTCCGCGATCTGAACAGTGATCGTAGGGATCTGAGATCGGAGAGTCGCTGGATCGGACTGCACAAGCTCAGTCACCTGATCGACCTCCAGAAAAAAGATATCCCCTTGACGTTGTAATAAGCCGGACTCCAGCCAGCGGTGTTCCAAAGTCAAAAAGGACCCGCGTAGGTAGGCAAGCAACTTCAAATAGACTGTCGCGATCTGAGCCTTCAGATCCACTCGTTCCTGACAGCGATCGGCCCGCCACCGTTGCCAGAGGTTCAATCGGGGTGGCTCGGTGGGCTCTGGATCCGGTAGGGATTGCAAGGCCATGCTCTGCACTAGCTGCTGGATCGCCTCTGGATGATCTCGCCAACAGGGCACCGAGATATCCGTGCCCACCTCACTGAGAAACCCATAGGTGGTAATGATCTGATCGAAACGGTGCCGGAGTTCGGGCTTTTGAAACCGATCCTGAAACTGTTGCCGCCGTTCCTCTAGAGATAAACTGGGATCCAGCTGTTGATTGAGATCTCGGGCCAGCTCCCGGAGTTCCTGAGTGGACCGGATCTCGGGGCTGCTTTGATCCCTGATCCAACTATCATCCACTCGAAACAAAGCTCGACGGATAGCCAAGCCGATCGGTCCCACAATGTTGTAGAAGGTGACCTGGCGGAGGGTGTCCTGGAGTTGTTGGATCAGATCTAAGATCTCGCCATTATTCAGGGAGCTAGGGGAGGTTTTATCCAGAACCTGGAGGATGGGTTGAAAGGTTTCCTGCTGATCCCGAGCGAAATCCCGAGGTAAGGATCGTTCTCGTTGGATCAGTCTCAGAAGTCCCGGTAAACAACTCAGTAATTGCTTGTAGGCCGATCGAGGTGGCTTGCCCATCTTCTGACCCCGCAACAGAAATTCCAAGCCCTGTTCCGGCAAACCCATCTGACGAAAGATCTCCCCCAACAAAGTGGCGTTGAAATAGGCATGGGATCCCAACAGTGTAGCGGTCTGATTGAAATCCAGATCCTTGACCCGATCCCCCAGCACCAAGGTAAAGATCTCACCCCAAACCCCACAGGTGAGGGGACGATTGATCGACCAGGTGAGGGGCGGGATCGCTCCAGGGATCACCTCAGCGGCAATGGTGCGGGTCCAGATGGGATAGAGAGAGGTGATCGGTCGGCTCTGCAGGATCCAGATCTGGTCCCCATCCCAGGTCCACTCAATATCCTGGGGGATGCCATGGAAATGGGCCTCAATGGCCTGGATCTGATCACAAAGCTGCCTCAACATCTCTGGGGACAACAGATCCTGCTGGGGCAGATCCTCCACAACCGTCACAGAGATTGGGATCTCCAGATGCACCGGGGTGGTTTGACCGGAGACCACCGCCTCAGCCCCCCCTGGTAAGGCCTCGATCACCACCTGAGTCCCACCATCCAAGGGGTTACGACTGAAGGCCACCCCCGAGATCTGCCCCCGGATCTGGTGTTGAATCAGCACCGCCATGCCGGATTCTGGCAGTTGCCGTTGTTGACGATAGCGCACCGCCTCAGGCTCTTGGTAGGAGTCCTGACACACCTGCACGGAGCTAGCCAGCTGATCGGGGGTGGTGATATCGGGTAGGGTGCGATACTGACCGGCGGCTGAGCTGGTGTCTGTATCCTCCCCTAAGGCTGATGAACGAACGATCCAGGGGCGTTCGCCATCGGGTTGGATCGTGGTACTCAGGGCAGCGCGGAGGGCCTCATCCATCGTCGCCCCAGCCGGGATCACCCAACCGGGAGGGACCTGGAACCCGGCTCTCAGGAGCTGAGCCAGTCGGGCCGCCTTCTCCCCCACCTGCTGGGGATCCGCTGTGTTCTGGAGCGGGAGCAGTTGAGCTCGCTGTTGTGCTAAAGCCATATCATCAGCCTGTTGAAGATTGATCCAGACGATCACCGCCGCCACTGTCAGCATAGCCATACCGGCTGCCACCGAATGGGTCCAGAGCCAGATCCATAGGGCTGTGCTGAGACTGGCGATCCGAAACGACCAGAGCCGTGAGCGGGTGACTCCCCACAGGATCCCAGTGGTTGCCATCGTGGCCAGGGACGAGAGGGGAAAGGCCATCAAGATCCCCCAGGCAACATTGGTCACGCCCCCACCTCGGGTCAGCCCATATCGGGCTCCCACCAACGGCAATAGACTCAACACCTGCCAACTCTGAGGGAGATCCAACCCAATAGCCAGGATCACCGGCAACAGGCCCCGCAACGCCTCGGCCATAGCGGCCAAGATCCCCACTGCCTTGCCCCCGTGGAGAAACGCCGCCGACACCCCCACATTGCCCGTGCCCAGTTGCCGCAGATCTTGGTGGGTCATGACCTGCATGATCCAGCCTGTCAAAGGCAGAGAACCCAGGAGAAAGCTAAACAGAAGCACTACGATGATCTGGAGGAACATGGGCAAATGTTGAGGTCAGGTTCCGCCTCTATAATCTCAACGATCTACCCTTTCGGATCCTTCCACCCCATGACTCGGACCACCGCCCCCACCGACAAAGGCCTGCGTTGGACCTTACGCGCCCTCCGTTCCCCCAACTATCGACTGTTCTTCCTGGGCCATGGCATCTCGGTGATCGGTCTGTGGATGACCCTGGTGGCCACACCCTGGCTCGTCTACGAACTCACGGATTCCCCGCTGTGGCTGGGAGTGGGAGGATTTCTGCTGAGGATCCCCTCCTTCTTGCTCTCCCCTGTTGCCGGGTCACTACTGTTGGATCGCTACGACCGCTACCGGATCGTGATCAGGACACAGATCGGTCGGATGATCTGTTCCGTGGCCCTGGCAGTCCTGGTGTTAAGCGGTCAGATCCAACTTTGGCATCTGCTGACCCTGAGTTTGCTGCAGGGGATCGTCAATGCCGTGGATATCCCGGCTCGCCAATCCCTGATCAGTCAGATGGTGGAACGACCGGAGGATCTGAGTAGCGCTATCGCCCTCAACTCCTCCCTGTTCAGCAGTGGACGTCTGTTGGGTCCTGCCCTGGCGGGGGTGGTGATCGCTCAGGTGGGAGCTGGCATGTGTTTCGTGGTGGATGCCCTCAGCTATGGGGCCGTGATCGGTTGCTTGCTTAACATGCGGCTCACTGGACGGACTCGTGCTCAGGTTGCTATTGATCCTTGGCAAAGCTTCAAGATCGGCATCGCCTATGTGCATGGGTTTCTGCCGATCCGGGCGGCGCTGCTGATGGTGGCTCTGGCCAGTCTAATGGGCAGCTCCTATATCGTGCTAGGCCCTGTGATCGCTCAGGAGGTTTTGCAGGGGGGATCGGAGGTGTTCGGCTGGTTGATGTCCGCCTCCGGCTTGGGAGCATTACTGGCGACTTTGTACCTGGCGTCTCGATCCAGTGTGGTGGGCTTAGGATCCGTGATCGCCCGCGCCCATGGGCTCCTCGGTCTGACCCTGATCGCCTTCGCTCTGTCTCGCTCCCTGCCCCTCTCCTTGCTAACCGTGTTCGGGGTGGGCTTTGCCCTGATCCTGCACACCGTAGCCTGCAACACCTGGATCCAGACCCTGGTGGAGGAGGATAAGCGAGGTCGGGTGATGAGCCTCTACTCCATGGCCTTCGTGGGCATGTTGCCCTTTGGCAATCTCTGGGCCGGATATCTGGCGGATCAGATGGGGGTATCAGTAACCCTGGCCCTGTGTGGATCCTTTTGTCTGCTAGGAGCCCTGGCGTTTCAGCTCTGCCTACCCCAGGTTCAGGCCCAAGCTCAACCCCTCTAAGTAGATCAGCAAAAACGTTTATACACACCCAATCATGTATGTCAAAGCAATTTGGCCGATCTACTGATGACCCGTTGGGAATCTTCCCACCCTGAGCCACCCTCCCCATCTGAAACCCCCACTCGTGCCACGTCTCCCATATCCTCAGTTCCCTCCTGAGGGAGGATGCTACACTAACGGCACTGACTGCCGGGATCAGGGTAGGCCCTCTGGGTGTGACCGATTTGATCTCATAGAGGTGCCCATATGCCGGAGGCCAAGACTCAGCCGATCATTCTCTTGGTGGATGACAATCCTACAAACCTGGGGGTGTTGTTCGACTCCCTCAGTGATTCTGGGTTCCAGCTGTTGGTGGCGGAGGATGGGGAGAGTGCTCTAGAGCAGGTCAGTTACGCCAAGCCCGATATCGTCCTCCTGGATGTGATGATGCCAGGGATCGACGGATTTGAGACCTGTCGCCGCCTCAAGGGGGATCCTCTCACCCAAGATATTCCTGTGATCTTTATGACCGCTTTGGCGGATACGGTGGATCAAGTTAAAGGGTTATCCATCGGAGCTGTGGACTATATCACCAAACCGATCCAGCCTGATGAGGTTTTGGCTCGGGTGCGCACCCATCTCGCCCTCAAGTCTCTCCAGGAACAGCTGCAGCACCAGAACCAACAGCTGCAACAGGAGATCCAGGAACGCCAACAGGCGGAGGAACGGCTGCGGGTGTTTCTGCATGCGGTCTCTCATGATCTGCGCAATCCCGTCACGGGCATGTTGATGGTGTTACGCAATGTGCTGGAGCGATCGGAGACCCCGCAGGTGCCCCGTCCTGTGTTGGAACGCATGGCCCAAAGCTGTGATCGACAGCTGGCTTTGATCAACTCCTTGGTGGAAACCCAGTCCGGAGAGATCTGGGGGATCTCCCTGCAGCGCCAACCCCTGTCCTTGCCCACCTTGGCTCAGGAGTTGGCTGCAACCTGGCAACCCCTATTGGTGGAGGCTGGCGCCACCCTCAAGTGTCAGATCCCTCTGGATCTCCCGCAGGTGGAGGCGGATCCCTATCAGCTGTGGCGGGTCTATGAGAA
>CAYSEO010000309.1:0-5560 GCA_964429885.1 uncultured bacterium
GGTCGCGGATCTCCTCTGGGGTGATGCTCTGAACTCGATCTAGATAGTGCTGCACCAGCTCCAAGCCTGGGGGAATGCGAGGGGACCAGTGACTGAGGGTATCGTGATATCCCAACACTCCCGCCAGTTGTCCAGGGGACTCCGTGGAGAAGATGAACTCATTGAACAAGATCCGCTGGATCCGAGCCAAAGTCTCCGGCTCGATCAGCTCTGTCTGTAACTTTTGGATCTCCACCAACACAGAGCTCTCCACCACCTCCAGATAGGCCGGATCCAGATAGGCACTGACATAGAAGAATCCAGCATCCTGCTGCACCATAGAGGAGCTGCCAATGCCCCGCACCCAACCCCGTTGTTCCCGTAGTAACCGCACCAGGCGAGAGGTCCGACCATCTCCCAATACTGAGGCCAGAATCTCCAAACCACAGACCAACTCCCATTCCTGAGCCGCCACCGTGGGCCAAGCCATCAACAACCGCCCCTGCTCCAGCCGAGGTTGGACTGAGTTGATCCGCTGGATGCCCGTCTGGGACCGATCCACGGGCCGCAGTTGAGTGCTCTCTGTGGCTTGGATCGGAGCTGATTCATGCCCTGATCCCACCAGATGACAAGCTGCCAGATCCAGGACCTGATCCGGATCACAGCCTCCTACGATCACCACCGTCATCTGCTGGGGTTGATACCACTGCCGATGATAAGCACGCATCTGTTCCGCATCCAGATCCCACAAACTCTCCACCGTGCCCAGGATCGGACGACCGTAGGGATGATCGGGATAGAGAGTCTGCATCAGGTTGTGGTAGACCGTGTAATCTGGATTATCTTCAGCCCGCCGCATCTCCTCCAGTACCACCTGTCGTTCCCGCTCAAACTCATTCGCTGGGATCGCAGCCTCACAGAGGGTCTCAGCAAAGTAGGGGAATGTGTCCGCCAGATCGGCAGAGGCGACGCTGATGTAGTAGTGGGTGTAGTCCTGACCTGTGACCGCATTGGCGATCCCGCCGCGACTCTCGATGACCTGATCTAGCACCCCCGGCCCAAACCGATCGGTGCCCTTGAAGACCATATGCTCTAGGAAGTGAGTGATCCCCATCTGTGTTGAGGGCTCGTTGCGTGCACCCGTTCTCACCCAGATGTCAACGGTGACGGTATCGGTAATCGGGATGGGATGGATGATGACGGTGAGGCCGTTCTCCAACCGATGGACGATGGGTTGCGGAAATGGGGTAGAACTCAAAGCGAGCAAGGGTGGATTACGTTTTCTATTCTAAAGCAGGGAGCTTCACCCAACGGTGTCGGGGGATAGCTTCTGAGGTTGGATCTCGGAGACTGATCCCTCAATCCGGAGAGCTGGAGCGGGATTCCTCGGGCATGGAGAAGGAGGTGGATCCCAGCCCGGCGGGCAATTCGTTTTGCTCCCGAATCCGTTGTAGCAACTCGGGGGGAGCGACGAAACCCATCTTGCGAGCCAGCCCCGCCACGATATCTCCTTTATCGATCACCCCAGCCACCGCACCTGTAGCCGTAAATACCACCACCTGCTTCAGCTCCTGTTGCTGCATCAGATCGATCACGTCACTCACAGGGGACTCCTCCTGCAGAGCAGGCAGCTGATCCATGGGTTGCAGAATAGCCGAGAGATCCAGCTTCTCCCACTGACTCCGCTCGATGGTGCGCAGACGTTCCGGTCGGACACAGCCCTTATAACGACCATCCGATTCGGCGAAGTAGATCTCAGGTCGTTCCGGGGAGGCCGTCTGGGATCCGTCCCCCGACAAAAGCCGATCCGTCAGATACCGATCCACAAACTCCCGCAGGCTCAGATCCAGATCCACCACCCGAAACTGCCGAGTCATCACCTCACCGGCCACCAGGGTGGACAGGGTCTGTTGCAGCTGACTGTACTGGCTATAGTTACGAGCCGTGTTGAGAATAAAGAATCCCAATAACCCCAACCATAATCCGCCAAACGATCCCACCAGAAAGGCCCAGACCCCCAAGGCGATCAGGCCGATCCCCAATGCCTGACCACTACGAGCTGCCCAGAGCATGCCTTTATGACGATCCCCGGTCCAACCCCAGACTAAAGCCTTGAGGATCTGTCCCCCATCCAGTGGCAGACCCGGCAGGAGATTGAACACCCCTAGGGCCAGGTTGATGGAGGCCAGAGTCCCTAGCCCCAGACTGATCAGGGCTTCCTCTTCAGGTGTCCAACTGCTCAGCGTTTGCAGGACAAAGAAGAGACTGAGGCTCAACAGGGGGCCTGCCACCGCCACCCAGAAAGCACCTCTAGGGCTGGGGGCCTCCCGATCGATGGCAGCCATGCCCCCCAGGACGAACAGGGTGATGGAGTTGACCTTGATCCCTTGTCGCAGGGCCACTAGGCTATGGGCCAGCTCATGGGCCAACACAGAGCTAAATAACCCCAACGCGATCAACAGTCCCCCCAGAATGGAGTAGACCGGACTCAGGCTTGGATCCGCCTCAGCGAAGGTGATGCTGTAGCTGAGGGTGATCACGGCAGCGATGGGAAACCACGAGTAGTGGATAAAGAAGGGGATCCCCAGCAGAGTGCCGACCCGCCATCCGTTTTGCATGACCATTGCTCCTTTACGTTCCCTGAGGCGATCCGGGGTTTCCGGGCAAGCTCACCATCTTAGCCTGAGGTGGCCCGAGACCGTAGGGTCTTTACTCCACTCTAGTGGCGGATCCGGGAACTGAGCCAGATCCAGATCCCCATCTGTTACAGCGAGCTTTACATTAAAGGGGAGCACGGCGGCGCGGGGAGCGACGAGCTTGGATCTTGTCACGGTTTTCTGACAGGAAGCGGACCATTTGTTCAGCGGGGATCTCGACGATCTCACCGGTGATCAGGAGGGCTTTCGGCATAGGCGGTGCTGGGGTTGAGGACATAGGAATCGAGGTGATCTACAGATAGTGATATTTCTGGCTACTGTCAAGCTTTGACCACCAGATATGATCGGGCCTATACTCACTGCAGCTGGGATCGATCCGTCGAGTTCCGCAAGCAACCACATCTTAGTGTGATCAAGGCAGGGTAGCATGGTTCAGTTCATCGAGCGCACAACTTCAACCCAAGAGTTCCCGGAGTCCGCTCCTACGGCTAACCCTGTCTTCTATCGCACCTACAGCCGTCGTCGCCCCGATGGATCCCGTGAGACTTGGCAACAGGTCTGCGATCGGACGGTGCAGGATATCGCGGAGTTGGGTCGGTTCTCCACCGAAGAACAGGCTCTGGTGGATCGAATGCAACGTAACTTGAAGGCGTTATCCTCTGGGCGAGCCCTTTGGGTGATGGGCACTGACTGGATCCATGATCCGGAGAATTTCTCAGGGGCCTACAACTGCACCAGCACCAATGTTACCGACTGGCGGGCCTTTGGCTTGATGATGGATCTGGCCATGATGGGCTGTGGCACGGGGGCGGTGTTGGAGCCGAAGTATATCGAGCAGCTGCCGGTGATCCGCAATCCCATGCAGGTGAAGCTACAGGGACAGATCGGCACGATCCCAGTAGCAGAGCGCCAGGAGGAAACAGAGGTCCAGATCCGAGGCCATGAGGTGTTGATCCGGGTGGGGGATAGTCGCCGAGGCTGGGTGATGTCCTATCAGCATCTGTTGGAGCTCTCCAGTGATCCACAGTTTGAGGGGGAGTTACAGATCCGGGTGGATCTCTCCCAGGTGCGTCCGGCGGGGGAACCCTTGCGGGGCTTTGGTGGGGTGGCCAATCCGATCAAGCTCCCAGGACTGTATGAACGCTGCGCTGCCATCTTGAATCGAGCGGTGGGAAGACAACTGAATTCTGTGGAATGTTGTTTGCTGATCGATGAGGCGGCTGTCACGATCGTGGCCGGGAATATTCGCCGCTGTTTGCCAGAAGACGCTCTTGTACATACCGATCACGGACTTGTCCCCATTAGGGAAATTCAGGTTGGCGATCGCGTCCAAACGCCATTGGGATTTCGACGTGTGGTCAATACATTTGACCAGGGAATACAGGATGTCTATGAGATTCAAACCAACGGGCCTTTGCCACGAGCGACCGCCAACCATCGTATGGCAGTGCTGGCTGATGCCGCAGGCAATGTCGTCTGGAAACGAGTTGGTGAGCTAGAAGCGGGCGATCGCCTACTGCATAGCACACAAATTTTGTCGGGTACCGTCACGACCCTACCCGTTGATTCCACGTCAGAGCGCCCTCAACAGAGTCGCACCGCAAAAGATATCACCATCCCGGCCCTGACGCCGGAAGTCGCTTGGCTGATTGGCTATACCCACGGCGACGGGTATGTTGCCCTTGGGCGCAACAAGCATGACAAACCCTACGGTCGTGTTGAGTGGGCCATGAACGGATTAGAGGCGATCGAGACAGGCAAGCTGCGACAAAAGCTGGATCAGGCGTTGGCGCAGTTTGGCTTGATGACTACCCACGGCACCGTAGCGGGAGAAAACACGGCCAAGTCAATCTGCTCATCGATTCGGCTAGCCGAATACTTCCATCGACACATCAAACAGCCAAGTCAATCATTGACTGTACCGGCCTTTATTTTGCGGGGCTCGATAGATGTGCGAGCTGCTTATCTAGCCGGACTGATGGACAGCGACGGTGCTGTCAGTAACCGCCCGCCTCATTTAGTAACGACGGTATATCCCACGTTTGCTAAACAGGTCAGCGCTGTGCTATCTAGTCTAGGAATCGCAGGGCGCTTAACCTTGGTGCGACCCGCAAAAGACACTTGGCAGGTGAAATATAACGTGACCTTACCAGCCTTAAAGAGTCACTACAATCGTCTGATCGCACCTCATTCGGTTAAGGGCGAACTGCGTCAAGGGCTCAAGATGTATGGTTTTACGGTACCCGGCACCTTGATGCGTAAGTTGTATACCTACAGCGAGATGCGAGAAATGGGGTTCCAGGGCTCGCGCCAAGTCGATGCCAATTACGAGCGTTATCAGGCCGAATCCGAAGTCGAAATCGATATCCCCGTTACTGTGAAAGGCTTAGGTAGCCATGACTCGGTACGCACTTACGATATTGAGGTCGAAGAGGCCCACTGCTTCTATTGCGACGGCTACCTTACCCATAACAGTGCTGGTATTCGTCAATTCGATAGCAAGGATCAATTGGGTGCGGTCGCTAAGGATAATCTCTGGCAGCAGGGAGCAGATGGAAACTGGCGGATCGATCCGGAGCGAGATGCCTTGAGGATGGCCAATCACACACGGGTATTCCATCGCAAGCCCACTCAAGAGGAGTGTATTGAGGCGGTTCGCAAACAGTTTTATTCTGGCGAAGGTGCGATCCAATGGGCTGGTGAAGCGATCGCGAGAGCCAATCAGGATCTGATCACCAATGATATCGAGAAGTCAGACTTCCTGACCGCCTATGTCGCCGGTGAGGGCAAGAATTGGTTGAAGGCAAAGGATCCATCTCAGCCTGAAGAGATGCTGGCTGATCGGATCTCTCGCTATGGTCTCAATCCTTGTGGCGAGATCCTTGGTAGTAACTTCCATTGCGTTTCCGGTGACACGATCTTGA
>CAYSEO010000310.1:0-5524 GCA_964429885.1 uncultured bacterium
AAGTTTGTCCATCGAAATCTGGATCCGGCACCTTGACCGAGATCAAAGCCGTCAATCCCTCCCGGATATTCTCCCCCGCCAGATTGTTATCGGAGTCCTTGAGCTTGTTGAGCTTGCGAGCTTGGCTATTGAGGGTCAGGGTCAAACAGGTTTTCAGACCCTCCAAATGGGTGCCCCCTTCCCCAGTGCGAATATTGTTGGCGAAACCGATCAGGTTGTCCGTATAGGCATCAGCACACCACTGTAGGGCCGCCTCCATCTGCACCCCGTCCCGTTCCCCCTGCACATAGATAATGTCGGCATGGATCGGTGTCTTCTCACGGTTGATGAAGGTGACATACTCCTTGATGCCGCCATCATATTGGTAGGTCTCTTCCTGGGGCGGATCCTGACGCTGATCCGCGATAGAGATCTTGACCCCAGCATTCAGATAGGCCAGCTCCCGCAGTCGGGTGGAGAGAATGGAGAAATCAAACTCAGTGCCCGTGGTAAAGATCTGAGGATCGGGAGAGAACACCACCTGGGTGCCTCGTTGGTTAGCCTTCTTGGGTTGATCCTTGGCTTCCAGAGAGCCCACAATGGCCCCGCGTTCGAACCGTTGTTTGTAAACCTTCCCATCTCGCCAGACCGTCACCTCCACCCACGCGGACAGGGCATTGACCACCGACACCCCCACCCCATGGAGTCCTCCCGAGACCTTATAGCCACCCCCCCCGAACTTGCCCCCTGCATGGAGCACCGTCATCACCGTGATCAGGGCGGACTTCCCCGTCTTGGCGTGCACATCCACCGGGATGCCCCGACCATTGTCCAGGACCGTCACCGATCCGTCGGAGTTGAGGGTCACCTGGATGTCGTCGCAGTACCCTGCTAAAGATTCATCGACAGAGTTGTCCACCACCTCAAACACAAGATGGTGTAGGCCCTTCGGTCCCGTAGAACCGATGTACATGCCGGGCCGCTTGCGCACCGCCTCTAGACCTTCCAGGACCTGGATCTGCTCTGCGCCGTACTGATCTGCCATCTGTTGTTCCGCCTTATGATCTAGCCGAAGAGAAGCCCCTAGAAGCCAGGAAAGCCTAGAGGATCTGAAAAGCATCCCAATCATAGCACATCCCCCTAGAAGGGCCATTCAGCCCTCTCTGAGGGAATGTCTCGATCCCAGTGCCAGGATAGGGAGATGATAGCGATCGGCGAGAGGGTGACGAATTAACCCATAGGAGGGTAGAGGTAGATCAACCTAGAACCGCTCCTGTTCACTGATGGTGACACCGAAGTTACGTCCGCCGATGCTGATCCCTTCGGCAGCTTGGCCCCGCACCGTCACCTGTTGACCCACGGGGGGTGTACCAGCGTTGGTGATCACCCAGAGGGTACCGCCGTCCTGACCCTGTAGCTCATAGGCGCCATTGCCAACGATGCTGAACTTATTGATCACCTCACCGCGCACGGTAACATCCTCGTACTGGCCCGGATCCGCCACCACTTTTTGAATGGGGGTAGTGCCGATGCCGAAGCGGGTCAACTGATTACAGCCACTGAGCCCCAGGGTGGCGACCCCCAATCCAACACATAACACCAGGGACCAAACGCTGAGCTTAGGGGAGGCTTGATTTTCGCGCTGACGTTCCATACCCACCTCATCACTCCTTTTGCTGAGAGATTCATTTCTCTCCACCATAGCCCAGACATTTCTCAAGCGGATTGAGCGAGGGGATTGAATGAGCCATGATCCCGAAAAATAGGCTTGCTATAGTAGTGACCGAAAGCCGGATTTCAATGAGGTGCAACCATGCGTGTACTGATCCCCCTGGCCAATGGCTTTGAGGAGATCGAAGCGATCTCGGTGATCGATATTCTGCGTCGGGCGCAGCTGGATGTGGTGGTGGCTGGGGTGGACTCAGAGCAGATCACAGGTCGGAATCAGATCACCGTATTGCCAGATACCTCTCTAGAGCAGCTGTGGCAGGAAACTCATCCGGCTAACCTGATCCATCAGTTCGATGCTTTGGTGTTACCGGGAGGGCCGGGGACGAAAACCCTACAGACCGATGCTCGGGTAGGGGAACTGATCCGAGGCTTTTTTGAGCAACAGCGGTGGGTAGCGGCCATCTGTGCAGCCCCCATGGCTCTGGCGCAGCAGGGGATCCTGGCGGAGAAGACGGCCACCAGTTTCTTGAGTCCAGAAGCTTATCGACAGGCGGTGGAGGGGATCACGCCTCTGGGTCTGGAAGTGGGTCCAATCGCGGTCTATCGTACGGATGCCGTGGTGGTGGATGGCAAGGTGATCACCAGTCGCGGGGCGGGTACGGCGGTGGAGTTTGCCCTACAGCTGGTGTCGGAGTGGCTGGGACCGGCTCAGGCGGAGACGATCGCTACGGCCATTCACAGTAGTTGGACCCCGACCCTGGCTCAAACGGTCTAGGCTTGAGCGGTCTGTTCAGCATCGAGTCTCTCACCCTGCTCCTGCGAGATCCCCATGGCCACCAGTCGGAAACAGATCACGACCTATCTACCCGCCGATCTGGTGCAGGCTCTGGAGGAGTGGCAACGGATGCGAGGGATTGCATCAGTAAGCGCGGCGGTGGTCTCAATTCTGCAGGAGTATCTGCAGGGACGATCGGCGACGGCGGGGATGACCCAGGCGGTGGAGGAGCTGGTGGAGACCCGGATCTCAGGGGTACGAGGGGAGCTGGATCAGCTGAGGCAGCAGGTGGAGACACTGATCTATGCTCTGGCTCAGACGGGGGTGATCGATCTGTCTCCCGATCCATCGGAAGCTCCCCAGGAACCCAGTGGGGTTGATCCTTATGGTTACGAAGTTGAGTCCGGAGCTGGGGTGAGGCATGCTGCCTTTCGGCCAGGGGATTGGGTTCGCTATTATTGCCGGGGGCGCAACCTGATCGAACAGGTGCTGGAGGTGCGTCCCACAGAGACCGGCATCGATCAGTTACTCCTACCCAGTGGCCAGATGGGGGCTGAGGGGCCAGAGCTGGATCTGTTTCCCGCGACCATGGTGACACCCTATACGGCTCCTGATGCGGTTGATCCCCCTGGGCAGGGATAGGTAGGTTGACAGATCCTCATTTGATCCTGGCTGGATCTTGACCGGGGATGAACCTTGCTCAGGGAGTCAGAGTCAAAAGAACAGATGTCAGTGAGGGAGCGGGATCTGTGTTCAGTACGCTGAGCTGGGGTGATGGGGCGGTTCTGTCTGTGCATCAGCGACCCGAGCGTGAGTCCTCTCAACCGGTGCGGGTACAGCCATCAACTCCACAGTCGGTGGATCGTCGCACGGAGCGTCAGGTGGATGAGGGATTGGTACAGAGCTGTCTGCAAGGAGATCACCGCAGCTTTCGGCTGTTATATCAACGCCACCAGGGACGGGTGCGATCGATCCTGTTTCAACTCTGTGGCTCTTCCCATTTAGATGACCTGGTGCAGGAGGTATTTCTGCGGGCCTGGAAGGGATTACCTAAGTTCAAGCGCTCCGCTCAGTTCTCCACTTGGCTCTATCGCATCACCTGGAATGTAGCCTCGGATCAACGCCGACGTTATGCCCAAACCCGCTCTCAGATGCAGGTGCTCAAAGGCAACAGCACAGCCCACCATAACGATCCAGGTATGATGCAGATCCATTACCGTCAGGTTCTACAACAGGGCTTAGATCAATTAAGCCTGGAGCATCGCTCAGTCTTGGTGATGCACGATCTGGAGCAATTACCCCAAAAAGAGATCGCCCAGATCTTGGAGATCCCGGTGGGGACGGTAAAATCCCGGTTATTCCATGCCCGTGGCGCTCTACGTCAGTATCTTGAGAAGGAGGGTATTCAGCCATGACTTTAGATCCTCATCGTCGTTACCCAGAGGATGAATCCTTGCTGCAGTTTCTTCAGGATCATGCGGCGACTCCTCCCCCCCCTGCCCCCGAACTGGAGGATCGGATCATGACCGCGATCCAAGCAGAGAGCCCGGAGTTTGAGGATCTAACTCCAGTGCCCCTGTGGCGACAACGGGTGATCTGGCTCCCTACCACGCTGGCGGCAGGGATCACTCTGCTTTGGATCTCGATGCAGGGAATGATGGCTCCGGAGCCCGCTTTGACTGTGGCGGAACAGGCGGAGTTGGAGCTGTTTTTAGAGAGCACCTGGTCTGGGGTGATCGAGACCTCGGATGGGGAGGATCTGAAGATCTGAGGGTGGAGTGGGCAAAAGCTGAGGATCGACGGGGCTGGGAGTAAGGGCAATGGCATCCATCAAAGGATTGGGAATCGGGTTTCTGGGGGGGCTCCTGGTGATGATCTGGGGCCATTCATTGACCCTGGCTCAGGTGCAGGTACAGGCCCCGACGGAGGGAGCAGGTTGGTTACCTCGATTAGATCTCAGTCCAGATCAGATGGTGCAGTTGCGCTCGATCCAACAACAGAACCAAGGGGATCTGGGTCAGAAAACTCAGGAGTTACGACAGGCTCGCCAACAGTTGCGGCAGCTTCTGGCAGGGGAGGCATCGGCAGGGCAGGTACAGGATCAGTATCGCCGTATGCAACAACTATCTCGGCAGGTAGAAGATCAGCGGTTTGAGGTGATCTTGAGGGTACGAGAGGTGTTGACCCCAGAACAACGGGAGCGGATGGCGGAGCTGTTGGAATCCCGTAATTCCGGAGTCCGAGATCGGTTGCCTCAGCGGCGGCCTCGGTTGCGTCCTTGAGCAGAGCCTTGAGCTCCTAGCAAGAAAGATCCAAGTTTAGGGCCACTCTCTCAGGATCTGATCCCACAAATCATCTTCTTGAGGGGTTAGAACGTCAGGGTCCTTTACTTGCTCCATGAAAGCCTCCAAGAGCATCTGATCAACTGGATTTCTATCGTCAGGTGCGGTGGCCTGAATATCAAGCATGAGCTGAGTCCAAGTAGAGAAGAAGAGAGAGTCTTCAAGCAAATCGGTAGTTAGAGTCATAGCCGCTGTGTAGGTAGCTGTAGGTGTGAACGGTAAGGGACTTGCCCTTTCTACCAATTAATACGCAGGCTCCAGTCGAGCGGATTTAGGATCTCAGATGATTTTTCTGTGGATCGAACAATCTATTTTGTCAGTGACTGAGTTCGCCGAGAGAAGTGACTGAGATCACAACAAAGCCACCTAACTCAGATCAACAAAAACTTCGTCAGTGTGAAGCTCATCTTTGACAAGATTGCCGAGGATCCTGCTCAGATCTTTCGTTTCTTATCAAAGCGTTCCAATACGTGGACAGAGTTCTCATTAAGTCTATCGCTCCTGATCTCTATGACACTTAAGCAAAACACTTGACACACCCTACCTTGCTAGGCGTAGTTTCCCGACATTATTTCGGGAAGCTTACCTTGATCTCTTAGCAACTTGACAACGCCGTGTCCTTCACCTTCAAACCCATGAACAGTCACACCTTGAATGTCTGCTATATGAGATGCATGAACATAATCCAGTCTATGCCCGGCAGAAACAAATATAGAAATTCTTCTGTCTTGATTCGAACGAAGCAATAGCGGTCTTA
>CAYSEO010000311.1:0-5507 GCA_964429885.1 uncultured bacterium
GTCTCGACTGGGCAATTCCCAAGGCATCACCTCAGATCGGTCTGGAGGCAGAGGCCAATTCTCTAGGGAACATGCCATCAGGTGCAGGATCCGGCGATACTCCTGCCAATCCTCTGGGGTCGGGGCTGGAGAGCACTTCCCCTCATGCCAGCTCTCACAGAACACTAGATGTTCCCACTCCTCATGGGTCAAGTCAGTGGTCCGATAGATCATCTCCAATCTCCAAACTCCAAACTTTATCGTTGAGGATCCAGAAATCCATCCAGATCCTTCTGTATGCAAGATCAATCCATGATGAGAAACGGGTAGAGATCCCCTTAAGCAGCCTGAGGCGAGAGATCCTCTACCTCCTGACCAAAGCTGAGCAGGTGACCATCGGGATCCCGAACGCTAAACTCCTTCATGCCGTAGAAGGTGGTATCCAACTCATCCACCTCACAGTCTAGCCCTTTGACCTGTTCATAAAGCGCCTCCACATCATCCGGATAGAAATAGAAGATCGCCGGCCAACTCTCATCATCATCGTCGGTCCCTGAACTCTCAGCATCGTCGCAACCTTGAGCTAACATCAACACCACATCCCCAGACTTGATCTCGGCCCAATTCCATTTTTCCAAAGCCTCCGTGGAACTCACCCGCTCAAATCCCGCCACCTGTCGATAGAACTGGAGACTGCGATGAATATCGGACACCTTCAACATCGGCACCAACTGTTGGAGCTTCATGGGTTTCTCCTTGAATCTGATTGAAGAAGATCGGATCAACCGCTGACCACCTCAGAACTCTCCTACTCCGATCCACAAGAGGTAGGAGTCTGGGAGGGAACGGCTTCACCCTCGACTGCGAGCATAGGACTAGATTAACTGGATCTGGTGAGGAAGTCAACTCGATCCAAGGGAATTATTCACTGAATATAGTGAGATTGCTCACTGAGAAGCAAGGAGCGAAGGAGAAGACTCACCCCAAGCTCGGCTCTCCCAAGAGGGATCCCTACCCTGGCTCTAGATAGAGAGATAGAACAGGTGAAAATACTTCATAGATTAGAGTCAGGGGCTGTCCTCCCTGCCAAAGTAAGTAGTGGCGCCCGAGAAAGGGACCTGGATGCTGAAACAGATCCTCGATCCCAGAGTTATACCCCTGGCAGATGCCCTGCAACTCTCGAAAGCTCTCCAGGCGAGCTTGCATTAGACTTCTGCCGATCGGTTGTTGAGGATCCGGTAAGGTAGCCTGCAGCTGATCCTGATTCCACCAGGACACCGCATAGAGCAGTGCTTGATCGGAGCCGGTCTGACTCAACCACACCTGACGACGGATCAGCGGCTGACCGAGACAATCGAGATCAAAGGAAGTGTGCTCAGATTCGGGAGAATCGATCCGTAGACTCTCCAGCACATGAGCCTGGATGGTTCGTCCGGTGAGGATCTGCAGATTGCGAGTCGTGTGGGCATCCCCCAATAGCAACAGACGCCACCCTGGGGTCAGGGATACTGGGAGGGAGCCTGGGGTCATCTGTTAGGGAGCCAGCTGCCAGAGCCGATCCAGGTCTAGCCAAGCAGGGTGAGCTCCAACAGGAGGTGTGGCGCGAGAGGGTGAGTGTGATCCCACAACTTGATCTTAAGTTCTATTAAGCTCCTTAAGGCAGTGTAGCTCACTCAGAGCGAGGCTGCTGATCGGGATCACGATGCGTGGATGGGTTGCCGCTCGCCCTTTCATGGTTCCTGAACCTCGACCTGGCTGGCACTGGACGCCTGACTATGGGTTTCTAACCACTTCAAAGGATATTCGTAGTCTGGGAACCGCTTGGCAAAGCTCATGATGTGGGCCTCGTGCTTGGCCAGCAGATACTCTTCGTACACCCTAGGGATCGCTGCCTTGATGCCTACATTGGCAGGTTGAATGACATGTTCCCTGAACTCATCAGTCAGTTGATCCACACCCAGAAAGCGACAAAGGGTATGAAACACTGGCCATCCGTCTCGCTGGATCTCATCGTAGAACGTCAAGTGAACATTTTCCTCACCAAATGACCGGGACCACCGCTCGTACAGAGCACAGTAATCATTCGCAACGGATTGTCTGGGATCGTCAAAGTGGCTGATCCATTCAGATGCCGGGACCTCTTCCGGAGTGCGACCTGGCTTTTTACACAAATTCATCTTTGCCCGTGACCACTCGCGCTCGATGGGATCGCGAACGGTGATGATGATCTTCAACTCACCATACTGATGCCGAATCTCACTGATGTCCGCCGCCTCCAGTTCACAGTACTTAGGTGTGATGTCCCCAGTCATGGTGTGCTGATCGAATAGTCTCGCATACCAGGAATCCGTGTGAGGCAGAAGGGAATAATGCAGGTCCCATGACAATTTCTTGGTATTGATCCTCATCTTGAGCAGATCGTTGAGGTGCTCTCGAAAGCTCCTCGTGATGTATCTCCTCCTGGACCTAAAATACCAGTGATCGCTAAAGAACCGACTCGCATAATTTCGCTCAGGCAAGAATCTCTTCTCCCAGAGATATCCGATCTCTTTCACAGGGGGAAGCTTGATCTCTGGATGCTTTGAGAGCGCTTGGTATAGCCATGATGTCGCTGTTTTGGGTGGACCAATTCCTAAGAAAAACTGGGATGAATTGATCATTTCCGAGCTCCAGCTTAACAGTCGCAGTGGCATTCTACAACATAGCCCAGGAGACAGCAAGCCATAGGTCTTAAGTTACTGGAAGTAAGACAAACAGACTTCAACGAAGCTTTCCTATCCGTTCCTGCCCTAGATTGAGCCCGGATGAAGATCATCATCGGGGTTCAACTGACCACCCCTTGGTGTTAAAAGGTGCTCGATCACCCAGCGAGTCACGCAGTGGGGCTTTAAGTTGAGGAGCACAGAGGTTGCTGTCAAGGTTCAATCTCCAGGTCGCTGAGGGGGACCTCCTACGGCCCGGCGGTAGCCCAGATAGGCCACAGCTAGCAATCCGGCCAGGATCACTAAAAAGTAAGAGAAGGGCACACGGGAGAAGAACACGATGTAGACTCGCCGACTCAGCCAGGACAGAACCAGAAAGACCCCCGTCATCAGCCCCAACCCCTGAATGGAGCGAAAGGCAGGGATCTGGGACAGGGGCATTCGTTGCCGAGCCACCCAGAAGGACATACAGACATAATATAAGGGAGCGATCAGGAGTAATACATTGGCTTGTTGGATCACCGCTATCCACCCCGCCGTGATCGAGGTGAAGGCCAGATAGCCAGTCCAAAGAGCTAGACTCAATACCGCCAGACCCATGTTGACACTCAACAGGAGCGGTTCCTCCCATTGCCCAGGGATCAGATCACACAAGATCCATACCAGCCAAGGCAAAGCAAAGATCACCAGGGCGACAGGAATCCCATAGTCGTTCAGAGCAGTGAACAGGGTCTCTAGAGTCATAGGTTTGCTCTACTCCCCACAGATCAGGATGGTGCAACTCTCCTTTAGTCTTATAGCTTACCTGATCCCTAGGGCTAACCGGAATCGACACAATTCTGAACCCTTTCCGCTCCGCTGCAGCGTCTGCTGTCTGCGAACTTTGGAGGCCTTCGGGGAACTCATAGACAAGCACTGATATCAGGGGCCTGATCTGGCAGCCATAACACCGGACTACGAGCGCCCTGCGGGTGCTGAGCCCAAGGATCCTCTCCCTGTCCCCGCCAGCCGTATGGATCCACAGGGGTGGGTTTCCCTGAGTGGGTATGGGTGAGCCGCCGGATCTCAAAGTGCAGATGAGGACCTGTGGAGCAGCCTGTGTTGCCGGACTCACCGATCACGGTTCCGGCTTGGACCCATTGCCCCACCTGCACTTGCACCTGACTGAGATGAGCATAGAGGCTCTCGTAGCGTTCAGCTTTCACCCCTGGGATCCGATGGGAGATCCCCACCCATAACCCTTGCACCACCCCATCCAGAGGCGGACATTTCGTGAGGGGCTCCAAGCCTGCTCGGGTGACCCAGCCCGCTGCTGCCGCCAGGATCGGGGTCCCTTCCGCCAACTGCCAGTCATATCCGGCATGTCCATCGCTCTTGCCGCAGGGATGATCCAGAGTGGGGATAAAGGTCTCACCGGTTAAGCTGATGAACTGACTTGGATCGGTTGGGGAGTGAGGGTGATCGTGATCGAAACCATTGGTGAACTGCCCAGGCCCCTGAAAGGGGGAGCGGAGGATCATCCAGCGGGTCCGTAGAAACCGCAGGGTAGAGAGGGAGGGCATGCTCTGAGCGATGGCGGCCCCTGAGATTGATTCCCAGGAGATCCAGATGCCGCCGAGACCAAGGCAAAGGCCGAAGAGGCCGATGACCAACCAGCGGCGGATCCTTCTGTAAGTTATCGATGCCATGAGTTTCTATCCATTAATATGGGGACTCGACCCGGACTCCGATCCTGAGGATCCCTAGGGCTACCCTAGCTGAGTGGAGGGATCCCTGTGTCGATAGGTTCTGTCGTTTTGTAAACTGGTAGGCATCATTCAATGGATCGGAGTGCTTGCATGCAGCGGATCGTCTCGTCCCCTAGTCCCTCAAGAGCGGAGCAGATCTGTCTGGGTCTGCACATTCTCTCCCTCCTATTCGGTCTGGCGGGCCTATTGATAGTGGTGCCTCACCCACAACTGGTCGCCAGTCTGTCTGAGATTGGGCAACGGGCTTTCTCCTTCAGCATGGGCAATGGGGGGGTCGTCTATATGGTGTTTGGGGCTATGGCTGCAGCCCTGATGGGATCCCGGTTATTGGGCTGGAAGCGTTTATTGCTATTTTTGTTCCCCTCGGTGGCCATCTCTTTGGGGGCGGAGCTGTTGGGCACGGGCACCGGCATCCCGTTCGGGGAGTACGGCTACCTCAGTGGCTTGGGGTACAAGATCGCGGATCTGGTGCCGTTC
Organism: uncultured bacterium; assembly: GCA_964429885.1. Lineage (GTDB taxonomy): Bacteria > Cyanobacteriota > Cyanobacteriia > Thermostichales > Thermostichaceae > CAYSEO01. Next base: position 4,907 of record CAYSEO010000311.1, read on the forward strand.
ACGATCCCGCTGTCCTGGTTCTATATGGGGCTTTGTTCCTATCTGTTGTCTCGGGTGATCCTGCAGCATCAACGGCACTGGATGATCCAGTTTGAGGCTCTGGCCCTGGGGGCATTGCTGTTGACCGCCTGGGATTTCGTCTTAGATCCAGCCATGACCCGTGCGTTGGTGCCCTTCTGGGTTTGGTTTGAGCCGGGACCGTTCTTTGGGATGCCGCTACAGAACTTTGGGGGCTGGATGCTGACGGGGGGTCTGTTTATGCTGGTGGCTAACCTGCTATGGGGCAAGGATCAGCCTGTGTTCAATCGCCAGCAGCTGACCCTGCCCTTGGTGCTCTACGGGGCCAACTTTGCCTTCGCCATGGTGATGAGCGTGGGCTCAGGGATCTTCCCCCCAGTGGGACTGGGGATCCTGTTGGGCTTGGCTCCAGCCATCGGGTTGTGGATCATGGCTCAGCCTGCACCCCACACATCCACCGTGGATCAAGAGGAGTCCCCTCAGCCGGAGAGTTCTGGTGTGACGTTCGCCTCTCCCGGATCGGTTCAATCCCCCGAAGTCTTGTTGAAGTAAGCTCAGACATCATCACCGAGCCAAACTAATG
>CAYSEO010000312.1:0-2344 GCA_964429885.1 uncultured bacterium
CCACCACCGCCGCATGCAGCTGTTTGGTATCGAACATGGGAGCGGTGCAGCCCTCCAGATTGCTCTGCGAGCTGGACTCCTCCGCCACGATTAGGGTGCGCTCAAACTGGCCGGACTCGCCGTTATTGATCCGGAAGTAGGTGGACAGCTCCATGGGACATTCCACACCCTTGGGAATGTAGACGAAGGATCCATCGCTGAATACGGCTGAGTTGAGGGCCGCGAAGAAATTATCCCCGACCGGCACCACGCTGCCCAGATATTTCTTGATCAGCTCCGGATACTCATGCACCGCCTCCGAGATGGAGCAGAAGATCACCCCATGCTCCGCCAACTTCTCCCGGAAAGTGGTACCGATGGAGACGCTATCGAACACCGCATCCACCGCCACATTGGCCAAGCGCTTCTGCTCTGACAGAGGCAGACCCAACTTCTCAAAGGTCTCCAACAGGGCCGGATCCACCTCATCCAGGCTATTGAGCTTCTTGCCAGAGGACTTGGGGGCAGAGTAGTAGATGATGTTTTGGAAATCGAGGGGCGGATAGTCCACATTGGGCCAGGTGGGCTCCGCCATCTTCTGCCATTGCCGATAGGCCCGCAGACGGAAGTCCAACATAAAGTCGGGCTCCCCCTTCTTGGACCAGATCAGGCGTACCACATCCTCACTCAATCCCTTGGGGATCGTGTCCGACTCGATCTGGGTGACGAAGCCGTACTTGTAAGGCTGGTTGACTAAGGCTTTGACAGATGCAGTCATCAGATAACTCTCTCAATCCAGTTCGAGGTCAATGAAGGGAGATGACCCAGGTCAGTGCTGCACTCATCGATCCCGATCATCCTCAGATCGCTTCGATGGCCCCGGCGTCGCCGGTCAGGGGACCTCAGCCCTTAGGCATGAGTACTTAAGCAACAGACTTGTTTCTTATCTCGATCTCAGGCTACTTTAGAAACGACAGCGTTGTCAAAGTTATTTGGGTCAATCCATGGTCTCCCTCTCCGGCACCTCCACCTCCACCAAGCAGGCGATCTTGGTCTATCTGCGCAAACAGGGTCAGGCCACGGCTCAGGAGCTAGCGGATCACCTACAGATCAGCCCCCAGGGCACCCGCAGGCATCTTAAGGATCTGGATCAGGAGGGGTTGTTAACCCACGAAGCGGTGCAGCAGGGCATGGGTCGGCCCCAACATGTCTATCATCTCAGTCCCCAAGGTCAGGAACAGTTCCCAGAGAGCTATGACGAGTTCGCGGTGGGATTGCTCAACACCCTGGCGGAGACGGTGGGATCGGAGCAGATGGGCACGATCCTGCGTAAACAATGGGAGCGTAAGGCCCTGGAGTATCAGCAGCAGTTGGGGGAGGGTTGTCTGGAGGGACGGGTAGCCCAGTTAGTTGAGCTGCGTCAGGCGGAGGGATACATGGCGGAATATCATCCCTATGAGCCTGGATCCACCGATCGGTTTGTTTTGATCGAACACAACTGTGCCATCGCCCAGATCGCTCAATCCTTTCCCAGTGTCTGCGGTCACGAGCTGGAGATGTTTCAGGTGGCCCTGCCGGATTGTCAAGTGGATCGGATCACCTGGCAGGTGGAGGGGAAACCCCATTGTGGCTATCAGATCTTTGGACAGGCGGCTGACCCAAGCTCCCCTTGGGCGTCATAATTGAGATCACCATTGAGATCAGTACACAGGGATTGCAACATACAGAGTCAGAGTCTCATACCTCCACCATTCCCGCCCCCCATTGGCGAGCCCTGGTCCAGGCAGCACTCTATCGACACCGCAGCGATCCCACGGCCCGGTATCTACAGCTGGCCACCGTTGACACCAACCATCACCCCCAGAACCGCACGATCGCCTTTCGCGGATTTGTGGAGGATAGCGATCAGCTCCAGTTCGCCGTCGATAGCCGTAGCGAGAAGCTCCCTCAGATCCTGGCCAACCCCCAAGCCCAGATCTGCTGGTATTTTCGCAAAACCCGAGAGCAGTTCCGGATCTCCGGTCGCCTCACCCCGATCATGGCCCCCCATCTGATGCTGCAGCCTGAGACTGAGACCCAAACCCTGCGAGAGAAACTCTGGGATCAGATCTCAGAACGAAGTCGCGCCCTCTGGTTCTGGCCGGATCCGAAAGGGGTACGAGCGGATACTGACGACTATGTACCTAAAATTGCCAAGGAGGTAGAGGTCCCCGATACCTTTGTCCTCTTGTTGTTGGATCCAACCGAGGTGGATCATTTAGAACTCAAGGGAGATGAGTCCTACCCTCAGGTGCGTCATCTGCACATTCGCAAGGCCCCCGACCAGTGGGTTAGATATCCCGTCAATCCTTAAGCTCAGGTATAA
>CAYSEO010000312.1:2444-5497 GCA_964429885.1 uncultured bacterium
TAACTGTTGATCTCCTCCAATAACCCCGGATCCACAGGCTGACCATCATGGCGCTTCAGATCCACCCGGATCAGTTTCACCTTGCCAGACTCGGGGGGAGCCATCTCCTCCACCAGACCAATGTCATATTCGGTGGGATCCAGGTGGTGCTCCCGTAACCAGTCCTCCACCCTAGGGATCGTGAAGAACACTTGGCCCTGCTCTACCATGCGGGTCAGTTCCATGCGGAGCGAGTAGGGATTGAGTCGAGCCATGGGATCAGAACAACAGGAACTTAAGCGGCGCTAACTTGGGAATCCTCGGTCTTGGCAGTGGATTTTACCTCAGCAGCCTCAGGATCTTGATCTTCGAGGGCTGCTACGGTCTCCGCGACAGGAGCATTTTCTGGGGTCTGCTGCTCCTCTGACTGAGCTGCGGTCACAGGCTCGGCGGACTCTGATGCAGGTGCAGGAGCCGGATCAGCTGCCGGTTCCGCCTCAGCTTGAGGTTGGGAGAAATCCTCAGAGGCTTCCGGGGGTTGAGTCGCTACCTCAGTAGGGGTCTCGGCAGAGTCGGTAGCAGAGGGGGAGGAGGACTGACGGGCGGACTGTGCTGAGGTCTTCTGTTTCTTTGCCGTCTGAGATCGGGTAGAGCGCTCCAGTTCCTCGGCCTCCTGATAGAACGCGGTCTGGAAATCCTTGGAGGCATCCTGCAGACCTTTCAGTGTCTTGGCAAGGGTCCTACTGATCTCGGGTAGTTTTCGAGGGCCAAACGCCAGCAGGGCGACTACAAAGATCACGATCAACTCAGGCAGGCCAACGCCGAAAAAATCCATAAGCTCCCTTGGATCTCGTCTACGTCTCCCCAGCTTAGCTTGCCTTGTCCCCTGTTTCGGCGATCCTGGCACCGGGTCTAGCGACTGATCATTCCCTCGACCATGGCATTGGTCAGGTGGCTGAGGGCGGCCAGATCTCTCGGGGTAAAGGTTTTCTCCAGGAGACGGCTCTTGATCTGAGATTCCTGATCGAGGGTCAGCTGTCGGGTCTTGAGCGCTTGCCGCACGATCGATTCGATGGACTCGACGGTCATGATCACTGCTACCTCCATCCCACTCCTGAGGGTGCCTACCTCTACACCATAAACCCCCACTCCCTGGCGAGAAGAGAGAGAGAGCACGGATCTTGGTGGCGTCATCCGAGCGGGCTCTCCCCACTTATCTCTGTAGTCTTAGGGAGAGATAGAGGTACAGGGGTGGGTTCAATTGGTGGCCAGGAACAGGTTCAGACAAGGAGAATCCGACCGGACCTCGCCATCGATCAGGGATTGGATCAGATGTCGCAGGGCCACCTCATCTAGCTCATCAAACTGCCGCCGCCGCAGTCGGGTATTGATCTGATGGATATGATCGGAGGTGATCACGCGGTTCTGGAAGATCTCCTGAGTAATGATGCGGATCGTCTGCATGGCAGTCTCTCAGTTCGCCCTAGGTTGATTGTGACTTGGGTTCCCCTAGGAGCCTGTGATCGGAGTCACTCTTGATGTGTGATCAAACTAAAAGGCCCACTGATCCAGCCCCAGGGCCAGCCGGAGAAACCGCTCATCGGACCAGCTACCGGAGCGCAGACTGAGGCTAGCGAGACGTACGATCACCAGGTCTTGGGAGGGGATCACGTAAAGCCGTTGTCGACCCAGTCCGGCAGCGACATACAGATCATCGGGGGCACTGGGGGCCAATTGACCGTCAGTTCCTAAACCATCTGGGGGAACTTGATCGACACCGGGGGTATAGCTATCGCCGTAGGGAACATTGACCCACCAGGTGAGGCCGTAGCCCAGGAAGGCAGGGTTGGTGTAGGTATGACATCGCTGGATCAGGGCTGGATCGAGGAGCTGTTGGCCTTGCCAGACACCGTTATCGAGAAACAATTGGCCATATTTGCCCCAGTCCCGAGCGCTGAGTTGGGCCCCACCAGCCATTTGCGGCTGTCCCTGCGCATCCCGCTGCCAGCTGAGACTGGTGAAGCCGAGGGGCTGGAACAGGCGTTGTTCTAGGTAGTCGATCGGATCGAGGTTGGTTTGCCGTTTTACCAGTAGGGCGAAGGCTTGAAAGTTAGTAAACCCATAGATGAACTCCTGTCCTGGATCAAACTGTGGAGTAGCTTCCAGGGCCAACTGATCAGCATCTAGTCGTGCGATCCGAAATGGGGAGAAGGCCGGATTATCCTCCAAACCACTGGAGAGACTGAGTAGATCCTGGATCGTGATCTGAGACTTGCGGGGATCTGAGCGCCATTCGAACAGGGTATCGGCGGCCAGATCATTTAAGGTGAGGATCCCTTCCGCTTCCGCTAAGGCTGCATAGGCGCAGGTGAAGCTTTTGGTGCCACTGGCTAAGGGATGAGGGGTGTCAGGGGTATAGCCGTCTTGATAGCTCTCGAAGATCACCTGTCCTTCCTGAAGAATACGCAGGGCGACGCCGCCCCGTCTCTCGGAGTAACGGGCTACCGCTCGGTAGTTCACCTGAGATCTCGCTTCGGCTAACAGCTGGATCTCGTCTGGAGTCGCGATGGATCCCACGCTGGAGGGGGCACAGCTCCACAACAATGCCACAGCTAGAGTCCATCGGATCAGGGGGGACATAAGCAGATCTCCTCCACCAACAGCGAATTAAGTAGATCGGCAAAATTGCTTTGATATGCACTATATAGCCTGTATAGACGTTTTTGCTGATCTCCTTATCAACGATTAGACTGAGGGGAGTGATTTCTGGTTCATCCTCTACTGGTTTGGGTCTGATCGATCTGATCCTATCTCGATCCTTTGAATCCAATGATCCCAACCTCAACTTGGCGACTGATCCCACTGTTGCAGACCACTGGGGCAGAGCAGATGGCCATCGATACCTGGCTCTTTCATGGTTACCAACGGGGGGATCTACCCCCCACCTTACGGTTCTATTGCTGGGATCCAGCGGCGATCTCATTGGGTCGGCTGCAGCGGCAATGGCCTGAGGACTGGCACTCCATTCTCTATCAGGGAAAAGGTTTGGATCTGGTGCGCCGACCTTCGGGGGG
>CAYSEO010000313.1:0-5495 GCA_964429885.1 uncultured bacterium
TAGACCTCTAGGACCTGTTCGACTAGCTGTTTCCTGTCATCTACGGTGCTCATGGCGATCCTCTGGAGTCAATGGGTAGGGGGGGAGGGGAGGCAGGCAGAGATCGGCGGTTCTGTCGAGATCGGAAGGGGACAAGAGCCTTGTCGAGGGTCAGCTGAGGAGGTTGGGGTGTGATCCCGAGATCCTCAAGGCTGCGGGGTGAGATCTGAAGAACGGCCGATCGCCAGATCTGAAGGGAAAGGAGGAGATCCCTTGCAGATCCACACATCAAGCTCAGGCAGTGGGAGCCAGGTCCTTCTCGGTCTTGCCGATCAGGTGAGCCACCTCTTTGTCGTCGCCGAGGATGCCGAATTCCACCAGCAGATCCTCTAGCTCATCCATGGTGATGGGGGTGGGGATGGCCAGGTTGGTGTTGCTCTCGATCTTCTTAGCCAGAGCGCGGTACTCATTGGCCTGGTTGCACTCAGGGGAGTACTCGATCACGGTCATGCGGCGCAGCTCAGCGTGCTGGACGATGTTGTCCCTGGGCACGAAGTGGATCATCTGGGTGCCGAGGCGATCCGCCAGGGTCTCGATCAGCTCGATCTCCCGGTCCACCTTACGGCTGTTGCAGATCAGGCCACCCAGACGGACACCGCCGGAGTGAGCGTACTTGAGAATACCCCGAGCGATGTTGTTAGCCGCGTACATGGCCATCATCTCCCCGGAGGTGACGATGTAGATCTCTTGGGCTTTGCCTTCCCGGATAGGCATAGCGAAACCACCGCAGACCACGTCTCCTAACACGTCGTAGCTGACCAGGTCGAGATCTTCGTAAGCGCCGTTCTCCTCTAGGAAGTTGATGGCGGTGATGATGCCCCGGCCTGCACAGCCCACACCGGGCTCAGGACCGCCGGACTCAACACAACGCACGTTGCCGTAGCCGGTCAGCAGCACCTCTTCCAGCTCCACATCCTCAACCGCGCCCCGCTCAGCAGCCAGGTGTAGCACGGTGGTTTGAGCTTTGCTGTGCAACATCAGACGGGTGGAGTCAGCTTTGGGGTCACAGCCCACGATCATGACTCGGACGCCTAGCTCAGAGAGGCCAGCGATGGTGTTCTGGGAGGTGGTGGATTTGCCGATACCGCCTTTGCCGTAAAATGCGATCTGTCTCATGACAAGGGTCTCCTGTGTTGGGTATGAACCGGTTGGTTTGCAAATGGGAAAATCGAACAATAGGGAGAGACTTTTCGGGGGGTCTCAGATCGAGAAAGCTGGGGGTGCCCTCTCGAACGAGAACGGATGGGGATCAGTCAGTTTCATGATTCTGAAGAATAGGTTTCGGTGCAAGGTAGGGATTGAGGGACTCTAAACCTGTTCAACCACCAGGCTGGGGAGAACGCGATCCTGGAGGCGGGCCTCGATGGCGATCTTGAGGGTCTCGGTGCTGGACTCGCAGGATCCGCAAGCCCCCTTGAGCTGGACTAGAACCCGGTCGCCGTCTACGTCGTAGAGCTCCACATCGCCGCCGTCAGCGATCAATACGGGCCGGATCTCCTCGGCAATCACCTGCTGGATCAGGGTGATCTTCTGCAGGGTGGTCAGGGTGCGGGAGACTTTTTGAACGGTGGCCAGGGTGGAATCCGTGGGGCTGACGGTGGGCTTGGCTGCTGCCTCAGCTTTGATCTCCGCTTTCACCTCAGCGATGAGATCATCGACCTCGGCGAGACAGGCTCCGCAACCTCCGCCTGCCTTGATGTAGTGGGTGACTTGCTCCGCTTCAGTTAGACCGTTTTCCTTGATGGTGCGACGGATCTTGGACTCACTGATGCTGAAGCATTTGCAGATCAGGGCGCTTTCATCTTCATCGTGGGTCTCGAGGGGGATGCCCCGGTAGTTGTAGATGGCGGCCTCTAGAGCTTCTTGACCCATGACCGAGCAGTGCATCTTGGCTTCCGGTAGCCCGCCCAGGTAATCCGCGATCTCACGGTTGGTTACTTTTAGTGCTTCATCCAGTGTCAACCCTTTGATCAATTCTGTCAAGGCTGAAGAGGAGGCGATCGCACTGGTGCAACCAAAAGTTTGAAAGCTGGAGTCCAGGATCTGATCTTGATCTACATCGATCTTGAGGTGCAATCTGAGGGCGTCACCACAGGTGATACTGCCCACATCGCCGCTCACCACCGCGATCCCAGGCTCTTGTGGATCTTCGATCACCCCTTGATTCTTGGGCTGATAGAAGAGTTCCAACACTTTCTCGCTATAGTCCCACATGGTTCTAATCCTCGGTTGTGAATGGTCAGTAGAGATCAAAGAGGGATCAAAGGAAACTGAATCTCAAGTCGATCGACCGTTAGCGATTCAAGACCAATTCCTGGTCGCGGCCCTGGAGCCAATCCTCGGCGTCACTGTTGAAGGGAGAGATGGCCCGCAGCTTGGCCACCACCTCCGGCATCACCGTCAGCACCTGATCGATCTCTGCCAGGGTATTGAAGCGAGACAGGCTGAACCGGATCGAGCCATGCAGGATGGTGTAGGGCAGACCCATGGCCCGCAACACATGGGAGGGCTCCAAAGATCCGGAGGTACAGGCGGATCCAGAGGAGGCACAGATGCCATGCTGGTTCAACCAGAATAGGATCGCTTCCCCTTCGATGTACTTGAAGCCGATGTTGCTGGTGTTGGGCAGCCGCTGCTCGGGGTGACCGTTGACCTCACACTCTGTGATCTGGCTCAGCAGACCTCGCTCCAGACGATCCCGCAGCTGCCGCTCGGTGCCATCCTGTAGGTGAGCCTGGGCGATCTCGGCGGCTTTGCCAAGGGCGATGATCCCTGGCACATTCTCCGTACCGGCCCGACGACCCCGCTCCTGATGACCGCCGATCAACAGAGGCCGGAACCGGGTGCCCTTACGGATGTAGAGAGCCCCGATCCCCTTGGGGGCATGGAGTTTATGACCGGAGAGGGTGAGCAGATCGATGGTGCTGGTGGCCATGTTGAGGGGGATCTTGCCCACCGCTTGCACCGCATCCACATGGAAGATGGCGCCGTACTCCTTGGCCAGAGCACCGATCTGTTCGATGGGGAAGAGGACACCGGTCTCGTTATTGGCCGCCATGGTGGTGACCAGAGCCGTATCCCCAGTGAGGGCCGCCTCCAGCTCCATCAGATCCAGCCGCCCCTGCCGATCCACCGAGAGGTAAGTGACCCGGTAGCCCTGCTTCTCCAATTGCTTGCAGACATTCAGGACAGCAGCATGTTCCACCTGGGTGGTGATGATGTGGTTGCGATCCGGTAGAGCTTGAAGGGCGGCGCGGATGGCAGCATTGTTACCCTCACTGCCACAGCTGGTGAACAGGATCTCCGTAGATGCCGCCCCGATCAGATCGGCTACCTGCTCACGGGCTGCTCGCAGCGCTCTGCCCACCTGACCCCCGAAGGAGTGCATGGAGGAGGGGTTGCCGTAGAAGGTGGTGAGATAGGGCAGCATCGCCTCTAATACCTGCGGATCGATGGCAGTGGTGGCGTTGTTGTCCAGGTAGAGGATCGGGTTCATGTCAACTCCGGGGAGATTCAGTGAGTGGGGCGGCATGGGTTTAGGGGACTCAAAAGGGGAACTCAGGGATCTCGCGGCGGATCCATTGGGGTCAGTTCAAGCTGGGGGAGTGGGTTTGGCAGTTCTTGGGGCAGACGCGGGCGCAGGCTTCACAGCCGATGCAGAGATCGCCATTGAAGATCACCATCACCTTGCGTTCGATCTCTTCCTCCTCCTCATCCTCAACGAACTCGCCGTCCTCGTTCAGGGCACGTAGATCCAGGACGCCTCGGCCACAGGCTTTCAAACAACGGCCACAGCCAATGCAACGGGTGAGATCAATGCTGTCGATGAATTGGGGGGTCCAGGTGGCGCCGCCGCGAGTTAGTCCAGTCAGCTGTGTCATGATCGGTCTCCTGTGGAAGAATTTGTCTCAATCTCAAATCTTTGGGGCCTTTGAGATCTCAACCGGGACGTGCCTGAATGAGATCTCAGAGATCTCAAGGGTGAGCTCAAGAGCGAACCAGGGTGGCCTCCAGTTGGGCCTTCAGTTCCTGTTGAGAGGGGGGGCGCACCTCAACGGTCTGGTTGGTGAGCCAGGTTTGGTAGTACTTGAGGGCCACGGTCTCGATCACGTCATAGGCCTCGACGACCTCGATCCCGGCTTGGCGCAGCTTCTTCATGGGGCAGTCACCGATCTTGGAGACCAACACTGCCTTGCAATCGGTGAGGGCTTGGAGGATGTCGCTCATGTTGTCCTCTTCGCCGTAGCCACCCTGGCAGTACTGCTCGATCTTGCGGTGACCCACGAACTTGGCTTCATCCGCGTTCACCTCATAGATCATGAACTCTGTGGCATGACCGAAGTGCTTGTTGACCATGCCACCCCCCTTGGTTGCTACCGCCACCTGGATCTTGGGAGTGTTGGTCTTCTTCGCAGCCTGCTTGGCGGCCTTGGCGGCTTCCAGCTCTGCCTTGAACTTCTCGATGCCTGCGTGCACCTCTTTGCGGGTCTCCGCATCGTACTCGGGCGCCATCTCCATGAACTTGTCTTTGGTGAACTCGGCGCTGCGATCCTCACCCAGCAAACCCACCGCATCGGCCCGACATTGGCGACAGTGACGCATCATCTTCATATTGCCGGAGCAGGAATCCTGTAGGGTCTTCAGCTCCTTGGGCGTCGGTCCCCGTTGGCCGGTCAAGCCAAAGTGGGTGCCATGTTCTGGAGCCGAGATCAACGGCATGATGTTGTGGAGGAAGGCGCCCTTCGAACGGATCACCTCATCCACCTCCGCCAGATGCTGATCATTGATACCAGGGATCATCACCGAGTTGACCTTGCAGAGGATATCGGCCTCCCGCAGAGCATCCAGACTCTCCATCTGCCGCTCATGCAGGATCCGAGCCGCTTCCACACCTCTGATGCGCTTGCGGTTCCACCGGATCCAGGGATAGATCTGAGCACCGATCTCGGGGTCCACCATATTAATGGTCAGGGTGACGTGATCGATGTTGAGCTTTTTGATCTGCTCCACATACTCCGGCAGCATCAGGCCATTGGAGGAGAGGCACAGCTTGATATCGGGGGCTTGCTCTGCGATCAGCTCAAAGGTGCGGAAGGTTTGCTTGGGGTTGGCCAGGGGATCTCCAGGACCTGCGATGCCCAGCACCGTCATCTGAGGGATCTTACCGGCGATCACCAACACCTTGTGGGCGGCCTCCTCAGGGGTGAGCAACTCACTGACCACACCAGGACGGCTCTCGTTGGCGCAATCAATCTTGCGATTGCAATTGTTGCATTGAATATTACTGGCGGGAGCCACTGCCACTTGATTCCGGGCGTAGTGGTGATGGGCTTCCTCGCTGTAGCAGGGATGCTTCTCGATCCGCTGCTTCATAGACTCGCTCAGAGGAGCTTGGGCGGGGGTGCTGCTGCAGCCACAGCTACCCGTCTTAGCGGGGGGAGTTGGGGGAGAGCTTG
>CAYSEO010000314.1:0-5480 GCA_964429885.1 uncultured bacterium
CCGCTCCCTCCATCAACGGGTAAGCATCCCTGTGGCTGCGAGTTGAGTGAATCGGCTTAGCTTTCCCTAATAGTGTGAAGCGCTCCCAGCTTGGGGGCGTTTCCTTTTTTAATCCTCTTTACTCCTGATCTGGCAACTTACCGAGGGGGATCAACAACTTCTCACCATTGTCCTGCCGGTAAAGCTGATCGGTTTACCCTAATTCAGAGTTGTGGTGGAGTCAGCCTCAGTTGAGCACCCCAGGCACTGATTCCGAGGGCTGTGGATCCTGTTGCTCCTCGATGGTCCTGGAAACTCCCCAGTAGATCACGATCCCCGATGTCACAAGGATCAACAAGATCAGCACATTCCGCCAGAGCAGGTTAGGTCGAGGTGGAGATTTTGAGGGAGTCTGTGAGACAGCAGGGGTAGGGTTGAGGATAGGGTTGATCTGGGAGATCTCATCCTCAATGTGTTGATTCCGATGAGCGGGATCTTGCCAGGGTATTAATGCGGGTTCTTCGTGATCATCATCATCGTCGTCCCAATCTTCTTCCTCGTCCAAAGGAACTCGGACCCCGCCTAATTCGGTCGGTGTTTCATCTGGAGCTGGAGCAGGGGCTCTGGGGAAGAACTGCTCTCGATCGAAGATGGGACGGGTGATTGAGCCCGTAGGCTCAGGATCAATGTTGATGTTGATCCCAAAAGGATCACGATCGTCAGGGTTGATCTGAGGGTAGCGGGGAGGCTCTGCAGGAGATGACCTACGGATCGAGGGAGCGGGGCGAGGAGTGGGCTGAGGCACTCCGGTGGGTTCTACAGGGGAAGACTGGCGAGGAGTGGGAGCTGGATGATGATTTTCAACGATCGTCTCCCGAGTGTTCAAATCTCTTTGCTCGACGACGGTTTCCGAGGTGGCCAAATCGACTTGCAGATGCTCCACTACTGTCTCATCGGTTATAGAGGGAGTCGGATCAGCTTGCGGGTGCTCTACTACTGTCTCATTACTCAGCAGGAGATGTAGGGGGGTTTCCACAACCGTTTGATCTTGATCGTTCGCTGCAGTAGAGGGATGTTCCTCCACAATCGTTTCGTCCAACCTGTCGATGGGCTGGGGGACCTGAGTTGCGGTGAATTTCTCTACGGGAGAGGCAGTCTCAGTGGGTAGAGAAGAGGATCTTCTGGTGGGTTGGGTGGGGGCAGGAGCAGGTTTTTGGACGGCACCTATGAGATCTCGATTTTGGAGGGTGGATTGGAGGATAGTCAATAGATCGTCAATAGAGGAGAAGCGCTCCCGAGGTTTTTTCTGCAGACAGCGCATCACAGCCTGTGTAATGACCTTTGGAAGACGGTCGCAATCGGGTTGCTGTTGAAGGGGGATCGGATCGGTGTGAACATGGGCATCGATCCAGAGGAAGTTATCCCGAGCGGTGGTCACCTCCAGTTTGAAGGGATTGGTGCCACTCAACATCTCGTAAAGGATCAGGCCCAAACTATAGATGTCCGTGCTGTGATCTACATCCCCCTGAGCAATACATTGTTCTGGAGAGGAGTAGCATAGAGTTCCGAGAAAGGCCCCCACGACAGTCAGCTTGGTGGCATTCTCTGCCCCCTGATTCATCACCTTAGCTACGCCGAAATCCAGTACCTTAACCAGATCCCAAAGCGTTCCGGGGATCAAAAAGATATTGTCAGGTTTGAGATCACGGTGAACAATGCCCTGGTGATGAGCTTCAGAGAGACCGGAGCAGACCTGAGCCGCGATCCGTAAGGCCCGATCGAGGGGAAGTTGCTTCTGGTGAGTCAAGAGTTGGCCCAGGGTCTCCCCCTGTAGATATTCCATGACGAAGAAGGGATAGCCTCCCTCATGCTCTGTGGTGCCAAAGTCAGTGACCTGGACGATATGGGGGCTGTTCAGAGACGCACAGACATCCGCCTCCCGTTTGAACCGCTTCATTAGGGTCCGAGCATCCTCGCTTGCATTGCCGGTCATGATCTTGACAGCCACCTGACGGTTGAGATGGGTGTCCAGGGCCAGGTACACCTCTCCCATCCCTCCACTACCTAGATGGCTTTCGATGCGATAGCGACCTTCCTTGCCCACCGTGGGAATGATCGGGCGTGGATTGGGTCTGACAAACTCTCGACGGGAACGGGATGAGCTCCGAGAGGGAGCTGGAGAGGGTGTGGTTGGGGGGATCGGAGCGGCTGTCGGTGTCGGCGTCGGCGTCGGCAGGGAGCGAGAGGGAACGGTCTCCGAGAGGGCGGTAGAGGGAGTCGGGGGAGGGGAGATGGAGGGAGATGGGATCGGACGCGGTGCAGAGGCTGGGATGGAGCCAGGGTGAGGACGCAAGGATCGGTCTAATTGATGACTCAGCAGCTGCATGGTCTTGGGGCGCTGTTCCGGATGTTTGGCCAGACAGGACAGGATGACAGTGTCCAGGGGGGCAGGGATCGGCCAGGATAGGTCGAACTCCTGCAGGGAACGAGGGATCTGGAAGTTATGGGCCTCGTACCAGCCTGGAAAGGTATCGGTCTCCGCCTGGATCGGCAGCTGCCCGGTCAGCATCTGGTAGAACACCACACCCAGGGAATAGATATCCGTGCGGCGATCAAGGGCCTTACCTTGTAGCTGTTCTGGGGAGGCATGACTGGGGGTACCGACGAAGCCAAACAGATTGGTGCCCATGTTGATGGCGACATCACTGATCAGTTTGGCGATGCCGAAGTCTAGGACCTTCACCGACTCCCCCAGGACGGGATCTTGAACGATGTACAGGTTGGCCGGTTTAATATCGCGATGGATCACGCCATGAATGGAGGTACCATTCACCTCACCGGTGAAACAGTGGGCATAATGGAGGGCGGAACAGCTCTGTTGAGCCAGCTTCAGAAACCGATCCAGGGTGAGAGGTCCTGTGCTCTCCAACAGCTCCCCCAAGTGACGCCCCATCAGAGGTGGTGCCCCGAGCAGCTCCATGACCAGAAAGGGTCGATCCCCTTCCACATCGAAATCCTTCACCTGAGCGATATGGGGGTGTCCCCCCAACTGAATACTGATGCGGGCCTCCTCCTCAAACCGGCGGCGTAGGTAGCTGAATAGGGCCATATCGCCCGGTAGGTTTTGGTTCAAGATCTTGAGGGCAACTCGCTGACCAAAGAGTTTCTGATCGGTAGCTTCAAATACATCCCCCGTGGCACTGCTATGAATCCAGCGGGTGAGCCGATAGCGTTGATTGACGATGGAGCCGATCAGATCCTCAGACATAACTCAAGCCAATAGGGCTGCATGAGTCATATTCTAGACAGATCTGGGTTGATCATCGATGTCTGGAGCCAACTGGGCCAATAAAGTTTGGTGGCGAGTCCCTCGCAGTCGGTTCCGGATCTGTTTGAGATAGAGGGGCAGGATGGCTTGAGTGATGTGGTCATAGGCCGCTGCCAGACCCTGATGTTGATAGACCGCTCCGATCTCAGCTTCCACATGGGTAGGATCCCCGAGGGCTGCTAGAAAGTGATTAGAAGTGAAGTGAGTGAACAGATCGGTTCGCAGGGAGTTGGGAGTGATCTGCCGATTCAGCAACCATTCCCGAGCGTAGAGACAAAGCACCGCATCCCCGATCCAGGCGCGATCCTGTAAGGTGTGCAGATCCGTTGGGGAGGGCGGGGACATATCTCAAGAGGATCTGGACCTGGAGCCCGAGTGAGATTAATAAGCCAAGGTGGAGAGGGTTTGTTCTAGGTACTCCCTAACCATCCGATCCAGTTCCTGGTCTGAGTCCGGCAATGGTTGATGCTGTAGCCAGGTCTGAAACCCAGAACTCTCGATGATCGCCTGTCGTAGGGGGCGCCAAACGGATTCAGTATGAGCCGTAACAGGGGTCATTGTGCTCTTCCCATGATCAACAGTTCTATCTGCAAGATAACGCAAAGATCAGGATTCTCAGCGGCTTCCCCCGGTTTTTCTACAAATCACCCTCAGATCTACAAGGCAAGGGGAACAGAGCTCCGAATCACCCACATCTAGTGTCTAGGCCCTAGATCCCAGGCCACACCTGGAAACCACGGTACCGATCTTAGTCTAGGTCTGCCATGACTGTAGGTCTTGACCCAGGATAGTCCTTAAATCTACATCTGGTGTGGGATCGGATCCGCAGGACGCTCAGGGCTGGGTCTGTTACAATCGCCTCGATTTGGCTCATCATCACCTGCATCTGGCGCGAGGACTGACTCCTATGATTTCCGATCTGCCAACAGCTTCGATCGCGGCGTCCCATGGTTTCCGAAGGGCTCCTCTCTTCCGAGTCCTGGGATCAACCCTGGCCTGTGGGGCGATGCTGGGTTGGGGAACGATCCTGATCGCGGCTCCTGCCCTGGCTCAGACCACTCTGGATGCCACGGTAGAGGGTCAGCAAGCCGCTCCGGCAGTGCCGCCGCTTCCGGACATGACTGGGGTGATCTTTGTGGATGCAGCCAATGGCAGCGATAGTAGCGGCAACGGCTCTCAGGAGAATCCCTACCGCACCATCACCTATGCCACGGAACAGGCTCCACCCCGGACCGTGATCCAACTGTTGCCTGGGATCTACTCGGAGGAGAGTGGCGAGACCTTCCCGATCACCCTCAGAGCGGGTCAGGTGTTGCGAGGGGATGAGTCCACTTTGGGGGAGGGCTACGTGATCGTGGGGGGCGGCACCTATATCAGCCCTACCCTGGCGCGGCAGAACATTACCATGTTGGCGGAGACCGGTACCGGGATCCGGGGAGTGACGATGCGCAATGAAGGGCGGCGGGGCTATGCCCTCTGGCTGGAATCCACGGCGCCACGGGTGTTTAACAACAGTTTCGTTGGCAGCATTCACGATGGCATCTTCCTAACTGGCAGCGCGGGCGGCAGGATCGAGGGCAATCGCTTCTATCAAAATGGGGCCAATGGCATCTCAGTATTGGGCACCTCAGCCCCTGTGATCCGGAACAATCTATTTCAAGAGACCGGCTTCGGGGTCACTATCGATAAGCAATCCACCCCTCGGCTGGAGAACAACCGGATCATCGGCAACCGCAGTGGCGTGATCGTGGGGGGCAGTGCCCGACCCATCCTACGGGGTAACCTGGTCAAGGACAACCTGGATGCTGGGTTGGTAGCGATCACCCAGGGGCAACCGGATCTGGGTACCAGCTCCGATCCGGGCAACAACCGGTTTGAGGGTAATGCCAATCTGGACATCAATAACTCCACCAAGGGCGGCATCGTGATCAGCGCCAATGGTAACCAGATCGGCGGCGAGGTGAAGGGCGAGATCGATACCTCCGGTCAGGTGTCAGTGGCCCAGATCGACACCAACGCCATACCCGCCGAGGTAGCCCCTGGTTCCATCCAAGCTCCGGTGGTGACGGCTACAGATCAAGCTTCCGAGACGGCGGCTGAACCCAGCGAACCCACTCCTACCTCCACACCCACGGCGACTCCCACAACTCTACCGACGCCGCAGCTCACTCCT
>CAYSEO010000315.1:0-5476 GCA_964429885.1 uncultured bacterium
CCATGGGCGAAGGCTTGTGCCCCTAGCTCCCGGTTCATCTGGACGGCACTAGTGTCAGTGTGGACCCGGATCGGGCTCAAATCGACTCCTAAGCGAGGTCCCATGAAGGCTTGGACATGATCCGGTAGGGGTGTGCCCCCTTGCTTGGAATGGGAGAGACGACTCTCCAAATCAGATCCGACTTGCGAGGATCCTTGGGCTTGTCGCTGCACCCGTTGGTAGATGCTGGGGTAAAGAGATTGGGCTTGGATTGCAGGCTCTTCCTCTGAGGGGTCGGGATCCTGAGCATCGCCCTGCCGCTGGATCTGGGCTGGCTGAGGAGCGGGCATAGACATCACCTTGTCGGCAATGGCATCCGCCTCCACCTCGTAAGGATCTCCCACTTGGCCAATGGTGAGCTGAGGTTGTAGAGCGGGATCACCCTCCTCCTGCTGACAGGCCGAGCAGAGACGTTGTATCCAAGGCTGGCGCCAGATCAAGTCAGGAGCTAAGGCCACAGCAGGCGCGTCAACAGGGGCATCCTGGGAGGAGTCGTGATCTGGATCCGGGTCTGAGGCTGAGTTCCAGGTGGTGGAAAACCAGAGCTTGGCCTGACTTTGCACAGTCGGGGTCCAGGAGGATGTCTTCGGAACCTTGAGATCGCCCATGAGCCCTACGCCAACCAGGACCTAAAGATGATAGCCTATTCGCTCCATTCACACCAGCGTTGGTTAGGGTATGGTAGAACACTCAGGGCTACGATGGAGTTAACTCTGTGTTTCAATGGCGGCAGGATCCAGATCACGGGAGTCTGAGATGAACACAGGGCCAGCCACTGACCGGTATTCAGACAATCAACAGTATCTGATCGCCCAGATCGATCGGGTCTATCAACACCTTAAAGCTTATCTAGAGCAGAGACCCTCTCGAATTCCTGCTCTCCAACCTGACCCAGATTCTACTCTAGAACGCCTCTGTCAACTCTTCAGTCTTAGCCCAGGTGATCGAGATCTGTTGCTGTTCTGTGCAGCTCTGGAGCTGGCCCCTGGACTCAAATCTCTCTGTGCTCAGGGGCATGGAGATCCAAAGCTCAACTATCCCACCTTCATTCTAGCTGAACAGATCTTTGATTCCTTCTCCTGGTCCATCCTGGCTCCTCAGTCGCCCCTACAACGGTGGGAATTAATCGAGATCGGTACAGGGTTAACCTTAATGGATTCTCCTCTACGAATCGATCCTCGGATTCTCTGTTACCTACTGGGGGAGACCAGTCTTGATAGTCGCCTCATGGATTGGATCAAACCTGTCCCTGAGTTAGGACTATCAGCTCTACCTCCCTCTCATCAAGAATTGGCCCTGACAGTATCTGACTATCTCTCCGATCAACCCTCTGTTCCTTTGGAAATTACGGGATTGGATCCGTTGACCCGTCGTCAGATCGTTGGGGTAGCCTGTGAACACAGTCACTACCAGCTGAGCCGTCTGTCTGGATCCTTATTATTGACCATTCCCGTGGAATTAGAGCGTCTGAAGCGGCGTTGGCAACGGGAGGCACAACTCTCTGATCAGGTCTTGCTGTTGGAGTGTGATGGCCTACCTTTAGGTGAGATCACTCCACTGGCTATCTTGGAACGATTTATTGGGGATCTCCACGTTCCTCTGATCCTGAGCAGCCAATATCGTCAATTGAGTGTGGATCTCTCCCTACTCCATTTTGAGGTGCCCTCACTAACACCCATGGAACAGCGGGATCTGTGGCAACATCACTTGGATCTGCAGGTCGAGCCGTTGATTCGAACTGAGAAATTAGATCCAATCATTGCCCATTTCAACCTCAGTGCTCCCGCGATCCAGTCAGCATCCTTACGGATGTCGAAGGCACTTCATTCCTCAGATCAGGAGCCACAAGCTCTCCTCTGGAGTACCTGCCGTCGTCAAGCTCGACCCAAGTTAGATGCCCTAGCCCGACGCATCTCTCCCCAGATGAGCTGGGAGGATTTGGTTCTACCTGAGGAGCAGATCCAGGTGCTCAAAACTATTGTGGCCCAGGTTCGACAACGGTATCAGGTGTATGAGAAGTGGGGATTTGCGGGTCAGGGTCGGCGAGGATTAGGGATCAGTGCTCTATTTCATGGGCGCACCGGCACTGGCAAGACAACAGGAGCGGAGGTGATCGCTAATGAGCTCCATCTGGATCTCTATCAGATCGATCTGAGTGCGGTGGTGAGTAAGTATATTGGTGAGACGGAGAAGAATCTGGCCCAGGTGTTCGATGCTGCTGAGGCGGGTGGGGTGATCTTATTGTTTGATGAGGCGGATGCCTTATTTGGCAAACGAGGAGATGTCAAGGATGCTCGAGATCGTTATGCGAATCAGGAGGTGAGCTATCTACTGCAACGCATGGAGTCTTATCAGGGGTTGTCGATCCTGACCACTAACTTAAAGGACTCGATCGACACGGCTTTTGAGCGACGCTTACGGTTTGTTGTCGAATTTCCTTTCCCAGATGTTGAGCAACGAGAGGAACTCTGGCGTCGATCTTTCCCACCTCAATTGCCTACGGAGGATCTGGATATTAAGAAGTTGGCTCGATTGGGAGTATCGGGAGCCGTAATCCGTAACATTGCTCTTAATGCTGCTTTTCTGGCTGCGGATCAGGGTAGATCTCTGGGAATGGAGCATCTCTTGGCTGCGGCCAAAAGTGAGGGGATCAAGATGAACATGCTATCGATGGTGAACTCAGAGACGCGGGGCTGGATCCGCAAGTCATCGGCAACACCCCAGTCAGATCTGGCTAAACTGTAGAGCCCTGCCTTTAAGACTACATTCACCCACAAATGGGAAACATGGCCAAACTAGAACTCCAGAGCTATGTTTTGGTCTCTGGATTGATCAAGACGATCACTCTAGCATCAACATTAACCACCTGGTTCCGACCGATCTGAGCTAAGGGCTCTGACCAATGGCAGTGCCCAAAGACGATCAGCGACTCTCCCGATCGCTCTAAAATCTCACGGATCATAGGCTCCCCACTCCGATCCTGGGCTGGCAGATCAGGCCCCTGATGCAGAACGATGATGTTCGCCTGTTGTGTGAGGCCTCGATGAAGTAGTCGGGTGAACTCCTCGGGAGTCTTTCTCTGATTCTTGTGGGTTTGACCTATAATCCCACTCACTCCGAAGATCTTCAGATCATCCAGATTAAAAGATGTGCCATCTAGAATACTCACCTCTGGATCTAATCTGTCTAGAGCGACCTGATCGTGATTACCCAACACACCCATGGCCTTGGGAAACGGGCTAGCAAAAGCATTCCATACTGAGGTGGTATCTCCTGTGCCTCCCATTTTCCTAAGATCAGGATAATCGTATAGATCCCCGGCCAGGATCACAGCAGAGATGACTGGGATCTCTTTCATCTCCTGTAGAACCCATAATTCTTCGGCCACCACCTCACCGAGCAGTCGATTGGCTCCTCCTCGCTCCCGCCCTTGGAGATCTGAGGTAAGGACGATTGAGCTATCAGCCTGAGGTAAGGAGTCTACGGTCGCCTTGAAGAAGGGCAGAACGCATCGACGGGGTTCCCCTTTGCGACCTGAAGAGAGATATCGGATCTCATGGAAGGGAGAAGAACTGATCTGAAGGATCCTCATAGGCTGGTTTTCCGATCTCACTTCTGTCCTAAGGCATCTCGATAGATCTGGTAGTTCTCATCATCAAAGCAACAGAACAGGATCTGTTTCGGGTAATTTTGTTGTGACGACAGCTCTCGACAGGTCTCGATGGCAATGATCGCAGCCCGATCCTTAGGAAACCCATACACCCCCGTGCTGATACAGGAGAACGCAATGGAACTTAGCTCTCGTTCTGCCCCGATCTCTAGAGAGCGACGGTAGCACTGAGATAGGATCCACTCCTCCCCCTGATGGCCACCCCGCCACACCGGACCCACGGTATGGATCACAAAGCGGGCTGGTAACCGATACCCTTGAGTGATCTTGGCCTCTCCTGGCCCACAACCTCCTAGAGCTCGACATTCCTCCACGAGCTCCGGTCCTGCGGCCCGATGGATCGCCCCATCCACACCGCCGCCTCCCAATAGACTGGTGTTAGCCGCATTGACGATCGCGTCCACCTGTAATTGAGTGATGTCCCCCTGGATCGCTTCTAGTGACATCGTGCTACATCAGTTTGGACAACAACAGGGCATCCATGGCCAGTAATCCGCCCATCACTGCCAGCAAAGTCATCACGATCATGCGCTCTCGCTTGGGCCGATGCTGACTCTCAGATCGGGTCGACTGGGGTTGGGGATCCAGAGTCGGTCGCTCCACCATGTTTTTCTCCGCTAAGATCCTGTCTCGATCATGCATCAGATCCGTTGGGGGTGCATCAGGATCCCACCGAGGCCACAGTGGGGCTCTCTAGACCCAGATCCCGTTTGAGCTGGATCAAGGAGTTATGACTAATGTATTTTTCCGTACACCTCACCTGAGGCAGGCGGATTAAATCGGCTCGGACTGCTCGGATCATGGTCTTGACCGTGGCATGGCTAGGGGCATCACAGATGATCAGATCGGCCCGTCGCACCACCCGCTTCAATTGCTCCGTATCCGTCACCTCCGCTGTCACCACCAGGATCTCCTGACCTCGCATACTGCCCACCAGGATCTCCGCCACCTCTAGGATGGCTCGACTGATGCTCACCAGCCCCAGACAGGTGTTGGTGGCCAGGGTCTTGACCAGCTCCACCTCCGCCTCATAATCGTAGATATCCACCGGGATCACCCGAGCAGACCATTGGTTGGCGATCGCCTCCACTTGCGGAGTGAAGTAGCGGATCGTGATCACCGTGCCCGAGAAACATTCCTGCAGTACCGCACTCAACTCATCCAAGGGCACCAGCTGGATCGGCATCTGCAACTCAGGCTCCAACTCCTCCACCATCAATTGTCCTGAGCCTAGATCCGGTTTAGGCACACAGACTAGCACGCGGGCACCACAGCGCATCCGCCATTCGATCTCTTGCAGAAAGAGCTCCCTGGCCTGGCTGAGGGTACAGCCACTATTGAGCAGTTGATCCAAGCCCCGTTTCACCAGGGTATAAGCTTCTGCCTGTTGGGCCAATTTCGGATCTTGGGTGGCGGATCGTTGCACATTCTCCGAGGAGCTGACATAGATGCCGGAGCTAGCTCGGGTCTCCACCAGGCCCTGTTCCTCCAGTTGGCGATAGACCTTGCTGATGGTGTTGCGGTGCAGCCCGGTTTGCATGGCCAATTGACGGGTACTGGGCAGACGGTATCCGGGTGGGTACTGGCCACAGGCGATGGCGAAACTAATCTGACTGAACAGCTGGGTGGAGACGGGCACCTCACTGTCGGGTTGAGTGTGAAACCGAAACATGGCTACCGGGTGTGGAGATCGATCTCAGAGCCTATCAAACCTAAGTAGATCGGCAAAATTGCTTTGACACGCACGATATAGACTGTATAAACGTT
>CAYSEO010000316.1:0-5470 GCA_964429885.1 uncultured bacterium
GTTGGGGGCTGATGGATCCTCAGCAGGATCAGATGTTGCAATGGCTGTTGCCCGCCACCACATCCCCAGAGGAACGACAGGCCTTTGCCTTCGACCACCTCAGGAAGGTATTGACTCGGTCACAACAGTTGGGGGCTGCTTTGGATCAACCTGCGAGTCCCCCTCCTCCGGGACTGTCTCTCCATCTAGTAGCAGGAGACTCTGTGCCAACCCAAGCCATCGTCACCTTAGATGAAAAATCCGGCAAGTTTGAACTGTTTGAGGAAGGACCGGGGGATGGCACCGTTCTGCGTCGTGACGCCCTATTAGACCACCGTACCGAAGCCAACTGGACTCCCACGATCCAATCCCCTATTCAGTGGCAGCGGGTCACCTTTGTGTTTACTGATCACCTGGGTCTGACTCGAGATCCTAACTTCATCGACAACCTCTTGTTTGAGCTCCTGGAGTCTCCCTCTCTGGAGACCTCTGAGGTGGCAGATTGATCACCACCAAAGCTGACAGGATCAACCCGATCCCGATCCCCTCCGTCAGAGAGGGTCTCTCCCCCAACTGTAACCAGGCTGCCAGCACCCCGATCACCGGATTCACCAACGTTCCCAAACTGGCGATCCCGGCGGGTAACCGACTGAGGGCAAAGTACCACAGGGCGAAGGCAATGGCTGTGGCGGGCAGGATGTTATAGATCAAGGCCCCGACAAACGTAGGTGTCCACAGGATCGGTTGTTGGGTATCCAGGAGCGCGATCAATGATAGCGGTAAGCTGCCGATCACCATCTGCCAAGCGGTCACCGTCAACAGATCGATCTGAGGGTGAGCCTGCCGGATCTTCTTCAAGGTAATGGTACTGGCCGCCCAACTGAATCCGGATCCCAAGGCCAACATCTGACTGAATAACCCCTCCCCCATCTGCAATGGCACCAACACAAACCCTAGCCCTAACAAAGCGATCCCGCTGCCTAGGATCTGACGTCGGCCCAGTTTCTCCCCCAAGAATAAAAAGGCGAAGAGAAGGGTCCAGAACGGCATAATGTACACCAATACCGCCGTCTTCCCCGCCCCACCACTTTCCAAGGCCCAGGTGGCCATGCCCAGATTGCCTGTCGTTTGCAGGATCCCCAGTAAGATCAGACTGGAGAACACAGGGGGCCAGATCGGGCGGCGCAGCACCAATAAAGTGATAAATAGGGAGAGCGCCCCCAGGAACGTGCGTAGGGCAGCGAAATCAAAAGGACTGGCATATTGCACCGCACTCTTCATCACCACCCAGTTGTAGCCAAAAAAGACCGCAAACAAAGCTAAGGCGAATACCGCTGCACGATCGAGGGACTGGAGGCTCACACCCACACCTGATAACGATGGATCGGATTGATAGTACTCGATGATGGGCTCATCCCTCAGATAGAGATCGATGACGCTGTCGGAAAGGGGCCCCTCCTCCAACCAATTTCACAGATTCTTCACGGCAATTCTCAGACAAAACCCCAGCTTCTACGTTATACTCGGCCCAAGATCTTCACGATCTCTTAAGGTCGCGGGATCGACGTAGACAGCATGAGGAGGTACGGCCCATGAGTTCCTACACAGAGGAGCTAAAGGCCACAGCCCAAGGGATGGTCGCCCCCGGTAAAGGGATCCTGGCCATGGACGAGAGCAATGGCACCTGCAACAAGCGGTTTGCCAAGCTGGGTATCCCCCAAACCGAAGATCGGCGGCGGGCCTATCGCGAGTTGATCCTGACCACTCCTGGTCTCTCGGAAGCCATCAGTGGGGCGATCCTGTACGACGAGACGATCCGGCAGTCCACTCAGAGCGGCACTCCCTTCACTCAGGCGATGAGGGATGCGGGTGTCTTGATCGGCATCAAGGTGGATACGGGGGCTAAGGATCTGGCCCATTGTCCTGGGGAGAAGGTGACCGAAGGCTTGGATGGTCTACGGGAGCGGATCTCGGAGTACTACCAGATGGGGGCTCGCTTTGCGAAGTGGCGGGCGGTGATCACCATCGGTGAGGGCATCCCCAGTCGCACCTGTCTGTTGGGGAATGCCCAAGGTCTGGCTCGCTATGCGGCTCTCTGCCAGGAAGGCGGTTTGGTGCCGATCGTGGAGCCGGAGGTGTTGATCAATGGTGATCACAGTATCGAGCGCTGCTATGAGGTAACTCGGGAGACGCTCTATCAGGTCTTCGATCAGCTCTACCTCAATAAGGTGGCCTTCGATCAGATGATCCTCAAGCCCAGCATGGTGATCTCTGGTTTGGACTGCCCGCAGCAGGCGGATGTGGACAGGGTGGCTCAGATGACTGTGGAGTGTCTGCTCAATAGTGTTCCCGCTACCGTGGCTGGGGTCGCATTCCTCTCCGGTGGACAGTCGGAGCAACGGTCCAGCGAGCACCTCAACGCCATGAACCTCAAGTTCAAATCCGCCACCCCTTGGCCGATCACCTTCTCCTATGCTCGGGCTATCCAGCAGCCGGCCCTGGAGTACTGGAAGGGACAAGATGGCAATGTCTCCGACGCGCAAAAGCTACTGCACTTCCGGGCTAAGCTCAACTCGGCGGCCAGCTTGGGATCCTACTCCACGGAGATGGAGGAGAAACAGCCTGCCCTGGTCTAGATCTCGGATCCCCTATCCATCCTTTGTAGATCCCTAAGCTTCACGCTAAGGGATCTTTCTGTCTAGGAACACTGGATCCTGGGCTCCCCCTAGTCCCCAGTTGAGCTACCCTCTAAACCAATTGGATCCGATGTCGGATCACCCCAGCCCGCTCACTCAGAACCTGCAGATTAACAGAGGATCCGGGAGACGCCTGCACCATCCACTCACACCAGGCTCGATTATCCGTTGGACTATTTTGAGTGTATAGAGGACTCAGCTTAGTGCTACGCCCCTCCAAATGTCCTAGATCTTGAGTGATCCAACCGCTGATCAGTTGCGCTGATTCCGGTAGATCGATCTGAGCCCGCACTGGACGAACACCCTCTCGTTGCCGCCCTTGTTGGCTGGTGTAGGTGGGCAGGAACCCTGTATTCTCCACCACTAAAACGAGCCGATACAAACCCTCTGCCAGCGATTCCACCTCCGTTCTCCAGATCTTGAGATGGGGTAAGGTCTCCGCCAACGAGATCACAAATGGAGTATTGCGAGCTGCCTCAGCTCCCATCAGAGCTGCCGGGGGATTGCGCCAGGTGTTGAGGATCTGCCAGCCCCCCAATTCGATCGAGCCCAGTTGGGGGTGATCAAAACCATACCAGTCCACATATCCCCAGCCCGGTGCCTGTTGATCGCACCACTGCAGCAACTTGAGCTGATCGGAGGGCGGATGATCCTGTCGCCATCGCATGTAGTTCTCAAACTCCACACCCGCTGCCTGTGGCAGATTCCAGAGCTCGATCGTGAAGGCGAAAACCCCCAATCGATCGTACATCCAATCATCAAAAGCCCCCGTTGTTACCTCATGAGGATCAGAACGAAAGTCATGGTAGATGGAGATGCAGGGATAGCCTGTGATCTGAGCCCCTCGCTGACCTAACTTCTCATAAACCCGCAGATCCCTCAGATCCAGATCCGTATCCGGTCGATCGCTAAAGGGACGCAGGATCAAGCCCCCATGGGTGTGATAAGTCAGGGCCAAATTGATGTTGGGGTGCGCGGTAATGAAGTCCACCACAGCCCGGATCTCAATCTCTGAGGTGGGATAGGATCCGGCTCCATGTTGCTCGGATTGGGGTCGCCAACGATAAGGAAAGTTGCGGTTAAAATCTACCCCAGGTAATAATCGGTTCGTCTTGATCAGATAGCCATCGAAATCTTTGAGCCATCCCTCATAAAACAGACGGAAATAGTCCCCCCCATGCTCGTCAGGAGCCCGTTTCACCATCAGGCGTGGATCCAGATCACTGACCTGCCAATCCCCACTCGGATCCGGGATGCGCATCTGTAGGATCCGACCATCTCCATCCATATCCTGGATCTGTAACCCTGCAGGTTGGTCGTCATCGGGCCAAGGATAGGGACGAACCCCTGAGCGCATTTTATGAGTGGAGTGAGTTAGAGCGAGATCTACACCGTCCGGGTTGATCCGAGGCACAGCATAGAGGGTGCAGGTGTCCACCAGGCGCGTGATCTGAGCCGTTTGACCATAGCCTCGTAGCAGAGTGTCAAGGATATGTAAAACCGTCGTTGTACCGGCTAACTCCGTGGCATGAATGTTGGCATCGATCCAGATCGCGGGCTTTTCCAGATCTGATCCTGTGGTGATTTGGGTGAGGGTAACGATCCAGAGGGGAGATCCCTGATAGCTGATCCCCAGTTTTTCGAGCCGCAGTAGAGAGGAATAGTCCTGAGCCCAAGTTCTGAGGATTGTCTCCAGCTCAGCATTGGTGAAGTAGTGATTAAAATTCATGGGCGAGTGGGGATGACATCAGGGATCTTCTGGAGAGGCATGGGGATCCGCGTCGGGGATCTCGATCGTTAGGGCCAGTTGATAGATCTCACGCCTCTCCCGTTGGAACTGACGGGCGATCTGGCGACTGGCTTGGGAACGAGAGTACCCGGCCATCAACAGATACCGTAGCTCATCCACAATATCCTGAGTCCCGAGGGTTGACATCTGCAGATCCGCCCCTGCCACCACCACAGTGATCTCTCCCTTCGCTGGATGCTGGTGATAGTACTCAATGGCCGCCGCCACCGTGCCCCGCCAGAAGGTCTCAAACCGCTTGGTCAGCTCCCGCGCCACCACCACCCGGCGATCTGCCCCCAACACCTGACCCAGATCCTGTAACATCCGCTCCAGCCGATGGGGAGCCTCATAGAACACCAATGTCCGTTCCTCTGTGCGCAGCTGAGCCAATCGATCCTGACGTCCCTTCGGCTGACTGGGCAGAAACCCCTCAAAGACGAACCGCTCCATCGGTAGCCCCGAGGCCACTAGGGCCGCGATCAGAGCCGTAGGACCGGGGATCGGCACCACGGAGATGCCGGCTGTGATACAGGCTTGGATCAACATCTGTCCCGGATCGGAGATCCCTGGCATGCCAGCATCGGTGATCAAGGCGATCGATTCTCCAGCTTCTAAGGACTCCAATAGTTGGGGGGTCCGTTGGGCTTGATTGTGTTCGTGGTAGCTGATCAAAGGAGTGGAGATCTGCAGATAGGTGAGCAGCTGACCCGAGTGACGGGTGTCCTCCGCCGCGATCCGATCGACCTGTTTGAGGATCTGGAGGGCTCTCAGGGTGATATCCTCCCGGTTACCGATGGGTGTGGCCACAAGATAAAGGGTGCCAGCTGAGGTCATGATCTCCCCATCCGATCGTGAGTAGGATGACTCCCCTTGTTACCGATCCCGTTCCAATTCCACCATGCCCATACCCATGATCTCAAACCCCGTGGGAAAACGAGTGTTGGCATTGTACTTGGGGGGGGGGGGGGGGGGGGGGGGGGGGGGGGGGGGGGGGGGGGGGGGGGGG
>CAYSEO010000317.1:0-5443 GCA_964429885.1 uncultured bacterium
CGTGCCCGTCTTGACACCGATCTCTTAGCAATCAATATGAGCGGTCTTACCGGTGCCAAAATCCACCACATCTCGCATCTGAGCCTTGACGATCTGGGTAGTGCGCTCCGACCAGATCCGATCGGACTCGGGCCGCGAGGGTTGCCAGACCAGCTCTCCGGTATCCCGTTCCACCAACCCCTTCACCACATGGGGCTTCACCCGTAGACCCCCGTTGGCCAATGCTGCATGGCTCGTCACCAGATCCAGAGGGGTGAGTGAGAACCCTTGACCAAAGGATGTGGTGGCCCGCTCAATAGGAACCCTGATAAATTGTTGCCGCTCTTTCAATTGACTCTCCGGTGCAAACGGCAGATCCACCCCATTCGGTTGAGATAAACCAGTATCGATCAAGGCATCGTAGTAGCGAGCCGGATCCAACTGCTCCATCAGATGCACCATGCCCACATTGCTGGACTGCTTCAAGATATCGGTAACCGTCATCCAGCCATGTTCACCCCGTTGATCAAAATCATAGTTTTGAATGGGCCACCCGCCCACGATGATCCGACCCTCATCGAAGATCGTGGCATCCTGGGCAAAGGCCCCCAACTCCAGGCCGATGGCGATATTGATGGGTTTGAATGTGGAGCCGGGCTCATACAGATCCGTCACTGCCCAGTTGCGAAATAATCCTGGATCGTAACCGTCGTAGTAGCGATTGGGATCATAGGTGGGCTCACTGGCCATGGCCAGGATCTCCCCGGTCTGGGGCTGCATAACGATCACCGTGCCCCGCAGGGCGTTGAACCGCCCGATCTGTTCCTGTAGAGAGGCCCGCGCCGCCCGTTGCAATCGCATATCCAGGGTCAACTGCAGAACCGTCTCACTGGACTGCAACAACCCATCCGGTACCTGCGCAGCGGACAGCTGACCGCGACCATCTCGGGGAACCGTTACCGATCGAATATTACGCTCCAGCAGCTCATGTTGGGAGTACTCCACCCCCGCCTGTCCTTGATGATCCAGATCCACATAGCCCACCACCTCAGCGGCCATCTGCTTCTGGGGATAGATCCGTTGCCGCTCACTCACCAACTCCAGACCATCGATGAAGAGGTTCTGGATCTGCTCGGCCACCTCCACTGGCACCCAACGCTCCAGGCGAATAGCGGTAGTCTGATCAGGGCTCAGTCGTTCCCGCAAAGATTGCTCCGATCGTTTTAGCAAGGGGGCCAGACGAGCCGCGATCTGATCCGCATCGTAATTGTTGAATAGACGGGGATGGGCCCAGAGGGTGTACACAGGCCGATCTACCGCCAATAACTCCGCCTGTTGATCCACCACCGAATGCCGATCGATGATGGAACGGCGAGGGATAAAGGGTTTGACCTGGGCCTGATGTTGGGCCTGAGCCCGTTGCTGCAGTTCCTGAGCTTGATACACCTGCAGATCTACCAAACGAGCCCCCAAGCCCCCTAACCCCAACAGCAAGATCCCCGCCACCACCCAGGCTCGCAACGCCAATTGGCCAGCAGCCGGCGAGCGAGTGCCCGCGATCTGGTGGAGACCCTGCCAGATCCCAGAGAACACCTGCGAGAGCTGCCAGGTTGGCGCTGTGGATCGCCGCGCCAAGGGCTGAGCTCGCCGCCGGGGGGTCGATCTGGGGACATCGCGTGTGATCACAGGAGAGCCTCACTTCACCACCTCACCTTTGCCAGTGTAGAGGCCGAATGATGTCGGGACTAGGGGATCTCAAATTCCGCCTCTGGGTTGGGCGGGCCTGGTGTGAGGAGATCTCGACAAAGTTCAACCGGATGCCCATGGGAGTTGGCCCCAAACTGTAGGATGTAGGGATGCTACTGAGGGGTGAGTGTCATGAGACCTCAAGCGGTTGCCCGGATCCTGGATGCCAACCTCGATCGTGCTCGTGAGGGATTGCGGGTGCTGGAGGAATGGTTTCGCTTTGGGCTGGACTCGGGGGCATGGGCCTCGGAATGTAAGGAGATGCGTCAGGCTCTGGCCCAGTGGCATGGGGATGCCCTACGCTCGGCCCGAGATACGGCTCATGATCAGGGCACGCAATTGGATCACCCTGAGGAGCTGCAACGGCGAGATCTGGATCACCTCCTACAGGCCAACTGTAGCCGCGTCCAGGAGGCCCTACGGGTGTTGGAGGAGTATGCCAAATTGGCTGAGATCCGGCAACTGGTTCCTCCGGGTATGGCTCAGCTCTGTAAGCAGATGCGCTATCGTCTCTACGAGATCGAGAATGAACTACTCAGCAGTACACTCCATCGTCGTCTGCAAGGCACTCACCTGTATCTGGTGACGGATCCAGGACCCGATTGGCTACAGGCGGTGGAGAAAGCGGTTCAGGGCGGTGTGGGTGTGGTGCAATATCGCCATAAGGTGGGCACCGATCGGGAGGCGTTGGCGGATCTGTTCAAGTTGAGGAGCTTGTGTGATCATTATCGGGCTCTGTTGATCGTCAACGATCGGGTGGATCTGGCCTTGATCGCGAAGGCGGATGGGGTCCATTTGGGACAGTCGGATATGCCGGTGTCCGTGGCACGGGAGTTACTGGGTCCCCACAAGCTGATCGGTCTCTCCACCACCTCGCCAGAGGAGATCTCGGAGGCTCTGACCACCTCGGCGGACTATCTGGGGGTGGGTCCGGTGTATGCCACTCCCATCAAGGCGGATCATCCTCCTGTGGGGCTGGATCTGGTGCGCTATGCCCTGGCCAAGGTGACGATCCCGTTCTTTTTGATCGGGGGCATTGATCTGGAGAAGTTGCCCGAATTGAGAGCTACGGGAGCCCAGCGGGTGGCGGTGGTGCGAGCCCTGATGCATGCTCCGGATCCGGCCCAGATGGCCCGCCTGATGTTGACGGAGCTGTCGGGATCCCCCAACGGTCTACCTCGGTCGGAAAGTTATTAGGTTACATTCAGTCCCCATTCAGGCTGAGAGGGGATGGTGAACAAGGTTAATCCTCGTTCCCTGTTCCAGAAGGAGACATCGGTCATGGAGTTGCTGAAACCCGATAGCCTTCCCCTCGCCCTCTCCCAGGTGGCTCGCACCCGTCAGCTCCAGCCAGGGCAGTGTCTGTTTCGGCAGGGGGATCCGGTGACAGGGTTCTATATCCTGACCTCGGGGCGCTTACGGATCCTGCGCCATACCTTGGATGGGGATCGGATCTTGTTGGAGATCTTGGGGGCGGGAGAGACGCTAGGAGAGTCAGCCCTGTTCTCGGAGAGCTATACCTGTTCGGCCATTGCGGAGACCCTCTCCCAGGTGATCCTATTTGGCAAGCCGGAGGTGTTGGCTCTATTGCCCGATCATCCGGAGTTAGCAGAGTGTCTGATGGGGATGATGGCTCAGAAGACCCATACTCTAAAGCGACGGCTAGAGTTGCGGGCGATCCGAGCGGCCCACCGGCGGGTGCTGTACTATTTTCAATACCTCTGTCAAACTTCCGATCTGCAGGAGTCCGTGCCTGTGGTCCTGGATCGGCCCCTCAAGGATGTGGCGGCGGATCTGAGCCTCACCCCTGAGACCCTCTCTCGGGCTCTGGCTCGTTTAGAGAAGGAAGGTCTGATCACTCGGGCTCACGATCAGATCCTGGTGCGACAGCGCTCCTCGGCGGCTTGATCCGGATGGAGTCAGATCTATTCAGTGCCGTGTTTGGCATAGTTTTACTGACAAGAATAGCGAAATAAACGCGTTCCTGCCTGGAATTCTATATCTAGTTCAGATGCTCTTTGCACAGCTTCTGCTTCTGCACACTCCAATGATGCCTCTCGTTCCGAGATCAAGAGATGATAGAAGAATGCATTATCTCAAATCTGTTATGTCAGCCTAACGACCAAGTTCACCGGGCCGCGTTTGACGTTGACGAGGCTCACGAGCCCACAGCCCCAGCAGCTCCGGTGCAACGCTTTGTTATGCAGCGTTGGGGTTTTGTCGTACGTAGAGAGTTACATCATCGCGTGAAATGCACCTTAATACTGCACCATAGGTCCAAAGCTTGTAATAGGGAAAGTATGGTTCGTCTAATTCAGAAGAGTCGCGATACCAAGGCCACATGGCGTAGCCGGCCAAATAGTAATCGCAATTGAGATAATAAAACGCCTCGCGCATCCAATGAGCGTGTTTACAGATCGATGTTAGACCGCATTTCCAGTCAGTGTGTGTGTCGTAAATGTAGACATCAAGTGAATCATAATCGTTCGGATCAACTTCCGGCGCACATTCACCGCTAACCCGTACTTCGGGAAGTGGCGTAAGCTCATCGACAAGTTCCTGATCATTCTCTTGAATCGCCATGTCGCGCCAATTTCCAAGCAGTTTGGTTGCCAGTGATTTGAGTTCGGAAGCGTCGGCAATAATCGGCTTACGAACCACACAGTACAGATCCGTTCTTTCGCCGTCCATAATCGGTGTCGTCGCATCAAAGATATTGGTAAGGCGATCAAAGACTTCATCGCCACGAGGGATTTCGAGCAAGAGCGATTGAAGCGGTGCTGTGTTAGCGCGAAAGCATTGGAAGAACCCCGCCATACTACCCTCGTCCCAGCGATGCTTTGACGTGTCGCCTGCGAGATTCTTACAGCGGTCGAAGAACTCAGTCTCATTCATTAGTTCGCTGCATAACGTTCTAATCAATCGAGGAGGAAGGGGAGTGCGTAGCCCTTTGGAGCAGGTCTGAGTCGACCCACAGTACCCTGTTTTTTGCTCCCAAAGGCAACAGGTTCTCCTTGGGGTAGGCAAGGTGATCGAATGGCTAGATCTATTCCCCAAGACTTAATAATTTGCTGCAATTACTTTTCCAAGCCAAAGGGATAGGTGTTGCTCACGATCCACCGGCGTCCATCATGGCTGAGTAGGGTCAGATCAGTGGACTGAAACTGTCGTTCATAGGCTCGATCTTGAAACTCCGGCCAGGCCAGCTTAAACTGCTTAACACTCAGATCTCGAAAGGCCACAGTCAGGTGCGGACGAAAGGCGCGGGTCTTGGCTTTAGGATCCTCGATCTGTAAGGTGTGTTGTAGGTGATCTGCCAGTGTCCCTTGTAGTGTTACCAGTTCCGGTGTGCGATCTATATCCACAAAGATCACGCGGGGAGAGAAGGCGGCGAAGCCCGACAGGGTGATGGTCAGAGGGGAACAGGTGTGGACGAAGATCTGCAGCTGCTGATGTAACTGCGGGATCTGAGACAGAGGCCATTGAAATGGAGCTTGTAAGGTGATGTGGGGCGGGGAGCGGAGTGCTGCACTGCTTTGGTAATGCGCCTTAAAGTACTGCTTGATCTCAGTGACCTCAGTCTGGATCGACTCCGGGGGAAGCAGAGCGATGAAGAAGCGTCCAATGGTGGGATCTGCAGAAGACATCAGGAGGACTAATCCTGCTAAGTAGATCAGCAAAAACGTTTATACAGGCTATATAGTGCATGTCAAAGCAA
>CAYSEO010000318.1:0-5437 GCA_964429885.1 uncultured bacterium
GGAGGAGGAATTTGTGGCCGTGTTGCCCCTCCACCATACCCTGTTGCAATACGAACGGCTCCCTCTGGAAGCCCTAGCTGGGGAGCCGTTGATCATTCATCCCCGCCCAGAAGGTCCGGCTCTCTATGATGGTTTCATCCAGATCTGTCAAGCTGCCGGATTTCATCCCCAGATCAGGCAGGAATCGATCTCTTTACAGACCCGAGTTTGTCTGGTGGCCTCTGGCTTGGGCATTACCTTTACCTCCGAGAGTCTCAGATCTCTGGTAGGGACTGAAGTGGTGACTCGACCCTTACTGAACTGCCCGATCCACCTCAATTTGGCAGCTGCCTGGAGACAAAACATCGTCAACCCGGCCTTGAGCAGGTTCCTGACCCTGTTGGTGCCCTGGTTGTTTCAGGATCCCACATACTGACCTGCAGAGGCGGAGGGACAGAGCTCCTCCAGTGGACACTGATGACAACGAGGCTGTTGTGATCTGCGGTATCCACAGGACAGATGTCGCGGGCCATGCCAAACAGCAGCACACAGGCCGCCGTCTTGAGACCTACCCCGTTCAATGAGGTTAGATAATCGATCACCTGTTGATCCGTTTTCTTCTTCAGAAACTGTAACGAGATCTGACCCTGTTGTGCCTTGACCTCCTTTAAGATCGTTTGGATCCGATGTGTCTTTGTGTTCGCCAACCCCCCCGATCGAATTGACTCAATCAGATCTTCTGGATCGGCATCCGCCACAGCTTGCCAGGCAGGAAAGGTTTGTTTGAGAGCTGGACATTATGGCGAGGGGCGGTTCAAGGGCAAGAGATCCTGGGTAGATCGAGCTATGGCGGAGGAGTCGGTAGACTGATCCGGTGAGGATTTATCTGGATAACTGGCCCATTGCTCAGCTGGAGTGTCAAAGCTGTACAGGATCAAGATCTCATGATCGGGATGTACAGAGGAGCTTGAGATCTGGATCACGGCCTGCTGGTAGCGGCTGGCCTCGGGATGAGTGTACTCAAAGGTAAGCAGGTGGCTGTCCTCGGGGGTGATCTCACTGAGTAGATCCCAGTAACGGAACCACATGCCCTCCCGGTAATGATCGAGAAGCTCTGTCTTGGAGAGGGATGTCCGTAGTAACAGGGAGGCTACCCCACCCGCCCGATCCTGGATCTGGCCGGAGGAGAGGATGGTGGACTCTGGCAAGATTAGATAGCTGGGGAAGTGGTGAGGTAGGGCGTCGGTTGTGTCTCGGGCCGTCTTGAAGCGAGTGCCATCCTTGGCATAGTGGATGCTAACCGTTGCAGCCTCTGTCTCGAGCTCAGGGATCCTGCCGCCACAGCTCAGACATAAGCCGACGACGCCCGCTAAGATCCCGATCTTGCTGATGACGTTGACCATTTCAGCCCGTTCCACTTCGTTGACACCATCATAGTCTGCGGACTCCATGAAGGTACAGAGCGGGTTCGAAATATTTCTTAACAGACAAGGTTTGTAGTCGCTGATAAAATCAATTATGTTTACTGCGATAATCGATTTCACTCATTGGGGTTGTATTCGTGACCTTGATGAGTCCATAAGGGGGTTAACATGAAGCATTCGGATGATGCAAGCACGGGTCAGAATTCCTCCTCTGAGTACCCACCGCTTTCACTCGCACTGACCCATAGACCTCCTAAACCCATTTATCGACCCCTCACCAATGTAGTATGGGAGGTGCTCTCAGCTCGGTCTGAGCTAGGAACAGCTCAGCAGGCATTGAAGGCTGCTTATCGTAAGGCTCTGACTACCTTGGTCTTGAGGGCTCTGAGGAATGAGTCTCCCTATGATCAGATGAATGATGATGAATTTACCCGATCTTGTCAAAAATTGCATGATGTAGATAAACGACGCAAGGTGGAGTCCCTAGGAAAGGTAGCTTCCCAGAAAATAATGGTTGGTTACTTTAAAGGGATTGGATTTGAGAGATCTGAGTTGGCTTCTGCATTGTTTAGACGACAGCCCAAGATACAGAACATAGAGCACAATTCTGATTTGCCAAAAGAACTAATTAAAGCTATCTTCTCTGAAGACGTCGAGAAATTGTCAACGATCGTCGTGAGTAATCCAACCTTTCACGAAAATGTCGCTGCCATGTATTCTGCATTGACCATAGCAGAGATTATCAAGGATCCTGATCCTGAATATGTGGTGGAGGTGCTCCATAAATGGCTGCCTAGTTTCCAAGATATTCATAACACCTCAATTGATGAGATTGAGGGAACTCTGAATAATTATCTGGTGATTCTACAAGCTATGAAACCAGGAACTAATGCACCTTTCTCAGATATGGATTTGCTTCAAGCTGATCAAGTACCTGCCCGTCATTCTCAGGAACAGACCTATCAACTTCCGCCAGTGGATGACTCTCAGACCCTTAATTCTGAGAAAACAGCAGTTTTGAAGCCAAAGAAAGAGGCTCAATTAGATCCTCCCAAAAAAGCAGAGTTGCGGGGAAGGTCATTGACTTACCTCCAGAACCCAAAGCGGATCGATTCGATCTTAGATGAATTTGCGAGACAATTTGGATTAACACTTGAAGAGATCGTCATTCTTTACCAGGCTGGAGGAAAGACGGCAGTTGATCAAAATCATTCTTCCTCTCGGGCCTATCAAACGGCCCATGAAGGGGGTATACATGCTATTGAGCAGAAGATCCAATCGCCCCCTCCTCATTTGGTTTGCATCCATCTTAAGCAGTACAATGAATATCATACTTTACCTCTTAAGATCTATAAGGGCTTTTTTAGAAGGTTAGCCTGGCTTGCTAACAACCTAGCAGCCTTGCCTGAGTCAGTTGAGCCCCTCTGGGTTCGGATCTTGTCTAAATAATAAAGATAAACCAGCCAAGGTTCTTACAACTGAACAAAAAACGCAGAGATATTGCAGTCGACACATTCTTTAGGACATGAAGATCGTTTGACCTGAAGCTACGCCTGATCCGGGCGTCTCAATGGGAGTGGTGACTGCGATCCTACTCCTGTCCCTCCAAAGCCAACAGATCCTGCTCGGATAAGGTGGTGATCCCTAGAGACTGAGCTTGATCTAGTTTCGATCCGGCATCCGTACCCACCACCACATAATCTGTCTTGCGACTGACGCTAGCGGTCACCTTGCCCCCCCGAGACTCGATCCAGTCCTTGGCTTCATTTCGGGATAGAGTCGGTAATGTTCCTGTGATCACAAATTTCTTGCCTGTTAAGAGATTGGACTTGGGTGCATCTCCTGCTGTTGATCCTTGGGTCTCCATCTGCAGGCCTGCTGCTTTCAATTCCTGGATCAGGGTTTGATGCTCAGGCTGAGAGAACCAATAGATCACCGATTCCGCGATCTCCATGCCCATTCCGTAGATCTGGGCGATATCCGTGGCCTGGGCGTTCTGTAGCTGATCCACGGAGGGAAAATGAGTGGCAAGAGTTTTGGCGATCACCGATCCGACATGGGCGATCCCTAGGCCATAAAGGACCCGATCCCAAGGTTTCTGACGGGAACGATCGATAGCCTGGATCAGTTTCTCGCTGGATCGTTTGCCCATGCGTTCTAAAGTGATCACCTGTGGGGCAGTGAGTTTATAGAGATTGGCAACGGATCTAACTTCTAGATGATCCACCAACTGTCTGACTAAAACCTCTCCCAATCCCTCGATATCTAAAGCATCACGGCTGGCCCAATGTTGTAACTGCCCTCTCACCCTGGCTGGACAGCGCAGATTGGGGCAACGGGTTACAGCTTCCTCACCCAATCGGATCAGCCTCGTGGAACATTCCGGACACGCTTGTGGGAGAAAGTAGGGCTGAGCATCAGCGGGCCGCAGATCCTTAAGGATGGACACGATCTCGGGGATGATCTCTCCGGCTTTGCGGACGATAGCCGTATCCCCAATGTGAACATCCAGCTCTCTCAACCGATCGGCATTGTGTAATGAGGCTCGACTGACGGTGGTGCCTGCCAGTTGTACCGGATCTAGCTCCGCGACTGGGGTCACAGCTCCGGTTCGCCCCACACTGGGGGTGATCTGACGGATGCGGGTGGGCACCTCCTCCGCTGGATATTTCAAGGCTACAGCCCAACGGGGAAATTTTTGTGTGAAACCTGCCTCCTCCTGCAGATCGTAGCGATTCAACTTCAACACCACACCATCGGTGGCGTAGGATAATGGTTCACTCGCCTCTCCGGAGGTGGGATCCCAACGTTGATAGTAGGCCTGAACTTCCTGTAAGGATCCGCAGGGAGTGGCATGGGGCTCCACCGCAAAACCTAAGGATCGCAACAACTCCAACCCTTGCCATTGGGTCTTCGGCAACTCCCCATCGGGCCAGCCTTGGGGCAGATAAAGGGTATAGGCATAGAAGCTGAGCCGCCGCTCCGCCACGATCCGGCTATCTAACTGTCTCAGGGTGCCTGCTGCACAGTTACGAGGATTGGCGAATAAGGGTTCACCCGCTTGAGATCGAGCTTGATTGATCCGTTCAAACTCCTGAAATGAGAGATAGGCTTCTCCCCGGATCTCCACCCGTGGTGGCGGATGATCCACCGTGAGTCGTAGCGGGATCGTCCGGATCGTGCGCACATTGGGGGTGATCTCCTCGCCGGTCTGACCATCCCCTCGGGTAACCCCTCGAATCAAGATCCCATCCTCATAGGTCAAAGCCATGGCGGAGCCATCGATCTTCAGCTCACAGACATAATCCAACGGATGATCAGCACCGATCCCGATCACCCGTCGTAATCGCTCCTCCCATTCCTGCAGCTCCTCTGGGGTAAAGGCATTCTCCAGGCTGTATAGGGGGATCGAGTGTCCCACAGAAGGGAAGGCGCTGGCCGGCTGCTCTCCAACCCGTTGGGTGGGGCTATCGGGGGTGATCAGCTGAGGATGGTGTTGCTCCAGATCCTGCAACTCCCGATACAGCTTGTCATAGATGCTATCCTCAAGGATCGGCTGGGCCTGCACGTAATAGGCAATATTGGCCCGTTGTAACAAGCGTCTCAGATCCCGTGCTCGGTCCTCAGGACTCGGGGTGGCTGCCCCCGCCTCAACAGGATCTGAATCTGAAAACAGGGGTAGGGGCTGAAGCGAATCCTCTGAAGATGTCGACGCCATGATCACCCTCATCCAAGACAACACCTCCCCATTATGCCGGGATCGGGTCTGGAGTTGACAGGAGCAGCTCCGGGATCACCTTAAAAAACAGAGTTTGATCACTTCAAGATCAGGGGAGTCAACCTGGGGGGGTGACACGTGGCCTAGAAAGCTGACGTAGCAAGGGATAGGAACTGCTCAGGAGCAAAAAAATGCTAGGATGTAACGGATTACTCCTAGCACACACTTAATCTCATGCCATCTTACCTTCATACCTACCTCTCTACAGCCTTTCTCAGAAAGGTGAGGTACAATAACAACCATGTGTAAACCAATT
>CAYSEO010000319.1:0-5423 GCA_964429885.1 uncultured bacterium
CCGGGTGTCTTGATCAAAATAGGCCCCACTCAGATCGCCCCCCTTCAAATCAGCCCCAAACAGATCTGTACACCGCAGATCCACCTCTCGTAGATTGGCACCCCGAAAGTCCACATTTCTATAGTTGGAATACCGCATATCCGCAGCCTGTAGATTACAGCCCTGCAGATTGGCCCACCGCAGATCTACCCCTTGTAATCGGGCGTTACGGAGATCCACCCCAGGAAACTCCCGCTCCCCTAACTTGTAGCGCTTCAATAGAGCAATGACTCGTTTGCCCACTGAGAACCGATCGTGATTCTTGCGCCACAACAGATCATGGGCTCGCTCCCCCTGCTGGATCAGTTTCAATCCCTGTAGTGCTTTGTGTGCAGTAGCCGGTCGTTGCACCACACTGGGCTCCGAGAGCCAATGCAGCCAGCGGGCAAAGGTAGGGCTGAGGGTGGAGGCCGTCTCGAACTGGATATGACCATCGGACTGAGGCAGATCCGCAGGAAAACACCCCGTAGCCAGATGGATGAGACAACAGCTGAGGGCATAGAGATCGGACGCGGGCACAGCTCGACCACCAAACTGCTCCATGGGGGTATAGCCATAGGTGCCCACCACCGTAAAGGTCTTCCCCTCCACGGGAGGTTGCAGCTGGACCGCCCCAAAGTCCACCAGATAGATCCGTCGGTTGGTATCCATTAAGACATTGCTGGGCTTGATATCACGGTGCAACACTGGTGGGTTGAGCTGATGCAGATACTGTAGGATCTCAAGCAACTGAGTGGCGATCTGGATCAGTCCCGGCTCGGAGAAGCGATGCTCCTGATCGAGGGCTTCCTTGAGGGAACGGCTTTGGATGTAGGTCTGCACCAGACCAAACCAGGCGGGCTCCTCCTCTAGGGAGAAATAATCCCGATAGCAGGGGATCTGAGGGTGATCGAGCTGTTGTAAAACCTGAGCTTCCCGCTCAAACAGGGTGAAATCCTGCCAACCCATGGCCGTGATCGGCATCAACAGCTTGACCAGTACCCGATCGGAGGTGAACAGATCTTGGGCCAGCCAGGTTTGTCGCACGGGGTTTTGGCCTAATTGACGAGTCAAGCGGTAGCGACCCTGCAGTTGCGTTCCAGCTTTCAGCTCAGCCATGACCCCTCTCTCGCTCCATAATTCTCTCGCTGCCGATCTGGGTGGTACAGATGTTGTGACGGTCCTGTGGCACCATCCTAGACCCAAGCTGCCCCATCGACGAGAGCTAAACCGGATATGGTTAAGGGGACGATACAAGGGGTCTCAGATCGTGTTTTCCCGCTTTGCCAAAACCAGTTCCCGTCAGGGGGAGATCCTGGAGGTTGTGTTCCGCCATGGCTGGGACTATATGAGACGGTTGCTCGTGGGGGGGAAACCGGACGAGCCCCAGTTGCCCCCCCCAGCAGTGCTCTGCAACATCCTCACCGATCTGGGACCGGTCTACGTCAAGTTGGGCCAGCTGCTCAGCACCCGTCCCGATCTGTTGCCTGCCCCCTACATCGAGGCCCTGACAGATCTGCAAGCCAACGTGGCCGCCATTAGCTGGGCTGAGATCGAGCTGGTGATCCGACGCCAGTTGAGTGAGCCTCTGGAACAGGTGTTCACTAAGGTGGAACGGGAACCTGTGGCGGCGGGATCGATCGCTCAGATCCATAAGGCGGTGTTGAGTGATGGTCGAGAGGTGGCTCTCAAGGTGCAACGGCCTGGAATTGAACAGGTGATCGAGCAGGATATGGGCTTGATCCGTAGTCTGGCGGAGCTGGTGGCCCAGACAGAGTTCGGTCAGCTGTCAGATGTGGTGGCACTGGCGGATGAGTTTGGGGCGGCGATCCGGGCGGAGCTACGATTTACTGAGGAGGCCGAGGCCACAGATCAGCTGCGGCAAAATATGTCCTCCAGCACCTGGTTTAAGGCGGAGAAACTGGAGATCCCGGAGATCATCTGGCCCCTGACTACGGATAAGTTGTTGGTGATGGAATGGTTGGAGGGCAAACCGATCCTGTCGGCCCAGTTCACGGGTAAGGATCATGGGACCAACCCGGAGAGAGAGAAAAAGGCCATCGCCCAGTTGTTGACCCGTGCTTTCTTCCAACAGATCTGTATCGATGGGTTCTTCCACGCCGATCCTCATCCTGGTAATTTGTTCTATCTTCAGGACAGTCGGGTGGCCCTGTTGGACTGTGGCATGATCGGTAGATTGGATCCCCGCACGCAGCAGATCCTGTTGGAGTTGATCCTGGCGATCGTCAGTTTGGATGCCCAGCGTTGTAGTGAGTTGACCTTGGAGTTGGCCCCCCCCGCTCAGCCAGTGAATCTCTCTCAGTTGGAACGGGATTATGAGCGGTTATTGCGACAGTACTACACCCTCAGCGTCAGCCAATTGAACTTCAGCCAGCTGTTTTATGAGGTATTAGAAACGGCTCGTCGCAACCGGATCCGGATCCCAGGTAATTTGGGATTATGTGCCAAGTCTCTGGCCAATTTAGAGGGGGTAGCTCGCCAGCTGGATGAGGAATATAACCTGCCCAACCAGCTCCGTCCATTGATGGCGGATGTGTTTCGGCAACAATTGGTAGGAGATGCCCCATTACCTGCGATCTTCCGAACAGCTTTGGATCTGAAAAACCTCTCCCTTCAATCTCCTCGTCAACTGGAGCTATTGCTGAATCGAGTCACCACCGAGACCCTCAGCTGGAATCTGAATGTGAAGGATCTCAATAATCTCCGTCGTAGTGTGGATGATTCCGCCAACCGACTATCCTTCAGTGTGGTAGTGGGATCTTTGATCATTGGGGCTGCGATCATCTCCTCCTCTCAGGCACAGGTCCAACAGGTGGCGATCATCAGTCAGGTATTATTCGCAGCGGCCAGTTTACTGGGGCTCTGGCTGATCATCAGCATCCTCAGATCGGGTAAGCTCAGGGGCTAGAGCGGCGATTCAGATGGCGCGGAATCAATAAGTGAGGATCCCAGGATCAAGATCAACCTGAGAGTTTGGCCATAACTGTTTGGACGGGAGCTCGCTGCAGGATCCGATCTTTCCATTGTGCTAGATGGACTAGATGCTCCAGATCAGGATGCTCCATGTTTAACAGCGTGGGTAGGGCCATGATGTCCGCCAGGGTATAGTTCTCTCCAGCCATATAGGATTGTTGACTCAACTGTTGATCCAGATGCCGATAGAAATAGACGGCCCGATCCTTGAGTGCCTTTTGGGCTTCCGGATGAGTCGGTTGCGCCCGAAATCCTAGATGAAACCCC
The DNA here is from genome assembly GCA_964429885.1 of uncultured bacterium. Classification (GTDB taxonomy): domain Bacteria; phylum Cyanobacteriota; class Cyanobacteriia; order Thermostichales; family Thermostichaceae; genus CAYSEO01. Next base: position 3,280 of record CAYSEO010000319.1, read on the forward strand.
TGGGCCATAGGGGCGGTCAGATCCGTAACAGCAAACATCAAGGCATCCATCACCAACGCTCGATCCGGTAGCTGAGTAGGCAACAGATCCCCATGACGTTCCGCCAGATAGATCATGATCGCAACGGTCTGATTCAGAATCAGGGTCTGATCGCCTTCCTGAACCACCAGAGTCGGGATCTGGCCTAGAGGATTGAGCTTGAGATAGGCGGATTGGCGCTGATCTCCTTGTCTGAGGTTGTAGAGATGGAGCTGGTAGTCCAGACCCAGTTCCTCTAGGGTGAACAGGACTCGTTGGCCATTGGTGGTGTTAGAGACATGGGCTTGATAGATCGGGGAGCTCATGATGACTTACCTTGGGGACCAGGTGCCGTGAAAACTGAAGGGAACCAAGCTGGGCAGATCCAATATGCAGATCGGACCCGACTCCAGATCCTCGGATTCATAGATCCACACCTGACTGGAGATCTGATCCCCATCGAACACCACCGTGAGCACCCACCCCTGTTCAGGCTGATCGGGATCCGGTAAGAAAAGGGGTTCACTGGGATAGCGATGCTCCCCCAGATCGGCAACCACCAGCTGCTCCCGTTCATGGTCATAGTAGCCCGTGGCGTTGAACAGGTGTTGCAGCGGATCTGATTCCGGATGATGAAGACTCAGATAAGTGCGACGATGGGCTTGACCTACCTCGTAAGGGGAGAGAGTAGGAAACTCACAGAACCGATCTGTCAGGGTGATGATCTCCTCAACAGCAGCGGTCTCAGGGGTGATCCGAACACGGGTCAGGGTGGAAGGGGCATAGGTCTGTAGCTTCCCTGTCGGCACCTCTCGTAGAAACTGATTGGTTTGAAAGTCTTTGTATCGCACCAGATCGACCACGATCGAGCCATGCTGATCCACAAAACCGTTGGAGAAATGCCACTGATACCAGGGATCGGTTTGCTGCCGACTCACCACCTTGAGGGTGTCCCGATCCACCACAATGATCTCGGTACCCATCTGAGGTTGCCAGCTAAAACTCTCGCTGAAACTCTGCAGGTTCAATAGGACCGGCCAGGGGTTCAACTGGAGGGGAGGGACACAGAATACCAGATACGGTCCCGCGATCACCCAATCATGGACCAGGCTAGTTTGTTTAAGAGGTATGGATCCCTGCTTGACGATCTGCCCCTGAGGATTGCTAGCGGTGATCTGTAAGCTGGCTGTGCGCCCCACCACCACACCGAAGTTGTAGATCGTTTGGGTATGGGGATCTTGCTTGGGATGAGCGGAGAACGGCTGACTGGGCTTCAGCCCCTCCAGATTGACAGGACCCAGGGTGGCTAAGGTCTCCAGATCCAGAGCATGGGGCCAGCCCCCCTCCCAGAGAGCCAACAGACGATCCGGTAGAGCGAGCACGGAGGTGTTGGCGACATTCTTGGTCCCCTTACCAAAGCGTTGCCAGATCGGTCCAGGGGGGGTCATGCCATAGCCCCCAAAGAGAAACCGATCCACCTTGGCCTCAGCCTTATAGCCCGCCGTCTGCACATACCGACTGATCCCCGTCGCCTCTCCCCCTCGGAAATGAACCGCCAGGATCAGGCCATCCCCATCAAACCAGTGGCCGACTCGCTGTCCTCGACGCTCTAACCGTCCAGGTCCATTGCGATAGAGAGAGCCCTGCAATCGTGCCGGGATCCGACCGGAGGCGGGGCTCAGGATCTGGGGGCCGAACTCCATCGAGGGGTGGACAAAGGGCTCAAACCAGGGAGCTTGGCGGCGGGTGGGAGTGGCTAAGGTCATGTAGGGAAAAGGACGACGCTACACAATAGATCGGCTTCTTTCTCATTCTAAGGGGTGATCTGGCCGCTGTCGGTTGGGGTCAACCACCGATCAGATGACATCAGGCGGGGAACTCGATCAAACTGGTGACAAAAAGCTTGAATGATCAGAGGCTTGACCTGCTCCATGGTGAGATCGGGTTGAAACTGCTGCAGAGATCCTACCGGTCGATCAGCGATGCCACAGGGGATGATCGGCTCATAGGCTTCGAGATCGGGACAGACATTGAGAGAGAACCCATGAAAGGTGATCCAGCGCCGCACCCGGATCCCCACCGCCGCCACCTTCGTGACCCGCACCCAAACCCCACTTAATCCTCGC
>CAYSEO010000320.1:0-5409 GCA_964429885.1 uncultured bacterium
CCGGCAGCCTTTAACGTGTCTTTGCTGGAGCGGGCGGATCAGCCGGGGACGATCTATGGCAGCAAGGCCGTGGGAGAGCCCCCACTCATGTTGGCCTTTGCGGTGCGGGAAGCGATTCGGGCAGCGGTGGCGGCCTTTGGAGATCAACCCAGCCATGTCCCCTTAGCTTCCCCGGCTACACCGGAAGCCACCCTGATGGCTATTGATCGGGTGCGGGAATCTATAACCCAGGACGCTCCCATTTTCCAACCCACCTTAGCGAAACCCTAAGTTCCAGATCACAGTGATCCCTGAAGCGATCCCTGAGCTGCTTGAGCATTGCGACGTAAGCGATGGGCCTTTAACCGCCGCAGGGCTGAGGCTGGAAAGCGACGCTCGAACTCCTCGGTTGTGATCTGGGCCAGATCCGACAGTGAGGGGGCTTGATTGCCGGGATAGGGAGCGAAATCCTTGATCTCAGTGGGTTGAGCGAACCGTTGATTCCAGGGGCAGACATCCTGACAGATATCACAACCCGCCACCCAATTCTGCAACCGATCTGAGATCCCATCTGGGAGCTCTGGAGCATGGCTCTCCAGGGTATGGTAGGCAATACAACGATTGGCATCCACTTGCTGATCGGCCCGGATCGCGTCTGTAGGACAGGCCTCGATACAGCGGGTACAGGTGCCACAGTGGGCAGTATGGGGCCCATCAGGAGGCAGATCCAGAGTAGTCAGCAGAACCCCCAGAAAGATCCAGGAGCCATACTCACGGGTTAATAACAAACTATTCTTGCCGATCCAACCTAAACCAGCCTGCATCGCCCAGGGTTTCTCGGCCACGGGACCCGTATCCACATACCACCGAGTCCGGCCAGCTGGGATCCGATCCTCCAACCAGCGGCTGAGGGCCTTGAGTCGAGTCCCCAACACCCGATGGTAATCCCGTCCCCAGGCATAGCGCGAGATCTTGCCGATCTCCGGACGAGGATCATGGGGCTGAGGGGTGTAGTAGTTGAGGGCCACACAGATCACCGATTGACAGCCGGGTAGAACTTGTTGCGGATCCCATCGTTTAGAGGTCTTCATCCACTCCATATCTGCCTGATACCCTTGCTGCAACCAAGCTTGGATCTGCAAGAGATCTGGAGGAGAGCTGAGGGTGGCGATCCCGACTTTATGAAAGCCCAGCCCCAGAGCCTGAGACCGGATCTGGTTTGCTAGATCTGGGGCGGAGATCTGAGATCCAGCACGTGTTTCAAAAACAACAGACATAGCTGCAGCAGGGGCAATGGTCTAAATGGTCTAAATGGTCTAAATGGTCTAATAAGTAGATCGGCAAAACGAATCTGTCACGGGATATCGGGTTCGTATATACGTTGTTGCTGATCCACTTATCTTGGCATGTCCTACCCCAAGCTGGCTTCAAGAGATCAGGTGCCTCAATGACCACCTGCATCGGTATTCAGGGGCAGTATCTGCCTTGAGGTGCAATCGGCAAGGGGGAAACGGGATCATCTCCATCCAGAGATCTCTGTACAATGGCAATGGAAAACCCCATGTTTTACCTGTCGCGTTCTGAGGCCAACCCGTGGTAATCAATCGAGTCGTATCCGCTAAGCTCTGGCCAGGGTGTGTTGTCCTGGGCCTGGCCTGCCTCGGATCCTGGGGCCTGCCGCTGGTGACGCCGAGCCCGGTCCAGGCGCAATCTGGCTTCGTGCTGTTTGGCAGCGACGAGATCCCGGTGCTCAACTATCGTCTGGACTTTGGGGGCGAGCGGCGCCGTTTGGAGCGCTATCGCCTGAATATCCCAGCTCAGGATGTAGCCGTGGCCGAGATCCAGATCGAGGGGGATGATCACTTCAATGGCACCATCGATCCGGAGCAGATCCGCCTGGAAGTGGAGGGGGAGCCGGTGCCGATCCGACAGGTGTACTGGAACCCTGAGTTCAACTCCCTGGAGGTGATCATTGAGGATCCGGTGACGGCAGGTCAGGAGATGCGTCTGGTGCTCTCCGGTGTTCGCAACCCCGATGAAGGTACCTATCGCTTCCGGGCTCGGCTGTTGGGCACGGAGGCCAATCCTCTATATCGCCTGATCGGCCATTGGGTCATCACCATCGATCAGGACCGGTCTTAAGCTAAAGGATGATCTCCCGCTCAGGATCCTTGCCTGTATGGACTCGCTGCTGGCTCAAACGGCTGCACCAACCGATATCGCTGACCCCACCCTGTGGCAAGCCTTTATCCTGGGTTTGGTTCAGGGGGTAACGGAGTTTCTACCCATCAGCAGCACTGCCCATCTGCGCATTCTACCGGCCCTGGTGGGATGGCCTGATGCGGGTGCCTCCTTCTCAGCGGTGATCCAACTCGGTAGTCTGGCGGCCTTATTGATCTACTTCGCTCGGGATCTCCATACTCTGATCCAACACAGTAGCCAAGCGATCCGGAACCGACAGTTCGACTCGGAGGAGTTCAAGCTGGTGATCGGGATCCTGGTGGGGACACTTCCCATCGTCATTATCGGTCTCGCCATCAAGATCATCTGGGACTCTCCCCCCCGCCAACTCACGGTGATCGCGATCACCTCCATTGGCTTAGCCCTGCTGCTGGCTCTGGCAGAACGATGGGGCCAACGGCAGCGACAGATCGCCGATCTGGGCTTAATGGATGGCATCTGGGTGGGATTGGCTCAGGCCCTAGCCCTGATCCCTGGGGTTTCCCGCTCGGGGGCGACGATCACAGCCGGTCTCTTTCTCGATCAAACCCGAGAGACAGCGGCCCGCTACTCGTTTCTACTGGGGATCCCGGCTCTATTTCTGGCCGGACTGGTGGAGTTTGTTTCAGATTTTGAGTTCTCAGCCCTGGGGGCTCAGCTGATGGGCACGATCTCGGCCTTCGTCTTCTCCTATCTCTCCATTGACTGGCTGCTCAAGTTTCTGCAACGCAGCAGCACCTGGGTGTTTGTGATCTATCGGGTCCTTTTGGGAGTTCTGATCTTGATCGGCTTGGGCGGCGGATGGCTCACATCCTAAGCGCTGAATTGTTAAATAAACCTTAAATCCCAAGGTTCACTTGATCCGGGAAGCAAGGGGATAGGACCGTCGTATAACGGCCACCAGATATTTTGGACAGTCCAGTGGGGAAGAGAGAAGAAACGTTGCAGTTTGCGTCGCCGACTGTCGACCAAGATAGGTAAAGGAAGGTGCTGAGCGAGTTGCTCCAGACGAACCTGCTGGAGAGTTTGTAGGGTGCGTAGGAGGAGCTGGACAAGGAGAAGTTCGCGAGGGTTGAGTTTGAACAGCCTAAATCTCTATCTCAGCAATTTCAGCAACCCGCTTTAACTCCTGGGTTCTTCGCAAGCTAGAGCAATATCAGAGTGATCCAAGCTAGAACAGTGGTCTCTGTTAGGAGATCCAGCAATGGCAGAACGGATCCGCATCTCAACGGGAACCCACTGGGAGAACTTTGTCGGCTACAGTCGAGCCCTGCGGGTCGGTAACCTGATCGAGGTCTCCGGTACGGTTGCGGCTGATCAGGAGGGACAGGTGGTGGGGGCCGGAGATCCCTATGCTCAGACCCGCTTCATCCTGAGCAAGATCGAGAAAGCCCTGATCGAGGCAGGGGGCAGTCTGGAGGCGGTGGTTCGCACCCGTCTGTATGTCACCAACATCGCGGAGCATTGGGAGCCCATCGCTCGTGCCCATGGAGAGGTATTCGGGACCCTGCGGCCAGCCTCAACGATGGTGGAGATCGGGGCTTTGGTGGATCCGGAGTATCTGATCGAGATCGAGGCCCAGGCGATCTTGGATCCGGACTCCCATGGATAGGGGACGGAAACGGTATCATTTTCAATAGGCGCGATCCCAGGCTCCAAGCCAACTAGGGAAGATCGCTGAGGTGGATCCTCCACTCTGATCACCGTTCCAGACCCTTTAGGAGACAGGCCCCATGACCCGCTCGGATGTGATGACTACGGTTCGGCCCCTGACCGTCACCTTCGCTCGCAGTGAGGATGCCGAGTGTCCCGTCAGTGATCAGGAGCTCTACCGGGCCTTGCAGGACTCCGCTGTGGTCACCGCTGCCGAGGATCCCGACACCGCTGATCTACGGGTTCAGATCCAGGCCAACTCCATCTATCGGTTCTATCGCCAGGGTCAATCCGTCGCCGTGGCCGCCTTTCGCATCCCCTTCAAAAAGCCCCGCGCCGTCCCCATCAAGCTGCTGCGGTTACTGGAACATGTGGCGGCCTTCGGGAATCTGCAGGATCTGCAAGCTCCTAACGAGGCCCTGGCCAATGCTGTCAAGGTGGACTATCTGCAACTCCTGGAGCCCGCTACCCGTCGTCGAGCTGCTGAGGTGGCCCCCCTAACCCTCAACGAGGCCGGGGAATATGTGCTCAAGTCAGGCCAGAAACTCGCCATCGCCCTCAACAATCAGGCCCTCACTCTCATGCATGTGTACCTGATCGCCATGGACCCCCGGCAGCAGAGCATCAGCCTGATCTATCCTTACCAGCCCGACTTCCCGGCCCGACTCCGTCCCAGTGAGACCCTGCTGATCGGCTCTGGCCCCGATTACCTGCTCGAGATGCAGTTGCCTGAGGGCGAGACCTCCTCTGCCGATCTGTTCAAGCTCTGGATCAGCAGCAATCCCATCCAACCCAGCGTGATGACCATGCCCCCTCTGGGTCAACGCCAGGAGGTCCCCACCGATCCCTATGGTTCAGGGTCTCGACTGGACCGGGATCTGCGTCGGGCGATCATAGGCAAGAGTGGCGCAACACCTTTGCCCAGCTTCACAGATAGCCTCTGGTGGTGTCAGCAGCAGGGGGTTCGAGTGGTTAAAGAGTAGTTCGCACGGAGCCTAGACCGAGCCCCCAGATCCCGATCCAAAGGGGCAAAGTCAACAGAGCGACACCATAGCCCACCGCTAAAGCGGTCACCGTAATATCCCGATCCAGATCAAACTCCTCTGTCAATACCAGGGTAGAGATCGCTGGTGGCATCCCTGATTGCAGGATCAGGATCAATTTGCCCATGGGAGGCAATGGCAACGGGGTCAACAGTAGGCCCACGACACTGGGCACGATCAGGAGCTTGATCACCAAAGCCACCCCCGCCCGTGAGAGACTCCGTCCGATCCGAGCCTGTCCCAAACGCATCCCCAACAGGATCAGGCTGAGGGGTACCATCGTCCAGGCAAACCCATTCAACCCTTGTTCTAACCCGATCGGCAGACCCGATTGATTCAGTAGCAATCCCAATCCCAAAGCCCACAGGGCCGGAGTCCGGGGCAACTGAGCCAGAGCCTGCCACACCCCGATCCCCTGGGGTCCATACCGATTGGCCAGCCACACCCCCAAGCCAAAGGTCCCCAGCAGCGAGCCCAGCAGATCGAAGAACACCGCCCAAGCAAAGAACGCTGG
>CAYSEO010000321.1:0-5387 GCA_964429885.1 uncultured bacterium
ACCTCAACCTGCGATCACTCAACCCTAGGGCTCATGCCCGTTGCATGCAGGTCCCACACCCAGTTGTAGGTTGAGATCTGTACTCTTAATCCAGGAGTGCACCCTGACGGCGGGCAAAGGTCTTCAGCTTCTCATCCATCTGAGCCCCGCGTAGATCGACCCGCCGCATACAGGTGTAGCGCTTCCGTTGCTCCTTGTTGTAGTGACCAAAGCTGGTGCCCCCCGCCAGAGACCAGATCATCGCCCAAGCTGCCATCGCCCCAAACACCCCTGCGATCGAGGACACCCATAATGAATCGAGCAACATCTGTGTCAATACGAACCCAAAGATCGCAGACCCAAACAACCCCATTAGACCCATGGCCACCCCACCCAACGTTTGAGCCTGTCCAAACAACCAACCGAGGACTCGCATCCAGGTGGGCTTTGGTGTATTGAAGATCACGCCTCGCAGATCCGCCCGCTGCAGATTACTGCCTGTGAAGTCCGTGCCCCGGATATCCGCCTTGCGCAGATCCCGTCCCGCCAGATTCTGTTTAACCATGAGGCGACTCCGTAGATCGGCCCCCGCCAGAGAAGGAACCCGAGGTGCCGTCGGTTGGGTCCGGGCCAAGCCCGCCGGTTGCCGACTGATGCTGGTCAGACCTGTGATCGAATTGCCGTTGTTGCCATAGCCCCGAGGGTTAGAGCCAAACCCCGTGGTTGGAGTCGTCTGTCCGCCAGAAGGCGGCGAGGTCCGAGGGATCGGTGTGGGCTGAAACCCTTCCGAACGCCGGATGGACCAGTGACTGGAGATCATCGAGGTGGGGGAGGGTGTCTGGGTGCCATAGGACTGGGGCAGTAAGACCACAGACTGCTTACTCGCCGGATCCTCGCTGGACAGCTCCTGTAAAGCGCGCAAGACCTCCGTTGCTGAAGCGAACCGTCCATTCAGGGCCGGATCCAACATGCGACGCAGTAGGGCATCGAAATCGTGGGAGAGCTGCAGGCGACCGGACCAATCCCACTGGTTGACATCGTGATCGTAAAACTTGGCTGGGGACTCCATGGTCATCAGGTTGAGACAGGTGGCCCCCAGAGCGTAGATATCACTGGCGGGTACCACCGAATGACCACTCACCTGTTCGGGAGGAGAGAACCCTAAGGACCGAATGGCCGTGACCTCAGCCGGAGAATCCTGGCGCTTGGGATTGAGATCCTTCACGGCCCCGAAATCGATCAGGACGAGGCGCTGGTCAGCCTTACGTCGGATCAGGTTGGCGGGCTTGATGTCCCGATGCACCGTGTGGTTGCTGTGGACATAGCTGAGGATCAGTAAGGTCTCCTGCAGCACCTGGCGCACCTGTTCCTCAGTCATGGGACCATTGCGCTGCAGCTCATGGGAGAGGGTCACCCCCTGGATGAACTCCTGCACCAGGTAGAACTTATCATTTTCCTCAAAGTGGGCAAATAGCTTGGGGATCTGGGAGTGCTCCCCCAACTTCTCTAGTACCTCAGCTTCTCGATGGAACAGCTCCTTGGCTAACTCTGCAATCTGAGGTGAATTTTCCACAGGACGCAGCTGCTTGATCACTCGCCAAGGCTTGGAGGGTAGATCCTGATCCCGAGCTAAAAACGTAGCCCCGAACCCCCCCTGACCGATCCGCTTGAAGGCCCGATACCGATTCCGAATCAAGAGAGGATTGCCACAGGCTCGGCATACCAGAGCGTCCGGAGGATTCTCCGGTTGCGGACAGACGGGATTCAAGCAGTAACAGTTCGGCATGGCCAGTTAAGGAAGCTACCCGTATTCTAATCAAATCATCCCGGTTCGCAGAGCTAAGGACATCACCTTAATCGGGATCCCTTCCAGATCCTCAGCCTTGGCGACCTCCAGTGGGAAGGAATGGCTTGTCTCCGGGTTGAGTATGGCTGCAGTCAGATCTTCTTGACCCTGGGAGTCTACCCCTGATCGTATTGTGCCGATTCTCGTCGATAAAGTCACTGCGGGATCTTGCGGAACTTGCGGGAAGTGCTCTGGGATCGGTGCCGATCCGTGCCGGTACGCCCGATCGATCTCCGCAGAGGGGCAGGGTTTCCTAGAATGGAGGGGTCGGTTACTTCATAGGCTCTGTCATGTCGCGCCCTCTCTCTGGTGATCAGATCCGTGAGACGTTCCTGTCTTTCTATGGCCAACGGGGTCATCAGGTGTTGCCCAGTGCCTCCCTGGTACCTGAGGATCCGACGGTGCTATTGACGATCGCGGGCATGTTGCCGTTCAAGCCGATCTTTCTGGGACAGCAGCCAGCCCCCTACGATCGGGCCACGACGGCTCAGAAGTGTGTGCGCAGCAATGATATCGAGAATGTGGGCCGCACGGCTCGCCATCATACCTTCTTCGAGATGTTGGGCAACTTTAGCTTCGGGGACTACTTCAAGCCGGAGGCGATCGGCTGGGCCTGGGAGCTGGTGACGGAGGTGTTCGGCCTGTCTGCGGATCGCTTGATCGTCAGTGTCTATCGGGAGGATGAGGATGCCTTCGCCCTTTGGCGGGATCAGATCGGTGTTCCTCCCCACCGGATCCAGCGCATGGGAGAGGAGGACAATTTCTGGGCTGCTGGAGAGACGGGTCCCTGTGGCCCCTGTTCCGAGATCTACTACGACTTTAAGCCGGAGCTGGGGGATCAGGCGATCGACTTAGAGGATGGCTCCCGCTTCCTGGAGATCTATAACTTAGTGTTCATGGAGTTGAATCGGGACAGTAAGGGCCATCTCACCCCATTGGCCAAACAGAATATCGATACGGGCCTCGGTCTGGAGCGGCTGGCTCAGGTGCTGCAGGGGGTCCCCAATAACTATGAGACGGATCTGATCTGGCCCATCCTCCAGAAGGCGGCAGCGATCGCGGGAGTGGATTATGGTCAGGTGGAGCCAGAGGCCCAGGTGTCCCTCAAGGTGATCGGGGATCATGTGCGGGCGGTGATGCATATGATCTCTGATGGCATTATTCCCTCCAATGTGGGACGGGGATATGTGTTGCGACGCCTGATCCGGCGGGTGGTGCGTCATGGTCGGTTACTGGGGATCCATCAGCCGTTTACGACTCAGGTGGTGGAGACGGCCATTGAGTTGGCGGAGCGGGCTCATCCTCAGGTCAAGGAGCGGGCCGATCAGATCAAGACGGAATTGGATCGGGAGGAAGATAAATTCCTCAAGACCCTGGAGCGGGGCGAGAAGCGATTGTTGGAGGTGATGCAGTCCTCAGTGACGGATCAGGTGATCCAGGGGGAGGATGCCTTCAAGCTCTATGACACCTATGGTTTCCCCCTAGAACTGACGGAGGAGATCGCAGCGGAGGCAGGTTATACCGTGGATCGGCCTGGGTTCGATCGGGCCATGGAGGAGCAGCAGCAACAATCTCAGGAGGCCCATCAGACCATTGATCTGACGGTGCAGGGCTCTCTAGATCAGTTGGCGGACAAGATCCACAGCACGGAGTTTCTGGGGTACTTCCAACCGGCTTCGGCCACCACGGTGCAAGCGCTGCTGAGGGAGGGCCGCTTGGTGGAGTCGGCGGAGGCCGGTGATGCGGTACAGGTGATCTTGGAGAACACGCCTTTCTATGGGGAATCGGGGGGGCAGATCGGGGATCGGGGCTATCTCTCTGGGGACTCCGTATTGGTACGGATCGAGGATGTCCAGAAGGAGTCTGGCTTCTTCGTTCACTTCGGTCGGGTGGAGCGCGGTTTGCTACAGGTAGGGGATCAGGTGACCGCTCAGATCGATCTGGCCTGTCGGCGCCGGGCTCAGGCGAATCATACGGCCACTCACCTCTTACAGGCGGCCCTGAAGCTGATCGTGGATGAGTCTATCTCCCAGGCGGGATCTCTGGTGGACTTCGATCGGTTACGGTTTGACTTCCATAGCTCGCGGGCGGTGACCCCGGAGGAGCTGCAACAGATCGAGGCCCAGGTCAACACCTGGATCGCGGAGGCCCATGGGGCACAGGTATCGGTCATGCCCCTGGCGGAGGCGAAGGCCAAGGGGGCGGTGGCCATGTTTGGGGAGAAATATGGCGCTGAGGTACGGGTGATCGATTTCCCTGGGGTGTCCATGGAGCTGTGCGGTGGCACCCATGTCAACAACACGGCTGAGATCGGGGCCTTTAAGATCCTCTCCGAGACGGGCATCGCGGCGGGGATCCGGCGGATCGAGGCGGTGGCGGGTCCGGCGGTGCTCAGCTATCTGAACGAGCGAGATGCGGTAGTCAAGGAGTTGGCCGCTCAGTTTAAGGTCCAGCCCCAGGAGCTGCCGGAGCGGATCCAGGCCCTACAGGCCCAGCTGAAGGCGTCCCAAAAGCAGGTGCAGGAGCTCAGCGATCGGTTGGCTCTAGCGGAGGCCAATGCTCTTCTGACGCAAACTCAGACCATTGGGAACTGTCAGATCCTGGTGCAATCCCTGGGCCAGACCTCCCCGGAGGCCCTCAAGACGGCGGCAGAGCATCTGCAACAAAAGCTTGGCGATCAGGGCGCTGTGGTGCTGGGATCCAGTCCTGCGGAGGATAAGGTCAGCCTGGTGGCGGCATTTGGATCTCAGGTGCAGAGCAAGGGTCTGAAAGCGGGGGCCTTCATCGGCGGGATCGCCAAGATCACAGGCGGTGGCGGTGGGGGGCGTCACAATCTGTCTCAGGCGGGTGGACGGCAACCAGAGAAGCTGGCGGAGGCTCTGCAATCGGCCCAGGAGCAACTGATCCAGGGGTTACAAGATTAAACGATGAGGGCGGAGGTGTTGGAGCTTCGCTTCCCGAGCCCGAGATCAAGAGCCTTACTCATAACCCTCAGTGCTACCGTGAGCGTCATCCGCAATGGAATGGGTGCTCTCTGCCCCTTGATGCTCGGCATGAGCACCGTGCTCACCATGATGAGCGGGTCCTAGGGCGGCTGTGGATAGTAACAGTAGGGTGAATACTGCAGCGCCTCCCAGGAAGGACCAAAAGTTACTCTCCCGTTCTGAGGGCAATTCCTCATTCAAGACCGTCAGGATCAACACCCCTGCCACCAAGGCGATCACCACCGAAAGCGCCAACACCCCCAGGGCTGACACCTGACCCAGGATCCAACCAGTGATCAAGGAGCCAGCCAGGATCCAACGTCCCAGTTGATCGTAAGCTCCCTTATGGTGCTCCCGCAGATTCACCGATGAGATCGCCAGATGAAGGCCCAACGCGATCGTCAGTAATAGACACAAAAACCATTCCTCAATGGAGTGTTGCAGCAGATACCCCAACAAACCGTTGTAGATGGCGTAACCGCTCACATGGACCCAGAATACTCCTGGACCCGTACAATCCAAACCTCCGCTCGATCGATTCCTAGCCCGCGATCCCAATGCTAATATCTCCAGACCAT
>CAYSEO010000322.1:0-5363 GCA_964429885.1 uncultured bacterium
TTGCCGAAGCCGACGGTGCTCAGACGGGTATCCATGGCCCCAAGCCCTGCACGCATCCACCGCCCCCTAGGATCACCTCTGGAGCTGGGACCAGCCCCCAAGCGTTAAGATCTTTTAAGGCGGTTGTCCTGGTGAGTCGAGATCCTCTATGCAGCCCGTTGATCTAACCACCCTGAGGGGGATCCAGCAGGATCTGGCCCAGAACTGGCTCCCGGCTCGGGTGGAGACCCTGCAACAGATCGATCTGTGGACCGTGTGTCTCTGCCTACGGACCCTACAGACACGGGTTTGGGTGCTGTTATGTTGGCATCCTCAGGCGGCCCGAGCCCATCTTTGCGCACCTCCCCCGAAGGCCCCGGATCCCTTCCAGTTCAGTCAGCCCCTACAGCGCAATCTCAAGGGATTGGCCCTGATCGATCTACAGTTAGCGGATCCTTGGGAACGGGTGTTGGATTGGCAATTTGCCCGTCGTCCGGGGGAGTCTCCTCTCTGGCATCTGTATCTGGAGATCATGGGGCGCTATAGCAATGCAGTGTTAGTGGATCAGCAGGGGATGATCTTTGCCTGTGGTCATGGAGTGAGTGAACGACAGTCCAGCGTGCGACCCGTGCAACCGGGTTTGCCCTACCAACCCCCACCTGCCCTCATGGAGAGACCCCCCTCCCTGGAGGAGTCCTTCGAGCATTGGCAAGAGACTGTCAGTCTGATCCCCGGCCCCGTCTCCAAACGGATCCTCAAGTCCTACCGAGGGGTGAGTGGCAGTTTGGTGCAGAGCCTGGTGGAGGAAGCTGGAATCCCCAAAGATCGGGCGACGGAAGATCTCACCCCTGAGCAGTGGCGGCATCTGTTTGAGCGATGGCAGGAATGGTTACAACGGTTGGAGAGCGGATCACTTCAACCGGGCTGGACCCGAGCGGGCTATACAGTGCTGGGTTGGGATCTCCAGCAACCGGTGCAGTCGATCCATACCCTACTGGAGCGCTACTACGGCGAGCAGCTCAACCAAGAAACCTTCACCCGAGAACGTCACCGTCTCCAACAAAAGATCCGATCGGTTCTGAAGAAACTCTATCAACGGCGGGATCAATTCCAACAGAAGCTAAAACAATCCGATCAAGCCGACGAGGCCAAACAGTTAGCAGATCTGCTCATGGCCCATCTTCAGGAGTGGCAACCGGGCTTGGATCGGATCTCACTACCAGATTTCGAGACCGGCGAGCCCGTCGAGATCTGCCTCGATCCGGAGTTGAATGCAGTCAGTAATGCCCAGATCTATTACAAAAAACATCGCAAACAGAAACGCGCTCGGGATGCGGTATTGCCCCTCTGGCAGGCGGCTCAGGATGAGATCCGCTACCTCGATCAGGTGGAGGATGCCTTGGAGCTGTTGGATCGCTACCATGGGGTGGAGGATCTGCAGACCCTAGATCAGATCCGCAGGGAACTGATCCAACAAAAACTGCTCAGCGATCCCCAAGACAGATCCCAAGCTCAACCCACAGAGATCGCCTATCGTCGCTTCCATACCCCCCGAGGTCTGGAGATTTGGGTGGGCCGTAACAATCATCAAAACGATCAGTTGACCTTTCGAGTTGCACAGGACACGGATTGGTGGTTTCATGCCCAGGAGATCCCCGGTAGCCATGTGCTGTTACGGTTGCCCCCTGGTGAGGTAGCCGAGGATCAAGATCTGCAGGTGGCGGCAGATCTGGCAGCCTACTTCAGCCGAGCTCGATTGAGCGAACAGGTCCCCGTGGTTTATACCCGCCCCAAGCATGTCCATAAGCCCAAAGGATCCTTACCAGGCATGGTGATCTACAAACAGGAGACAGTGGTGTGGGCACAACCCAATCGTGACGCTACTCTACAGTTAGTCCAACAGGAGTAAGATCCAAGATGGTGCCTGCCGATACTGTTGATCTCCGCGCCCAGCTGCACGAGTTTGTCTCTCGACTTCCCCAACATCGTCTGGCCAGTGCTGCTGACTTTCTCAAGTTTCTATTGGATCAAGAGAGCGAGGCCATCACCCAGGATCTGATGCAGATCCCGACAATTCTCAGCGATCTACAGCGAGCCGAGGCCGATGTGATCGAGAGTCGCATGTTCTCCATGGATGAGGTTAGGCAACGCTATCAATAGGGATGGGATCGTTTCATGTACAGTGTCTCCTTCAGCGATCAAGCGCTCTCCTATTTAGAAGCCGCTGATCCCAGAGACCGGGAGCAGATCTTAGCCTGTGGAGACCTATTGGGGACAGATCCCTATCGTCATCCCACCATCCTGCCTCTCAAAGGAAAACTGGTAGGGTACTTCTGTATTCAGATCGAGTCCCTGCGCCTGATCTATCGAATCGAGGAACCTGCCCAGGAGGTGATCGTGCTACAGATCTATCTGAACTCCCATCACCAGGTGGCGACTCTCCCAGCAAATGCACTCAGAGATCCCTAGGGAGCATTAGTTACCGGAAGATCCATTACCCGAGGGTAGGGGCAGACCTTCCACGGCGGCCCGGAATTGCTCCACCTCTCGGCTATAACTGATCGGCAACACAGCATCCACATTCTCATGGGGGCGAGGGATGATCACCCAGGATTCTAAGGTGGCGCCATAGGCTTTCTCAACTGCTGCGACACCCGCATCCATAGCCATCTTCACCTCCGAGACATCCCCTCGGATCGTGACCACAAACCGGGCGCTACCCGCTCGGATATAGCCCACCAGAGTGACTCGTCCCGCCTTGACCATCGCATCCGCTGCGGCGAGCACACCGGGAAAGCCTTTGGTCTCGAGTGAACCCACTGCTTGCTGTGACATGATCGGCTCCTGCTTCTGAGATCGAGTGGACTAGGGTCATCTACTGAATGATGTCATCGATTGGGATCTATAACAGCTAGACCCGGAAGGATTCGGAGGCCTCACTGAAGCTGATGGGCAACACCGCCTCTAGGTTCTCAGGAGGATTGGGGATGGTGTAGTGGATGATCTGTTGATTGCCCCAAACTGCCTCAACGGCTCGGATCCCAGCTTCCATCCCTGCCTTGACCTCAGAGACAGGACCCCGGATAGCAACAAAATGGTGACCACTCTCCGCCACCCCATACTGGACCAAGGTCACCCGGCCTGCCTTCACCATGGCATCTGCAGCCGCCAACACGGTGGGAAACCCGGTGGCCTGGATCACACCTACGGCGATCGGCATAATTAACCTCTTCCTGCATCCACGATTCGGACCCCTCAGCATAGCAAGATCCGGGGCTTATCCTGGGATCTCCTTCTCAGGAAAGCAGATCTGTGGGTCAGGGCTGCCTATCGCCACGGGATCTTGATGGTCTGTAAAGAGATGTGATGTCCTGTTGTCTTCTGACATGATGTTTGTCGAGAACTGTCTCAATCAGGGGTTGGACTGTGGGGAATCTGGGGATGGCACTCGCCTGGCGTACCTCTAGAGACTGATCAGGCCATAGGTGAGGGCATAGCGAACCAGCTCCGTGCGACTGCTCGTGCCGGTTTTATTGAGCAGGCGGGTGACGTATTTCTCCACATTACGGACGCTGGTCTGCAATTGCTTGGCGATCTCCTTATTCATCAGCCCTTCCGCTACTTTCTCCAAAACCTCCTGTTCCCGTTGGGTCAGATCCACATTGATCGGGGGAGGGGGAGTAGCCACGGGAGCTGCAGATTGAGTTGGGCGAGCCTGTCCGGTCTCTGTCCCAACCGATCCGCCGTTTTCAGAAAGCAACCCCATGATCTCGTCCAGCTTACGGGCCACCACGGCAGGGGGCGCCACCGCTCGGGAGCGTTCGATCAGGTTGGCGACGATGGCGATTAACTCATCGGGATCAAAGGGTTTGGGCAGATAGGCGTCCACACCGGAGCGATACCCCTGGATCCGATCTGCAGTCATGCCTTTGGCCGTCAGAAAGACCACTGGTAACTGACCATAGGTTTCCAAACCTCGCAATTGTTCTAGAAACTGATACCCATCCATCCCTGGCATCATGATGTCTGAGATCACCAGATCGGGTTGGGCGGTGCTGATCACCTGTAAGGCCTGTTGTGGATTGGCGGCGGTGGTCACCTCAAAACCACTATCTTCCAGATAAGCTTGCACAGCCTCCCGCAGACCGGGCTCATCATCCACTAACAACACCCGATCGGGACGGGCCTCGGATCCTGTTTCAGCGGTTTGCATCATGGTTGTTCTCCTGATCTAGATCAGATCGTTGCAGGATGTTTCAATTAGAACGGTGAACGGCGGGATCATGAACAAGGCAGACGTACCCGAAAGATCGAGCCCTGGCTGGGTTGACTCTCCACCTCGATATCTCCCCCCATCTGCCGGACCAGATCACGACTGATGGCCAGTCCTAACCCTTGACCAGGACGATCATGATCTCCGCGAAAGAAGGGGGTAAAGATCTGAGCCAGAGCCTCCGCTTCGATCCCAACTCCAGTATCACAAACCTCTGTGAGGATCTGCTGATCCTTCTTGCTCAGCCGGATCGTGATCTCGCCACCAGCAGGAGTGTATTTGCAGGCATTATCCACTAGGTTGCCGAGGACTTGGCGGAGAGCCAAGGGATCAGCGTGGACGGTTGGATAGCTGGATAAACCAACTCCATCGAGGCGGAAGCTCAGCTCATGATCCAGGGCGATCGCCTCTAAAGTCGGCTGGTGTTCCTGCAGAAAGGTGGCTAGATCAAGAGACTGTAACTGCAGTTGTTGGGGGGAGGAGAGCTCCTGTTCAAAATGGCTCAGCAGATCCTGTAGGTGATGGCATTCCTGCTCGATACTGTGGCCGATCCAGTGGTTACTGTCCTCGGAGGGAAGTCGCTTCTGCAATAGCTTGGCCAAGGTCCTCAGAGTGGTGACGGGATTGCGGATCTCATGCAGGAAAGCGGACAGCTGTTGGGACGAGACCCACCCCTGGGAGTCCAGGGATAAAGAATCCTCCGGTTGTGGATTTGTCTGTAGGTTTAAGTTCCCAGACTCGATCTCAGATCCCAACACCATCTCGATTCGCTGCTCCAACCACGACGACACTGTTTAGCTTGGGGGGGCAAGGGCTCTCACCTTAGATAACCCTCTGCTCAGAATTAGATTCGGCGAGGGAGGTAGATGGTCAGGGTCTCCCCCTGCTTGGCCTTCTGTTTGAAGGTGAGATAGCCTCCCAAGGCCCGAAATAGGGTACGGGTCACCGGCAGACTCAGGCTGATCGCCCCTGTCTCTGGTTGTAACATCAGCAATTGGCCGATGGCCTGCCGGGGCTTCATGGAGGGTGGGGTATCCGTCGCTGTCACCTGAAACTGGAGTTTGACCAGCTCTCCAGCATTGGTGAGGCGAGCACTGATCTGGCTACTGGG
>CAYSEO010000323.1:0-5314 GCA_964429885.1 uncultured bacterium
CCCCCCTCCGCTGAGCGCTCACCCCAACGTCGGTGGCTCCGTCGCACCCTCCAGATCGGGGTAGGGACAGGGATCGTCCTAGTGGGAGGCACGGTGTTGCTGGGCTGGATCGTACGATCCTTTGTCAAAGCTCAGGTGATCCCCCAGGCTCAGGCTCAGTTGGAGACGGTGTTGGATCGTCCGGTCCAGATTGGGGATCCGAGGGTGATCGTGCCCTGGTCTGTGAGTTTGGGTCCCAGTCAAGTGGAGCGGTTGGCCTCCATTAACTCCATTGGGGTTAGCGCCGATCTGGGTCATTGGTTGACTCAAGGGGAGTTGGGGGTCAATGCTCAGATCACCCGTCCCCAGCTGTCCTTGGATGCACCCCTCGGATCGAATCTGGCTTTTAATCTGGAGGCTGTTGGAGGGGGAGAGGGATCGCTGCCTCTGGGGCAATTGGATCTGCAGATCGTGGATGGTGAGGTGGTGATCGAGACGGCGGAGGGGCCTTTGTCCTTGCTGCAAGGGATCCAGGCTCAGGCTCAGGTGCGGTTGCCCCAGGGGGAGGGAGCGACGGCGTCAGCCCCCAGTCCGTTTCAGGTGAATGGTCAATTTCAGGACAGTCCCTTTCAGATCGATGGCAGCGCGGATCTGCAAACTGGCAGTGGATCGGCTCAACTAATGGCCCAACAGGTGCCCCTGGATCCAGTGCCGACGTTACTGCCGGAGGACTCCCCGATCACGATCCTGGGGGGCGATGTGGATCTGAATGTGCAGTTTAATTTTGCCGGAGGGGGGCCGCTGCAGTTTGAGGGGGAGGTGGATCTGTCTTCTGTATCTGTTGGTGTGGAAGGGTTACCGTTTCCACTCACAGGGATCCAGGGGACGGTTCTGGCTCAGGAGGGCGGTCAACGGATCCAGATCCCGGATCTGGAGGCTCGTTATGGACAGATCCCGATCTCAGTCACGGGCACCTTGGGGTTGGGAGATGGAGAGAATGCCGGGTTAGATCTGCAGATCGAGATCCCACAGGTATCGATCTCACAGTTGCAGGAGGGATTTGATCTGAGCTTTCCCGTGGAGGCGACAGGGGAGTTCCGAGCCGATCTGCAGATTACAGGCACCCTGGAGAATCCTCAGGTGACGGGGGAGATCCGCTCTTTGACCTCAGGCCAGATCGATCAGGTGCCTCTGTCGGATCTGGTGGCCCAGTTCAGCTATCAAGATCAACAGGCTCAGGTGGAAGCGATCGAGATGCAGATCGGCGGAGGTCGGGTGCAGGGATCAGCTCAGGTACAGATCGGGGATCAGATCTCGGCCTCTGGACAGCTGGATCTGACAGGATTGGATCTGGATCAGGTGGCGGCCAATTACGGAGTGGAGATCCCGTCCCGCCTGGGAAAGTTAGATGCCCAGATCCAACTCGAGGCCCCAGAGTTACAACCTGATCTGAATGTGCAATGGCAGATCGCTGAGGGAGATCTCCAAGGTCAAGGCCAGATCCAATTTGCCGATGACACTTTGGGGATCCCGCAGACTCAGCTGGTGCTGGGGGAGAATCAAGGACAGATCAACCTCAACGGTCAGTACGCCAGTGGCTTGGTGGAAGGGGATCTGGGTGCGGAAGGGATCGATCTCTCCTTTTTTCGAGCGGATGCGGTAGGGATCGCCAATGCTCAGATCAACTTGAGTGGGGACATGAGCAGCGAGACCCAGGGGGTTGATCTGTCTGGCCTGCGGGCGGAGGGCACAGTCACCTTGCCGAATGGGATCCAAACTCAGGTGGCGGGACAATCTGCCGGGATCTCGCAGCCGATCACCACACAGCTGGCTTGGATGGGGGAGGCGCTGCGGCTGGATCAGGTGCAGTTAGGAGAACTCGGTCAAGCCCAAGGACAGATCGACATCGATCCTCAGACCTTCGAGGTGGGGGCCTTGGATCTAAGTCTGAATGTGCCGGGGGTGGATCTGGCTCAGCTACCGTTGCCGTCGGAGTTGGGTATCGCTGGGGTGGCTCAGGTTGACGCTCAGGTGTCGGGATCTTTGACTGCGCCTCAGGTGACTGGGGAGGCTGCCCTCTCTGGATTTCAAGTGGTGGGCCTGAGTTTTGATGAGTTGCAGGGGCCGATCCGCTGGCAGCCGGATCAAGAAGGAGGCGGGATCAATCTACAGGCTAAGGCGGAGAGTCAGGATCAGATCAGAGCCGAGCTCACCCCTGATTTTCAACAGATCGCCGTGACCGTTCGACAGGATCAACTGCAGCTGGTGGGTAGTCGCACAGGAGACCAGATCCAAGCCCGCATCGAACAATTTCCCCTGCAGATCATCGCGGCTTTAGCTGAGGGAGGAGAGGCCGAGACCCTGGCGGGAGAATTATTTGCGGATCTCTCGCTGAACTTAGCGGATCAGACTGCTCAAGCTCGGGTGGATATCGAGACCTTAGAGATCGCTCAAGTGGAGGTGAGGGAGATCCTGGTGGATCTGTCCTATGGGGATGGCGTAGTCGGGATCACAGAGGCGGATCTGCAACTGTTCGAGAGTTTATATCAGGCCACGGGCACCGTCACCGTTCCACAGCTAGAGGTTGCTTTAGCACAGATCTCAGAGTTTGATTCAGCTGCAGACTCATCTCCAGGTACAACGACAGAATCCCCTGAGGATCCAGAGTCCTCCTCAGCTCAACCCTCAGAACCCCCGGAGGGATCTGCAGATCCCACACCCGATCCCGCTTCGATCCCTCAACTCAACCTGCAGATCAGTACCACCCAAAGTCGCCTCCAGGACATCATCTCCACCTTCAAATGGAAAACTTGGGAGGATGTGGCCCGCCGTGGTTTGACTCTGCCTCCTCCAGGTCCAGCAGAGATCTTGTCCCCCACCGATGGACAAGGATCACCGCAGGCACCTTTACTAGAACAGGTCAGAAACTATCTGCGGGTGCTACGGCAACGATTCGAGGCGGACGCCAATCAGGAGCAATCCCCACTGCCCCCACCCACCTCGATCCAGGGAGATTTCAGTTTACAGGCCCAGATCGCCGGTCCCCTCACCCAACCCGTGGTGGATCTGGACTTCCAAGGTCAGAACTGGCAGGCGGAGGAGTTCCAGATCGAGACCCTCACGATCGAGGGCCAGTACGCTGACCAGACCCTCACCCTACAACCCCTCAACCTCAGCACGGGCGAGCGTAGCACCACCTTCGAGGGCCAACTGGGCTTAGAGAACCAATCCGGAACCCTACAGGTGACCGATCTACCTTTGGATCTGTTGCAACGATTTCTACCCGAGGATGTCAGTCTCTCCGGAGATTTCAACAGCCAATTGGAGCTGATGGGCAATCTCAGAGATCCTCAGATCGGAGGGGATTTCTCTGTTGAAGACACTGTAGTCAATCGGGTACCGATCCAATCAGCCACCGGAGAGGTGGGCTACGATGCCGGGATCTGGAATCTGGACAGCCGGATCTTGATCGCAGAGGAGACCCAGCCGGTGCAGATCTCCGGGACCGTTCCCTTTACCCTGCCGGTGGCGGAGGTACAGGCGGACACAGAGCAAGTTGAGGTGGATCTGGTGATCGAGGATGAGGCCCTACAGTTGATCAATGCCTTTACGGATCAGGTCACCTGGCAGGAGGGCATGAGTCAGATCGATGTCACTGTGCGGGGTACTCTGGCAGATCCATTTGTGCAGGGGGATCTGATCGTCAGCCAGGGTGTCCTCCAGGTGGCGGCCTTAGGGGAACCGATCGTGGATCTGAATGGTCGAGTGGACTTCAATATGAGTCTCCTGGAGGTGCCTGAGTTCACAGCTCAGGTGGGATCGGGCACCGTCTCCGCCTCCGGTCAATTGCCGATCAACTCACGGGGAGCCTTCAGCCAGCGAGGGGACTTTCAACCCCTGACCGTGCAGCTCAATCAAGTGGATCTAGATGTGCCCGGTCTCTATCAGGGCAAGGTGGATGGCGAGATCCTGGTGGGAGGCATCCTGACCCGACCCCTAGTGGAAGGCCAGATCTCGGTCTCTCAAGGCAATGTAGATCTAAGTCCTGGGGAAGGTGGCTCAGCAGGACAGACCACTCCACCCCCGGAAGCCACCAACCCCCGCGTTGACATCGAGGGACTGGAGGCCTTTCAAGAGCCCCTCTTAGAACCTCTGCCCACAGCTGATGCAGCCAATCAACAGCAGGAAGAACCCCTGATCCCATTACGGTTTGGAGAGCTGGATCTGGTGGTTGGAGAAGGGATCACGGTAGGCTGGGAGAACTTCTTCAGCTTTGAGGCCACGGGGGAACTGTTTATTGGCGGCAGCCTTGACGATCTGCAACCCAATGGCACCATCTCTCTGACACGGGGCGGCATCGATCTACCCATCGGCAGCGGCTTTCGTCTGGATCGCTCTGAGCCCAACACCGCCACCTTCGATCCGGCAAGCGGCCTGGATCCCCTCTTGGATCTAGAATTGCTCACCCGCGTCACCGAGGTCGGCGCAGCTGCTGGATCTCAACCTGGAACCCAAGATGGGACCAATCCAGCTTTTGTCAACTCCCAGACCATCGAGATCCGGGCCAGCGTCCAGGGACGGGCTAGTGAATTGAGTGAGCTAGATCCCCAAAGCGATGTCATCTCCTTGAGCAGTCTGCCAGCCCGAGGTGAGGGGGAGATCATCGCTCTCTTGGCCACCACCACAGCGGCCTCGATCGGGACAGGAGCGGGGTTAGCCGGGGCTGCCAGTCAAGGGGTACTGAACACCTTGGGGGATGCTGTGGGGTTGGATGATATCCGGATCGGTCCTACCTTTCAGGTGGAATCGGAGGCCCTCAGTGTTCAAAACGTCGGCTTAGAGGCAGAGCTGGTCAAGGATCTGACCCGTAGCATTTCTGTCTCCAGTAGTGTTCCCCTCACCGATCCTCAACCGACCCGTTACAATGCCCGCTACCGGCTCAGCCCCCGGACTCTACTGCGGATCACTACCGATCTAGAGGGCAATAATAGCGGCGCCTTGGACTATCGGATCCGGTTCTAAAGGGCACCTCCACTCCCTAACCCTACCTTCTGGCTTGAGCTTGAGTTGGTGCCAGAGTCGATTGACTAATTGCTGTAACTCAGCCTGTAGAAAGCTCATTCTCCTATGGTAGATCTATTTCAGCCACCGTGTACTAGTGTAGAGTAGGGCATTTTAAGAAAAGTCTTGGGTACATTACTCTTGTTGTCCGTGCCATCCTTGTTCTTGATCCACCCTAGTTGTGAAATCTTTGACTTTGATGCTGACTTCTCACCATCGATAAGTAGATCAGCAAAAACATTTATACAGTCTATATAGTGCGTGTCAAAGCAAT